>JAFDBP010000156.1 GCA_019313245.1 Deltaproteobacteria bacterium
ATGTCGGCGACGGCCGCCGCGTCGAACGCGCCGCATTGCGCGCGCCGCTCGACTTCCAGCGCCACCGCGGTCTTCAAGCCGCTGAACGAGAAGTCGAAGCCCGCGCGATCGAGCATCGGCCGCGGAAAGCGAACCGCCCGCGCATCGCCCGTTTCGGCGGCCGCCGCAATCGCGGGCCCGCCCGGAAAACCGAGTTCGAGCAGTTTGGCGACCTTGTCGAACGCCTCCCCGACCGCGTCGTCGCGGGTTTCACCCAGCAGCTGGGGAGTCGCGCCGCCCTCGATCCGGTAGAGCGCAGTGTGGCCACCCGAAACGAGCAGGCAGATATACGGCGCGCGAAGCGAAGCGTCGGCGAGTTCGGCGGAGGCGAGGTGACCGCTCAGGTGATGCACGCCCACCAGCGGTACACCGAGCCGATACGCGAGCGCTTTGCCGAACGACAAGCCCACCAGCAGCGACCCGATCAGTCCGGGCCCCGCGGTCACGGCAATTGCGCTGAGTTCGCGCGAAGGCACCCCGGCCTGCGCGAGCGCGGCCTCGACCACCGCGGAGACGCTGCGGACGTGGTCGCGCGAGGCGAGTTCGGGGACGACGCCCCCGTAGGGTTCGTGAACTTCGATCTGGCCCTGAACGACAGAGGAGAGGATCTCGGCGCCACCGCGCACGACCGCCGCGGCCATTTCGTCGCAGGAACTCTCGATACCGAGAATGAGGTCGGGGGTTAGCCGGTCCGTCGTTCCAGCTTCTCCTGCTCGGACTTGCAGTCGATGCACAACTCGGCGACCGGCCGAGCCCGAAGCCGCTTGACGCCGATGTCCTCGCCGCAGTTCACGCATTCGCCGTATTCGCCGTCGTCGATCTTGCGCAGCGCGGTGTCGACCTTCGAGAGCAGCCCCTGCTCGCGCTCGCGCAATCGACCCGTGAACTGCAGGTTGATCTCGGAGGAAGCCGTGTCGATTTCGTCCGGGAAATCATCGGGGTCGAGATGGATGTCTCCCGCGAGCGCTCTGCGCTGGTTGCCCATGAGCTGCTCGCGCTGCTCCAGGAGAAGCTTCTTGAATCGTTCCAGATCCCGTTTGTTCAAACCAGTCCCCTGCTGCGTTCGATCGGTTTAGAGCAGATCGATCTGCTGTTTCGCCTCTACGGCTCGGTCCGAATCCGGATACTCGTTGAGTACACGTTCGAAAGCCTTACGCGCTGCAGTGTTGTAGGCCGGACCCAACCGGAGCAGCGCTTCGCCCTCTCGGTAGAGAGCGTCGGCTGCCTTGTTTCCGTTTGGGTAACGAGCGACCACATCGTCGAAGCGCAAAATCGCCTTTTTATAGTTCCCCTGTTGGAAATAGCAATCTGCCCGCCAGTACGCGGCGTCATCCGCGTATACGGAGGACGGATAAGTTTGCAAGAACTCGCCGAGTCGGTCAACACAAGCTTCCCAATCGCTGCTGCTCCACAGCGAGCGAGCGGCCTTGTAGGCGGCCAATTCCTCGGAGAGCATGGTGTTTCCGTCGCCATCGGATCCGAGTTCTGCGCCCTCCCCGGGGGCCGCGGCCTCTGAATCGACCGCTCCGAGCGCGCTTTCCTGGCGCGCCGCGCGCGCCTCTCGCAGCGCTTCTTCGGCCCGATGTTCGGCGACCTCGAGCCGGCCGTTCAGCAGCTCGTTTTCCTGCTCGAGTGCGTCGAGGCGCACCGCGAGGTCGGCCACGCGCTCGCGCGGCGCGCCCTCTCCGCCTTTCGCCGCGTTGCGCTTGAGGTCGATCACATCCCGCTGGACCTTTCTGAATTCCGCGACCGTGACGCAGCCGGTCAGCAACGGCAGGGCCAGAACGAGCGCCGCGTATCCCCGATTCATCCGTCTTCCCCCCTATCCCTCGATCCCCGAGTACTCATACCGTATTCACCCCGCAGCGCCCGCGCCCGCCGGCTAGCGCGGAAAGGGCCCCCAGGCGGGGCTCGTGTCGTCGCCCGAGCTCCGGGTCAAGCGCCGCAAATTTTCCCCGCTGGAATCGATCACGTAGATTTCGGCGCTTCCCCGGCGTGTGGAACTGAACGCGATCTTTCTCGAATCCGGCGACCAGCACGGCGATTCGTCGCTGCGGGGGTGGCTGATCAGCGGGAGGTTCACACTTCCCTCCGGATCGATCAACCAGATGTCGAACTGGCCACCGACGCGGCCCTGGTAGGCGATCCAGCGCCCGTCCGGCGACCAGGCGGGATTCGTGTTGTAGTTGCCGTTGAAGGTCAGCCGCCTGACGTTGGCTCCGTCCGAATCCATCAGATAGATCTGCGGCGAGCCCGAACGGTCGGAGACGAACGCGAGTCGATCTCCGTCGGGCGACCACGAAGGTGAGACGTCGATCGCGCGACTCCGGGTGAGGTTGCGCGGATTCTTGCCCGCGAGATCCACCCGGTAGATTTCCGCCGAACCCTTCGGGCTCATCACGACGGCCAGTTCGCGTCCGTTCGGGTGATAGACCGCTCGGTAGAGCGGATTGCTGCTGAGCGGGGCGAGGATGCGCCCGGGCTTGCCGCGACCGCGCGTCGAGAGATACAGCATCGGGCGGTTCTCGGAGCGGTAGGAGGTGTAGATGATCGAGTCGCCGCTGGGCGACCAGGTCGGGAAGTTGTTGATCGAGCGATTGGCGGTGGCCGCGCGCTGATTGCTGCCGTCGGCGTTCATCACGAAGATCTCGGGATTGCCGTCGCGCTTCGAGACGAACGTGAGTTCGGTGCTCGCAACCCCGCGAACCCCGGTGAGCACCTCCACGATGTCGTCCGCCATGCGCCTGGCGAGCATCAGCGGATCGGCGGACGCGGCCTGGCGGTAGCGGCGGTTGAGCTTGCGCTGACAGCCGGCGAGATCCCAGACGGCGAATTCCGCGATGAACTGCTCCTGCTCGAGGCGCTGCACACCCTCGACGAAGATGTCCGCCCCGATCGTCGACCACTCCAGACAGCCGACTTCGTCCCGCTCGCTCAACACTTCCGTGGTCGCGGGTCCGAGAAAGGCCTTGCGATCGATCAGGCGAAACAGGCTCGAGAATTCGAGCGCGTCCACCATGCTCTCGCGGTACGCCTCCGCGTCGAAATTGCCGCCGAATTTCTGCAGCGCGACGGCAAACTTCTGCTCGCCGCCGCCTTGGATGACGACGGAGGGGCGATCCGCGGCGCGCGCGTCCGCGGCCGTGAACGCAACACAGAAGACGGCGATGGCGGCGAGCGAGATGGCGCGCATCAATAGTAGTCCTCGGGCTGGAAGACGAAATTCCACTTTCCAGCTTCCGGCGGTGCCGGCAATGGGCTCGACTTCTGGATCGCGCGAACCACGCTCTCGTCGTAGTAGGGGTTGCCCGAGCGCCGAGAAATCCGCGGCGTGCCGCGCACCCCGCCCGATGCATCGAGATCGACCTCGACATGCGTCTCGAGGACCTCGTTGCGAAATCCGGGCTGCAGGATCCAGTTGTTTTTCACGTGAATCTTGGTCTTCTTGATCCAGGCCGCGACTTCCGGCGAAATCGGAACGCCGTCGGGCGAGCCGAGCGGCCCGGCGGCGGCCGGCGCCGCCTTCGCGATCTCGGTCGGGGGCGCCTCTTCGCCGATTTCGTCGCGCAGCTGCGCGAGCGCATCCTCCAGATTCTCCGCGGGGGCGGGCGTGGGCGCGGGTTTCTCGACGGGTTTGACCGGCTTGGGTTTCACTTTCGGCGTGGTCGGCTCCGCGGGCAGCACCACCTTCTTGGGTACGGGCGGCGCCGGTTTCGGCGGCGCGGGTTTTGCGACGGGCGCAGGCGGCGCCGGACGCGCGACCGCGGGCGCCTGCACCAGTTCCACCGCAACCACCCCGCGCGGCACGCTGATCCTCGACTCGGGTGAAAAACCGAACATCGCGACCACCACCAGGTGGGCGGCAAACGAGATCGCGATCAGGCGGCGCAGTTCGTGCCGGCGCAATTCGCCAAGTTGAATGAAGAGCTCTTCGGTTCCCGTCACGATGCGCGCCCCGATCTACGCTCAGCTCTCGGGCTCCGTCACCATCCCGAGTTTGGTGGCGCCCGCCTCTCGAGCGGCCGCTAGGGCTTTGACGACGTAGCGGTAGGCGACGTTCTCATCGGCCCGCAGAAAGATCTCCTTGCTGTCGCGGCCCTCGAAGATCGCCTCGAGCTTCTCACCCAGCTCGGCCTCGCCGACTTCGCGCCGGCCGAGGTGGTATTTGCCCGCCTTGTCGACCGTCAGGATCAGCGGTTCGTCCTTGACCCGCAGCTGCTGGGTCGTGGTTTCCGGGAGATCGACGTCGACCCCCTGGTGCATCATCGGAGCGGTCACCATGAAGATGATCAGCAGGACCAACATCACATCGACGAAGGGCGTGACGTTGATCTCGGATCGAGGCCGCAGCGCCGTCAAGAAGACACTCCCTCAGTCCGCTGCCGCGGGGTTGGGCTCCCGCTTCGCGCCCGCCATCTGGCGCAGATCGCCCTCGTACTCGGTGCTGAAGAGATCGATCGCGGCCGCAATGCCCCGCAACTCGCCGACGAAGTAGTTGTAGAAGACCGTGGCGGGAATCGCGGCGAACAGCCCGACCGCGGTGGCAATCAGCGCCTCTGCGATTCCGGGCGCCACGACCGCGAGGCTTGCCGAGCCGGTCAGGCCAATGCCCTGAAACGCGTTGATGATTCCGATCACCGTTCCGAACAGGCCGATGAAGGGGGCCGCGCTCCCCGTGGTCGCCAGAAACGAGAGCCCGCGCTCGAGGCGCAATGCTTCGCGCGAACCGATCCAGGCGATCTTTCGCTCGAGCGCCTGCAGATTGCTTTCCGTGAGCCCTTCCAGCGCGGATTTGCCGCTGAAGCGCGCCATCCGGTTGATCTCGCCGTAGGCTTCGAGGAAGACCGCCGAAAGCGGGCCGCGATCGAGGTCTCTGGCCGCCTCGTAGGCGGCGTCGAGGGAACCCTCGTGATAGACCTCGAGAAATGCCTCGCTATCCTGCTCGGCGCGGCGCAGCTCACGCCACTTGAAGGCGATGATCGCCCACGAAATGACCGACAGTATGAGTAACAACAGGAGGACGAATTGAACGAGCCAACTGGCCTGCCAAACCAGTGCCAGTGCATCCAGGCTCGCGAGACGTCCCCCCACAGCCGTCCCGACGATAAAGTTCATTTCCACACTCGTTTGAGAGCGAAGCGAGTCTAGGTAACGCCCGCAGGGAGTTCAATACAACTCCGCCGACACAAGGAGCCGTGATGCAGATCACCGTCGAAACCAAGAGCGCCAGCGATGTGCGCACAGCGATGCTCGTGATTCCCGTGCCGAAGCTCGAGGGCGCGCGCTGGCGCCCGCCGACCCGGATCGCCGCGATCGATCGCGCGCTGGGGGGGCGGATCGCGGCGGTGATCGAGAGCGGTGATTTTGACGGCAAGACCGGGCAGAGCCTCCTGCTGTACCCCAGCGCGGAGTTTCCGGCCGAGCGTGTTCAGCTGATCGGGCTCGGCGAGGAGGCCGAACTCGGCGCCGAGTCGCTGCGCGGCCTGGCCGGGCGCGCGCACGACGCTGCGAAGGGCCGCCGCGCGGCCAACATCGCGATCTGCGCGCCCCGCGTTCGCGGACTCAAGCTGCCGGCAGTCGCCC
>JAFDBP010000157.1 GCA_019313245.1 Deltaproteobacteria bacterium
CCGCTCGCCGCGGCGATCGCGCACGAAATGCGCAACCCGCTCTCCACCATCCGGACCTTCGCCGAGCTGTTGCCGAGCCGCTACGACGATCCGGAATTTCGCGCGCGCTTTGGCGAACTGGTCGGGCAGGATGCGCAGCGCATCGAAGCGGTCATCGCGCGGCTGGGCGAACTCGCCTCGCTCGAAGCGCCCGCGGTCGAAAAGGTGGACCTCTCGGCGCTGCTGGAAGAGATCCTCTCCGCGCGAACCGGGCGCATGCGCGACCGCAACCTGCTCGTGCTCAAGGAATTGGACGAACAGCACACCACCGCGACCGGCGACGCCGCCCAACTGCGGCTCGCACTGGAGTCGCTGATCGACAAGAGCCTGGATCTCGCGCCCGAGGGCGGCGACGTCTTCATCGCTTCGCGCCGCCACCCGGCCGGACTCGACGGCGGCGCCAGCGTGCGCGTGCTCGTTCGCTTTGGCAACCACGACGGTTCGCAGAGCGGGGCGCGCGTGCCCGGCACCTCGCCCGCCGAAAACGCGCTCGACTACGCGATCGCCGCGGCGATCATCCGCGCCCAGGGCGGCAGCTTCGCGATCGATCCCGGCGAGGGCCACGAAACCGTGCTGCTGATCGACATCCCCGCCTGATCCCCGTCTGATACCCTCCCGCACCGATGCCTCGTGTGTTGGTCGTGGACGATGAGCAGGGTGTGCGCGAATCGCTGCGCATGCTCTTCAAGGGCGACTGCGAAGTCGCCACCGCGGGTTCGGTCGAAGAGGCCGAACGCGTACTGCAGGAGTCGACGCCCGACCTGATCCTGTTGGATCTGGTGATGCCGGGGCGCAGCGGCCTCGACCTGCTCGCGGCGCTCGCGGATGAAGCCGACCCGCCGCCCGTCGTCGTGCTGACCGCCACCAAGACCGTCAACACCGCGGTCGAAGCGATGAAGCGCGGGGCCGTCGACTACATCACCAAGCCGTTCGAGGTGGAGGCGCTGCGGATCAAGGTTCGCAGCCTGCTCGAGCGGCGCGAACTCGAGCGCGAGGTGGTGCGGCTGCGCGCGGAAGCCGACGAACGCGAGCGCCTGTGCGGTCTGGTCGGCGCGAGCCCTCCGATGCGGGAGCTCTTCCAGACGATTCGCCGAATCGCGGCCTCGCGCGCCACGGTGCTGATCCAGGGCGAGAGCGGCACCGGCAAGGAACTCGTCGCGCGCGCGATCCACGATCTGGGCGAGCGCGCCGAGCAGCCCTTCGTCGCGGTCAACTGCGCGGCGCTGCCGGATCCACTGATCGAGAGCGAGCTCTTCGGCCACGAGCGCGGCGCGTTCACCGACGCGCGCGAGCGGCGCATCGGCAAGTTCGAAACCGCGGCGGGCGGCACCCTCTTCCTCGACGAGATCGGCGAACTCGGCATCTCCGTGCAGGCGAAGCTGTTGCGCGCGCTGCAGGAAAAGCAGATCGAACGGCTCGGCGGCTCGGCGCCGATCGAAGTCGACGTGCGCGTCGTCGCGGCCACGAATCGCGACCTCGAGGCGGACGTCGCCGAGGGGCGCTTCCGCTCGGACCTCTTCTATCGCATCAACGTCGTCCCGATCGCGCTGCCGGCGCTCGCGGAGCGGCGCGAGGACATCCGCCGGCTCGCCGAACACTTCCTCGCCGCCGCGCGAGAGGAGGCCGACCGCGGACCCAGCCGGATCGCGCGCGGCGCGATCGCCGCGCTCGAGCGCTACACCTGGCCGGGCAACGTGCGCGAACTCGAGAACGCGATCGCGCGCGCGGTCGCGCTCGCAGAGGGCGAGGTGCTGGAGCTCGGAGATCTGCCGCCCGCGATCGTGCGCGCGAGCGAACTCGAGACACTGGGCGAATCGGTGCGGACCGGGCAGCTCGGTTTCGACGCGGCGCTGGGCAACTTCGAGAAGACGCTGATCGTCGAAGCGCTCGCGCGCGCGGACGGCAACCAGACGCGGGCCGCCGAGCAGCTCCAGATCACGCGCCGCTCGCTCAAACTCAAGATGGACCGCTACGGCATCGAGCCGAGCTGAAACGCGCTCAGCCGCGCGTAGGGCGCCGTTCGGCGCTGCTTTGAGTGTTCCGATCCGAACACCTAAAATTTCTCTTTAAAAACAGTGAACTATGGGTTCGGTTCTCGAATGGTGTTCCGATCGGAACGCTCTTCGGCGCTCCGGCCGGCCGGGTTGCTTCTCTCGTCAGACTTCATTTCATGTGTACTTTCAAATGCTTACGGGAAACTTTGCGCATCGCGCGGAGCCTGGCACGTCGCTTGCGATTCAGCTCTGCACAGCCAAGACGGGAGGTCCCCCAAATGACCGACAACCAGACACCCGAAACCATCCTGATCGTCGACGACGAGCGCGGGCCGCGGGAATCCCTGCGCATGATCCTGGCCTCGAACCACCGGGTGCTCCAGGCGAGCAGCGGCGCCGAGGCGCTCGAACTGATCCGCAGCGATCGCGTCGACCTGATCACCCTCGACCTCAACATGCCAGGGATGCACGGCCAGGAGCTGATGCGGGCCGTGCGCAGCGAATTCCCCCAGATCGAAATCGTGATCATCACCGGCTGCGGCAGCATCGAGAGCGCGGCCGAAGGCATTCGCGCGGGCATCTGCGACTACATCCAGAAGCCCTTCGACGTGGTGCAGGTGAGCGCGGCCGTGGGCCGAGCGCTGGCCCGCAAGCGCGCGCGGGGTCGATTGACCGACTTCCTCGAGGCGCTCGGCGGCGTGGTCGGACGCGATCGCGGCGCCCAGGCGATCCTCAAAGATCTGCAGTGCAGCGAGAAACTGCGCGAGCAGGTGGGCCTGTTCTTTCCGGAGTTCGGCGAAGCGGCCGAAGCGGGCGCGAGCGCGATCGGCGCGCCGCGCACGATGGAGTTCCTCGAGGTTCTCGCGGAGACCATCGAAGTCAAGGATCGCTTCATGCGCGGCCACGCGCGGCGCGTCTCGTTCTACGCGAGCCTGCTCGCGGAACGGCTGTCGCACGATTCGGAAGGCATGGAAGAGGTCCGCGTCGCCGCGTTTCTGCACGATCTCGGCAAGGTCGGCGTGCCGACCGATCTGCTGCTGCGGGCGGGTTCACTCGACGAGACCGAGCGCGTGCTCGTCGAGCAGCATCCGGCCATCGGCGCGCGGCTCGTCAAGCCGCTCGCGATTCCGAACGCGATCGCCTCGGCCATCCGACACCACCACGAGTGGTGGGACGGAAGCGGCTACCCGGACGGGCTGAAGGGCTAGGAAATCCCGCGAACGTCGCGCATCATCGCGGTCGTCGACGCGTTCGACGCGATGAGCAGCGACCGGCCCTACCGCCGGGCGCTCGTGCGAGACGCGGCCGTCGACGAGATCCGGCGCTTCGCGGGCATCCAGTTCGACCCGCACTTCGCCAAGGAATTCCTGGTCATTCTCGAATCGGGAGCGTGCGACATCGATCCCGCAATCGTGGCGGATGCCGTCGCAGACGCGCATTCCAAAATCGAACCGGCCAATGCGGCCACCCAGATAGGAGCCTAGAGATGACTGCTGCCGTATCGAAACTCGCTTCGAAGATCGCGGACGCGCAAATCGATGGCGAAATTCCAGCGCTGTTTACGCCGGTTCGGCGCGAGCCGCGCAGCGACGAGGTTCGAAGTGCAGAGTACACGCCGTTTCCGCGCACGCGCGCAGACCAGGCGCCGCGCCGCGGATTCAGCCGCGACGTGTCACCGCTCGGGATGTGCCTGGGCGTCGACGTCCCCGAGTCGATTGGCGCGCTGCTGCGGATCGAAGTGAAACGGCTCGACGGTCGATCGATCGGCGCGACGATCGGCCGCGTGGTCTGGTGCGAGCCGACCCGCGACGGCCGCTACTGGATCGGTCTCGACCTGCTCTGCGAGCCGGACGGCGTGCCGTCGAAATGGCATCGACGCGTGATGCAGGAGCGGGACTGAACGCCGATCCAACTGCGTTATTGGGGGGGTGCGGGGGGTCGTGAGCAATTGCTCCGGCCCCCCGCAGGCGTTTCGGCGGGCTGCTAATCTTCGCCGGTAACCACTGGCGGAGCCGCCGTGTTTGGCATCGGAATGACAGAGCTGCTGGTCATCTTGACGGTCGGACTGATCGTCATCGGGCCGAAGAAGCTGCCGGAACTCGCCCGCTCGCTCGGCAAGGGGCTCGCGGAATTCCGCCGCGCGTCGACCGAAGTCCGGCGCGAATTCCTCGCGGTCACGGACGAGGCCCGCATCGACCCGCCGGCCCAAAAAACCGCGGAAGGCGAGTCCGACGCGAAGGCCGCGCCCGCCGAACCGGAGGGCGAGCGCGAGAAGCCCGGCGGGCCGAAGCCCCCCGACGAATTCAAGAGCCCCAACGTTGGATGACGAGAAGCTTCCGCTCACCTACCACCTGGCCGAGCTGCGCACCCGCATCGTCCGCATCCTGCTGGCCTGGATCGTCTGTGCCCTACTGGCCTGGAACTTCAGCGAGCTGATCTTCAGCTACCTGCTCGAACCCGCGGTCGCGGCCCTGGGTGCGGGTGAGCGCACCCTGCAGGCGATCGCGCCGACCGAGATCTTCTTCACCTATCTCAAGTGCGCCGCCCTCGCGGGTTTCGTGATCGCGCTGCCCGTGATCTTCTGGCAGATCTGGGCGTTCGTGGCGCCGGGCCTGTATTCGAGTGAGCGCAACGCGATCGTGCCGTTCGTGCTGGTCTCCACGCTGCTCTTCGCCGGCGGAGCCATCTTCGGCTACACGATGGTGTTCCCGCTGATGTTCAACTTCTTCACGGGGTTCGACAGCGAGTTCGTCGAGTCGGCCTGGACGATGCGCGAGGTCTTCAATCTGACCACCCGGCTGTTCCTCGCGTTCGGCATCGCGTTCGAGTTGCCGGTGCTCGTCTTCTTCCTGTCGATCACGGGGATCGTCGACGCGCGAACCCTGCTCAGGGGAACGCCCTACGCGGTGCTCGGCGTGTTCGTGACGGCGGCGATCCTCACGCCGCCGGATTGGGTGAGCCAGATCTTCCTCGCGATCCCGATGATCGCACTCTACCTGCTCGGAGTCGGCGTCGCGTTCGTCTTCGGGGGCTCGAAGCGAAAGCGCGCGGACGGCGAAGAAGTGCCCTCCTAGGAGCGCGACCCCGGAAGGGGGCGCGCGACGACGCAAAGGGAATTCGAAGAATTCCCCAGCTAGGAGCGCGACCCCGGAAGGGGGCGCGCGACGACGCAAAGGGAATTCGAAGAATTCCCCAGCTAGGAGCGCGACCCCGGAAGGGGGCGCGCGACGACGC
>JAFDBP010000158.1 GCA_019313245.1 Deltaproteobacteria bacterium
ACGCTGCGCAATTCGGTCGCGAATCGGGTCGGAGCGGACTGGGCTAAAAATTTCATCAACTCAGTATCGGATCGGACCGCTATGTCCTTGAGACTCAGCGCGGTGCAGCGTGAGGCGGAAACGCTCGGACCGACGGAGAGATCCGCAGTTGCGGTGACACGCAGCGCGGATGCAGAATGGGGGTTTCACAACCATTCTGGCGAGATACAATGCGGCTGTAATTCGCTGGGCCGGTCCCCCAGGCGAACCCTAAAGATCGGGACCGAGCGGAATGAGCACAATGTCACGAAAAGCGCCCGGCAAAACGGTCCAGCAGGTCGAAAGCGTAGCGATCCGGTTCACCGGTGACTCCGGCGACGGAATGCAGCTCACCGGTACGAAATTCACCGAATCGACTGCCATCGCGGGCAATGAACTCTCGACGCTTCCCGACTACCCCGCCGAGATTCGCGCTCCAGTAGGTACACTCGCGGGAGTTTCTGGCTTCCAGATCCACTTCTCGTCCAGGAGCGTCCGAACGCCAGCCGATCACCCCGATGTGCTGGTCGCATTCAATCCAGCGGCACTGCGCGCCAACATCGACGATGTGCGGCCCAGCGGCATGGTCATCGTCAACAGCGACGCCTTCACGTCACAGAGCCTGAAGCGCGCGGGCTACGCCGAAGACCCGCGCCCTTCCCTTCGAGACCGCTACACGATGGTCGAGATCCCTCTCACCCGACTCAATCGGGAGGCCCTCAAAGATCTCGACATCAACATGCGAGACGCGGATCGCTGCAAGAACTTCTTCGCGCTCGGACTGATGTACTGGCTCTACCACCGGCCGATGGAGTCCACCGAGCGCTGGCTCGAAAGTCGCTTCAAGGGCAACGTGCTCGAGGCCAACCTTCGCGTCCTCCGCGCGGGCTACGCGTTCGGCGAAACGACGGAACTTCTGCCGGTTTCCTACATCGTTCCGAAAGCCAAGATCCAGCCGGGTACGTATCGAAACATCACCGGCAATAAAGCGCTCGCCTGGGGCATCGTCGCTGCGGGCGAGCAGATGAATACCGACGTCTTCCTCGGCGCCTACCCGATCACACCCGCGAGCGAAGTGCTCCACGAAGTCGCGCGTTACCGGCACTTCGGTGTCAAGACCTTTCAAGCCGAAGATGAAATCGCGGCCATCTGCGCCGCGATCGGCGCGTCGTTTGCCGGCGAACTCGGCGTGACGACGACGAGCGGACCGGGTTTCGTACTAAAGCAAGAAGCCCTGGGGCTCGCGGTCATGACCGAGCTGCCCCTCGTCGTGATCGACATCCAGCGCGCGGGGCCCTCGACGGGAATGCCCACGAAGATCGAGCAGGCGGATCTCATGCTCGCCCTCTACGGCCGCAATTCCGACTGCCCGGTCCCCGTGATCGCCGCGCAGTCGCCTGGAGATTGCTTCTACACCGTCATCGAGGCCTTCGCGTGGGCGGTGAAGTACATGACCCCGGTGGTGGTGCTCTCGAACGGCCACCTGGCAAACAGCTCGGAGCCCTGGCGGATTCCGGACGTGGAAACGCTGCCGCGCCCGAAGGTCGAGTATTGGAAGGATGCCGAGAACTTCCTGCCCTACCGGCGCGATCCCGCGACCCTCGCTCGCCCCTGGGCGATCCCGGGCACTCCGGGCCTGGAGCATCGAATTGGAGGACTCGCCAAGCTGAACGGCACCGGGAACGTCTCCTACGACCCCCGAAACAACGAGGAGATGATTCGCCTTCGCGCCGAAAAAGTCGCGCGCATCGCGTCGGAGATTCCGCCGATCGAAATCGACGGCCCCGAGAGCGGCGAACTGCTCATCTTGGGTTGGGGGGGGACCTACGGCGCCATCGCGGCCGCCGTAGAGACGGCGCGACAGAACGGCAAGCCCGTTTCGCGAATTCACCTGCGCCACCTCAATCCCTTCCCCAAGAACCTCGGGTCGATCCTGCGCTCTTTCGACAAGGTCCTCGTGCCCGAACTCAACGAGGGACAACTCGTCCGCCTTCTGCGTGCGGAATTCATGGTGCCTGCGATCGGAATGAACAAGGTTCGCGGCCAGCCCTTCCTCATCGAGGAGCTTCTCGCTCGCATCGATGAGTTGCTCGGCGAGGAGGTTTCGCCGTGACCGATCACTTCAGCCAGCTCACGGCCAAGGACTTCACCACCGACCAGGACATCCGATGGTGTCCGGGTTGCGGTGACTATTCGATACTCGCCAACGTTCAGCGCGTGATGCCCGACCTCGGCATTCCGAGAGAGAATTTCGTGTTCGTCTCGGGCATCGGCTGTTCGAGCCGTTTTCCCTACTACATGAACACCTACGGGATGCACACCATCCACGGACGAGCGCCGGCTTTTGCGACGGGCGTCAAGGCCAGCCGGCCCGATCTGTCCGTCTGGGTGGTCACCGGCGATGGCGACGGACTTTCGATCGGCGGCAACCACATGCTGCACACCATCCGCCGCAACATCGACATCCAGATCCTGCTGTTCAACAACCGGGTCTACGGCCTTACCAAGGGGCAATACTCGCCGACCTCGCAAATCGGGATGTACACCACGTCATCCCCCGATGGGTCGATCGACTATCCGATCGACCCGCTCGCATTTGCGCTTGGAGCGGGGGCGACCTTCGTGGCTCGAGCGATCGATGTCGACGGCGCCCACCTCCAGCAGCTGCTGAGAAGGGCGCACGACCACCCCGGCACCGCCATGATCGAGATCCTCCAGAACTGCCCGGTCTACAACGACAACGAGTGGGCCGAAGTCGAAGATCGCAAAAGCCGAATCGACGCCGCGCTCGTGCTGGAAGATGGAGAGCCCCTCGTCTACGGATCCGAGGATCACCGCCGCGGGATTTCCCTGCACGACGGAATCGCGAGGGTGATCGAACTCAAGCGAGGCCAGGACCCGATCGAAGCCGGCGTGGCAGTACACAACGAGCGCTACCAGACACCCGCCTACGCGTTTGCGCTCGCGAGCTTGAGGCGACCGGACTTCCCGCTACCGATTGGCGTATTTCGCGCCGTCGAGACGGCGACCTACGACGCCCTGCTGCAGGGCCAGGTCGCGGGAGCCATCGTCAAGCGTGGCGCCGGCTCGCTGCACGATCTCCTCCACTCCGGCGACACCTGGACAGTCGAAGAACCCTAGCCGCAGATCGCACCCGCCATCATCACCGCGAAACCGACCGATTGCGCGACCCCTTCAGCAGCTTGCGCCTGAATTCCTGGATCACGGGAAGTCGCTCGATCCAGCCCGAAGCGTCCGCCCTGGTCGGGTCGAACCCGTTGGTGGCCCCGACGAAACCTTCGGGAATCTGACTCACGAGTACCGGGGGGTCTTCGGAGTGATCCATGAAGTGATATT
This sequence comes from Deltaproteobacteria bacterium, assembly GCA_019313245.1. GTDB lineage: Bacteria > Myxococcota_A > UBA9160 > UBA9160 > SMWR01 > JACZVU01. The sequence continues at coordinate 3,376 of JAFDBP010000158.1, forward strand.
CGTACCCGGGGATGCACAGATCTTCATCTGCGATCACATCGATCGCCCGAACACCGTAACTCGTCAAATTGCCCGCCGTCGTCTGGGGTGGGATGATCCAGGCGCTGTGCGGTCCCGCGAAGAACAGGTACTGGATCTTTCGATTCTTCGACAGAATCCTGAATCGCTGCAGGCAGCCTCCGTAGAGTTTGCTCTTCGAAGTGCCGAACTCCACGACGCCGCCGTCGAAGTCGGGCTCGAAGCCCTTTGCGAACCGGAGTGAAGTCGGGTCTTTCTTGCGACTGAAATGCGCGATGCTGCGACCCCGGTTGATCAGATTGCGGGGATCCGACCGCGCGCGCTCGCGCGGCTCCACGAAGTCTCGATAGGGTTCGATTCGATCGTCGTGCCCCCGGCGCAATACGAGCGCGATGGCGACCTCGTCGTGCGGCACCCTGCGCGCCTTTCGGTTCAACGCCTCGAGAGCCGTCTGGATCTCCAGAGGCAGATCCGTGGTTTCCTCGGCGCTCTGTTCGATTTCTTCTCCGTCGATCACGTACGTTCTCATCTCGCCCTTGCCGATCCAATTCTCGTCGTCCGAGCGGATGAAATGCGATGCCGAGCGCCAGATCAGCGAAATGTCCTTGTAGAAGATCCGCGGGAAGAACTCAGTCCCGCCGGTTCGATGATTCTCCTGGACGACATAGGCGACGAAGAATCGGATGTCGGGATTCTGGCGAACGTTCGTGAGGTAGAAACGGGTATCGAAGAGATCGACCCTGTATTTCGGCGTGTAGCCGCTCGAAAGCAGGCTTTCGGGGTCATCCCGCGCATCGCCCGCGCACCGGATCGGCGCGCCCGAGTCGATCAGCCGGTGAAACTCACGCACGACCTGCTGCGGCGCCAGAGCCGCCGGCTCTGCGCTGGGCTCGAATTCGACCATCATCGCGTCTCTACTACCCACCGCAATGCCCAAATCGCGAAAGCGAGAGTGATGCTTCACCCGCTTCGATCCGCAAGCGCGCTGGCGCCCTCGGGCTCGACCCGCACTGCGCAGAACTTGAACGCGGGAATCTTGCCATCCGGATCGAGCGCGTCTGTCGTCAGCAGATTGGCCGAAGCTTCGCGATAGTGAAATGGAATGAAGACGGCGCCCCGGTGCTCGCGATCCGTAATGCGCGCGCGCAGCGCAATGCTACCGCGGGGACTGGTGACGCGAACGCGATCGCCGTCGGCGACGCCGAGATCGCGAGCGTCATCGGGATGAATCGCGACAAACGCCTCGGGTTCGATCGCGTCGAGCGCTTTCGAGCGCCGGGTCATCGAACCCGTGTGCCAGTGCTCGAGCACCCGGCCGGTGCTCAGCACGAGCGGATACTCGGCGGTCGGAAGCTCCTGTCCGCCGACCCACTCCGCGGGTACGAACTTCGCCTTGCCATTGGGGGTCGGGAAGCCGTCGCCGAACAGGACCACGGGGCCGTCCTCATGCTCGGGATCCGGGTTCGGCCAGAGCTTTCCGCTGGCCCCCAGATTGCCGTGTCTGAGCGTCGCATAGGACGAAGTCAGGCCTGCAAACTCCTCGAAGATCTCCTCGCTGGAGCCGTAATGCATCGGGTAGCCCATGCGCGTCGCAATTTCGCAAATGATTTCCCAATCCAGGCGCGCCTGCCCGGGTGGCTTCAGCGCGGGTCGCCCGATCTGCACGCGTCGATCCGTGTTCGTGAAGGTGCCTTCCTTCTCGAAGAAGGCGCTCGCCGGCAAGATGACATCCGCGAATTCAGCGGTCTCCGTGAGGAAGATGTCCTGCACCACCAGAAATTCGAGATTGGCGAGGGCCTTGCGAACCTTGTTGACGTTCGGATCCGAGAGAAACGGATTCTCGCCCATGATGTACATGCCGCGGATCGAACCCTCCCCTGCGCCATGCGTAATTTCCACGACGGTGAGTCCGCGCTTGGGCGACAGCGATCGACCCCAGGCCCGTTCGAACTTCTCGCGATTCGCCGGTTCCTCGACGCTCTGATAGTCGGGGTAGACCCCCGGAATCAAGCCCGCGTCACTCGCGCCCTGGACATTGTTTTGCCCGCGCAGCGGATGCAGGCCCGCGCCGGGCTTGCCGATGTTCCCGGTCAACAGCGCGAGCGCGATCAGGCAGCGCGAATTGTCCGTGCCGTGCGTGTGCTGGGAGATGCCCATCCCCCAGAAAATGATCGCCGAGCGCGCGATCCCAAATGTGATCGCAACCTCGCGAATCGTTTCGGCGGGAATGCCGCAGACCTTGGCCACCTGCTCGGGCGAATATTTCTCGACCATCTCACGCAGCG
>JAFDBP010000159.1 GCA_019313245.1 Deltaproteobacteria bacterium
CTGAAGCGACACGGCGTGCCCGGCATCTCGTGCATCGATACGCGCGCGCTCGTGCGCCGGATTCGCGACGGCGGCGCGCAGGTCGGTCTGCTCAGCACGGATCCCGATGCGGACGAAGCCGATTTGGCGGCGCGCGCCAAAGCGGAGCCCGGCCTCGACGGCCGCGACCTCGTCGCAGACGTCAGCTGCAGCGAGCCCTATGTCTGGGATGAGGGCCTGTGGCGGGGCGTTTCCGGCCAGGTTCCGCGCGCGGAGCGGCCGACTCCGGCCTAGCGGGTCGTCGCCTACGACTTCGGGGTGAAGCGCAACATCCTGCGGCAGCTCGTCGAACACGGCTTCGACGTCACGGTCGTTCCCGCCCGGACTTCGTGGCAGGAGGCGTTGGCCTACGAGCCCGACGCGATCTTCCTCTCCAACGGACCGGGCGACCCTTCCGCCGTCGAGGGGGTGCGGGACACCGTGCGCGAACTCGCGGCCCGCAAACCGCTGTTCGGGATCTGCCTGGGGCATCAGATTCTCGGCCTCGCGTTCGGCGGCAAGACGATCAAATTGAAATTCGGCCACCACGGCGGCAACCAACCCGGTCAGGATCTCGCGACCGGCAAGGTCGCGATCTGCGCCGAGAATCACGGCTACGCGGTGGACGCGGATTCACTTCGCGAAGCGGGCGAGCCCGTAGAAATCACCCACGTCAACCTCAACGACGGCACCGTCGAGGGGCTCGCGCACGCCGAGAAGCCGCTGTTTTCGGTTCAATACCACCCGGAAGCTTCGCCGGGGCCCCACGACGCGGGTTACTTCTTCGGTCGATTTCGCGAGATGGTGGCGCGCCACAAGGCCGGCGAGACAGTGACCGGCGCTGCCGTCGCGAGCGGACGCACCGCGTCTGCGATCTGATACCGAGGGCTGCGAATTGCACGTCTGCGAAGAAATCCAGATACCCCTAACCTGACCCCGAGGATTCCGGCTTGCCCAAACGCGAAGACATCAAAACGATCCTGGTGATCGGATCGGGACCGATCGTGATCGGCCAGGCCTGTGAGTTCGATTACTCGGGCACGCAGGGTTGCAAGGCGCTGCGCGAAGAGGGCTACCGCGTCGTGCTCGTGAACTCCAATCCCGCGACGATCATGACCGATCCCGAAACGGCGGATCGCACCTATGTGGAGCCGATGACGCTCGAGAGTCTCGAGAAGATCATCGCCCGCGAGCGGCCGGATGCGCTGCTGCCCACCCTCGGCGGGCAGACGGCTCTCAATCTGGCGGTCGATCTCTGCGAGCAGGGCCTGCTCGAGCGCTACGGCGTGCAGCTGATCGGCGCGCAGCTCGATGCGATCAACAAGGCCGAGGATCGCGACCTGTTCCGCAGCGCGATGCACAAGATCGGACTGGATCTGCCGATCTCCGGTTTCGCCCAGTCCCTTGCGGATGCGCGAGAGATTCTCAAGGAGACCAAGCTTCCCGCGATCATCCGGCCGAGCTTCACGCTCGGCGGCACCGGCGGCAGCATCGCCTACGTCGACGAGGAGTTCGACGAACACGTCGAGTGGGCGCTGCGCCAGTCGCCGCGCCACCAGTGCCTGATCGAGCAGAGCGTGCTGGGCTGGAAGGAATACGAGCTCGAAGTCATGCGCGACGCGGCCGACAACGTCGTGATCATCTGTTCGATCGAGAATTTCGACGCGATGGGCGTGCACACGGGGGATTCGATCACGGTTGCGCCCGCGCAGACGCTGACGGATCGCGAGTACCAGGCGATGCGGGATGCCGCGGTGGCGATCATCCGCGAGATCGGCGTCGATACCGGCGGCTCGAACATCCAGTTCGCCGTGAATCCCGAAAACGGCGCGATCGTCGTGGTCGAGATGAATCCGCGCGTTTCGCGGTCCTCGGCGTTGGCCTCGAAGGCGACGGGCTTTCCGATCGCGAAGATCGCCGCCAAGCTCGCCATCGGCTACACGCTCGACGAGATACGCAACGACATTACGCGCGAGACGCCCGCGAGCTTCGAGCCGTCGATCGATTACGTGGTGACCAAGATCCCGCGCTTCACCTTCGAAAAATTTCCGGGGGTCGACAGTCGCTTGACGACGCAGATGAAGTCCGTCGGCGAGGTGATGGCAATCGGGCGAACCTTCAAGGAGAGCCTGCAAAAGGCGATTCGCTCGCTCGAGGTCGGTCACGCGGGCTTCGAGAGCCCCTCGCTGCCCGAAGGGAAGGAGGGGGAGGAGGCGCTCTGGGCGCAGATCGACACGCCGCGGCCCGGACGGCTCTGGGCGATCGCGGAAGCTTTGCGGCGGGGCGCATCGGTCGAGGAGATCCACGCGCGCTCGTGGATCGATCCGTGGTTTCTCGAAAATCTCCGGTCGATCGTCGCGCACGAAGCCGAGCTGAAAGAGCTGGAGCCCGGCGAGCGCGCGCGCGCGTTGCGCCACGCGAAGGCAAACGGATTCTCGGATCGGCGCCTGGCGGAACTCTGGCAGCAGAGCGAAGAGGAAGTCCGCACGATGCGCCTGCGCGAGGGGGTGTTGCCCGTCTACAAGCGCGTCGATACCTGCGCGGCCGAGTTCGAGGCGCACACCCCGTATCTCTATTCGACCTACGAGCAGGAGTGCGAATCGCAGCCGACGGATGCGCGCAAGGTGATGATTCTCGGCGGCGGCCCCAACCGCATCGGACAGGGGATCGAATTCGACTACTGCTGCGTGCACGCGGCCTTTGCGCTGCACGACGCGGGCTTCGAGACGATCATGGTCAACTGCAATCCCGAGACGGTTTCGACCGACTACGACACGAGCGACCGGCTCTACTTCGAGCCGCTGACGCTCGAAGATGTGCTCGCGATCGTCGAGCTCGAGAAACCCGAGGGCCTGATCGTCCAATTCGGCGGTCAGACGCCGCTCTCGCTCGCGGTCGCGCTCGAGAAGGCCGGCGCGCCGATAATCGGCACGCCCCCCGACGCGATCGACCGGGCCGAGAACCGCGAGCGTTTCGACGAGGTGCTCGAGGAACTCTCGTTGAAGCGGCCGCCCGGGGCCGTCGCCCGAAGCCCCGAAGAGGGCGAGGTGATCGCGAAGCAGCTCGGCTTCCCCGTGCTCGTGCGCCCCTCCTACGTACTCGGGGGCCGCGCGATGGAGATCGTTCACGACGTCGAGTCGTTTCGGAACTACATGAAATTTGCGGTGCGCGCATCGCGTGAACACCCGGTGTTGATCGACCGCTTCCTCGCCGATGCCACCGAAGTCGACGTCGACGCGATCAGCGACGGCGAGCGCGTCGTCATCGGCGGGATCATGGAGCACATCGAGCAGGCGGGCGTCCACTCGGGCGACAGCGCGTGCTCGCTCCCGCCGTACTCGCTCACGAAGCCGATGATCGACGAGATCATCGAATCGACGCGCCGACTCGCGTTGGAGCTCGGTGTGAAGGGATTGATGAACGTCCAGTACGCCGTGAAGGGCGATGAACTGTTCGTGATCGAAGTGAACCCCCGCGCGTCGCGCACGGTTCCGTTCGTCTCGAAGGCAATCGGTCGCCCGCTCGCGAAACTGGCTGCGCTCGTGATGGTCGGGCACAAGCTCGATGAACTCGGTTTTTCCGAAGAGATCTGGCCGAGCCACTGTTCGGTGAAGGAGGCCGTCTTTCCGTTCGTGAAGTTCCCCGGGGCGGATACGCTGCTCGGCCCGGAGATGAAGAGCACGGGCGAGGTCATGGGCATCGATTCCGAATTCGGCCGCGCGTACGCGAAAGCCCAGATCCAGGCGGGCAACAGCCTGCCCGATGGCGGAACCGTATTGGTGTCCGTGAAGGAGCAGGATCGCGAACTGATCGGCGAGGCGATCCGCGATCTCGCGGCGAGTGGTTTCCGGGTGCTCGGCACGCCCGGTACCGCGGGCTACCTGAATGAATTGGGAGTCGAGGCCGAGCCCGTGGTCAAGGTGGGGCACGGCCATCCCGACGTCGTCGAGCGCATCGAGGCCGGCGATGTCGACCTCGTGATCAACACGGTCGGCTCGGAGCCGAAGTCGATCCGCGACTCGGCGTCGATTCGGCGCTCTGCGTTGCTGCGCGGGATCCCCTACTGCACGACGGTCGCGGGTGCGCGCGCTTCGGTGGGTGCGATCCTCGCGATGCAGGCGGGGTCGATCGGCGTTCGGGCCCTGCAGGAGATCCACTCGATCGACTAGCGACACCGCGAAGGCGGGGATGTTGGTGAATATTCCCCCCCCCCCCGAGATGTCTTTCCTAGGATCAGAGCGGCGCTGATGAGGGGGTGAATATTCACCAACGTCCCCGCTGCCGCTGCGTCGTCCGCTACCTTGGTCCGGTCGTTCGAGAGGTAACCGAGGTGGGCGAGAGTTCGTTCCAATCTGCCATCGCCGCGGTCCTGCGACCGCTGGAATTCGCCGCGCGAGATGATTTTGGTCAGCTCGAGCGCGTGCGCGACCTCGAGCGCACGGTCTCCGCCGCGGCGCAGCGCGCGGCCTCGCTCGCGGTTCCGGCGGATGCGAGAGATGCCCTGAAGCGCATCGCCGCGGCCTTCTCGAGGACCGAAGAGGTCGATCGGGTCGCGCGGGTGGGCGAGGCGATCGGGGTGCTGCGCGAACTCGGCAAGCCGGAATGGTCCGAGCGGCAGCTCGCGAGTTCGACCGCGATGCTGCCCGGACTCGGGCCGAAGCGCGCACAGCGGCTCGCGCAGCGCGGGTTGGTCTCGGTCGCGGATCTGCTCTTTCACCTTCCGACGCGCTACGACGACCGGCGCAGCCTGCAGTCGGTGGGCAGCCTCGAGGTGGGAACCCGCGCGACCTTCGTCGCGCGGGTGCTCGGCTGCGCGTTTTCGATGCGCCGCGGCCGGTTTCGCGGGCGCGTCTTCGAGGCGCTCGTCGGCGACGACACCGGCACCGTCACCCTGAAGTGGTTTCGCAGCGGCGACACGATCTCGAAGCAGGTGCGCAAAGATGCGCTGCTGTTGATCACGGGCGATGTGAAGCGCTACCGCTTCGACAAGGAACTCGCACATCCCGAGATCTCCGTGCTGGCGGACGGCTCGAGCGAGCCCGCGGCGGCCGCCGACGTGCGCAGCGTGACCCCCGAATACGCGACGCCCGAAGGGATCCACCCGCGCGGGCTGCGGCGCGCGATCGCCGCCGCTGTC
>JAFDBP010000160.1 GCA_019313245.1 Deltaproteobacteria bacterium
ACCGAAGTCCAGCAGCTTGACCTGCCCGGTCGCAGTGAGCTTCACGTTGGCCGGCTTCAAGTCGCGATGGATGACCCCTTGCTCGTGTGCCGCCTCCAGCGCCTGCGCCATCTGCTCGGCAATCTCGAGTGATTCATCGAAAGGAATCGGCGCGGTACCCAATCTCGCACCGAGCTCGTCCCCCTCGATGAGCTCCATGACGAGAAAGCGATGCTCGCCGTCCTGTTCGAGTCCGTAGATCTGCGCGATGTTCGGGTGGCTCAGAGACGCCAGCGTGCGGGCCTCGCGCTGAAAGCGCGCGACGCGCTCGTTGTCCAAGGCGAATTCCCTGGGGAGGAGTTTCAGCGCGACGTCACGTGAGAGCTTGGTGTCGCGGGCGCGATACACCTCCCCCATGCCGCCTTTGCCGAGCAGAGCGATGATCTCGTAGTGAGCAAGCGTTTGGCCGATCAAGCATGACTCCAGAAGTAGTTGGGAATGAGGAGCTTACGCCGAGACGCAGCTCTTGGTCAAGAAGGCTGCTCTCGGCCGGCGCCTTTGCAACCGCATGACCAGCTTGATCCAAGGGGGCCGGGACACGTTGGCACCCCGACTCTGGCGAACCGTAGGACGCAATCGCGACCCACGGGTTTCTCATGCAGGGCATGCTCTCCGGGCACTACAGCTCGAAATCGGCCACGACCGCAAACTGGGGGATTGGACTGTGTCTCTGGTAGAGCGGAGCAGCTCGAAGAAATTCGCGCGAGACGCTGCTGCCCGGGCGTTCGCAGAGGGCGCGCAGTAGAGCTTGTGCCTCTTGCGTTCGACCGCACAGCAGCAATACCCGCCCCAGGTCCCACGTGCGCGTCTCTCGGACCCACATATCACGATTCGCCGGATAGAGATCCAGGGCGCTCTTGGCCATCGCGATGGCCTCATCGCAGTCACCGGCCGCGGCTAGCGCTTCCGCCAACAGCGACGCGGGATTGGACTCTTGGGATTTTTCGGCCACTACGCTGCGCAGACTCTCGATAGCGCGCTGGAAAGCAGGCTGTGCCGCTTCTCGTCCATCTTTCAACCACTGCATATAGGCGCGATTCAACAGGCCCGAGATGTCCCGGAATTGCTCGGGTTCGTAGTCGGCCGTGCGTGCTGCCGCCGCCATACCGACGTCGGTGTCGAGCATGGCGAGCGCCATGTGAGCCGTGAAATTCGAAGTTGTGGTGGTCTCGCGGGGGAACTCGTCGACTGCCTCGAGTGCTTGATGTACACGCCCCATGTTGGCGAGCACCTGTGCACGCTGTGAATAGCCCGCGGGAGCGCCCGGATCGAATTTCACCGCGCGATCGGCCATCAGCAGAGCTTCCTCGTATCGTCTCAGGATGAGCAGAGTTTCGGACATGTTGAACGCCAATCGCCAGTCGCTGGGGCTCGCCCCTGCCGCACGCTCGAGCCACTGGAGCGCCTTCTCGTAGTTACCCTCGCGGCGGGCAACGAAACCCAGGGCTTCCATCGTCTCGACATCGGCCGGACGGAGCGCCAACGCCGCCTCGAATTCGCGCGTGGCCTCGGCAAAGCGCTTCTCCCCCCAGTAGTAGACGTAGCCATGCGCGAGATGCTCATCGGCCGAGCCCGGAGTCAGTTCCCTTGCGCGCGCCGCGGCGCGCCGCGCGGCGCCCAGACGCTCCTCCGAACGATCCCAGTTGAAGTGGCAGAAGCCTGCTTCGACCCGTGCCAGGTAGGCCCAGGCCACCGCGTAGGTCGGGTCCTTCTCCAGCGCGTTGATGAGCAGCGTGCGCGCCACCGACCACTCGTCCAGCAGCAGCTGCCCCTTGTCGATGGCCTGCCGTGCGCGCAGAAAGAGATGATAGGCCTCCATGTCGCGTGTCGGTGCTCCGTCGGGTTGGGCATCTTGCGATGGAGCGATGGCGGCACCGATCTGGGTCGCGACCGCGGACGCGATCTCCGTCTGGATCGCGAAGATTTCGCTCATGTCCCGATCGTAGCTCTCGGCCCACACCTGCACGTCCTGAGGCGCATGCACCAGGACCGGCGACACCCGCACCTGGCTGTCTCCATCCGATCGCCGCTGCCAGCGCACGCTCCCCTCCAGCACATAGTCCACGCCCAGATCCGTGGCGATCTGCTGTGTCGACTTGCCTGTGCGATCGTAGTTGCGCGCGCTGCTGCGGCTCAGCACCGAAAGACCCTCCATTCCCACGAGCCGAGTCGCGATCTCGTCGGTGATGCCGTCGGCGAAGTAGGTGTCGTCTGCTTCACCGCGGTTCTCGAAGGGGAAGACCACGATGGTGGGGCTTGCGACGGCGGTTGGCTGCGTTCCGGTCGCGGCCTGCTCGTTTCCGGTAACGGCCGGAGAGGTCAGATCAGAAGTTCGGTGGCGACTGATCACGAGTGCGGTGACGGAGATCAGGACGATCGCGGTCACCGCGAAGAACATGCGGCGAGTGCCCGTGGACTTCGGCTTGGCCGGTGGGGTGATCAAGGTCGACGTCGAATCTTCGCGCA
>JAFDBP010000161.1 GCA_019313245.1 Deltaproteobacteria bacterium
AGCGACCAGCGGACCCAGAAGATCACGAAGAACAGCGCGAGTGTCTTGAACACCATCCAGTGCAGACCCGGCGCGAAGGGGCCGTCCCAGCCGCCGAAGAAGATGGCGGCGGCCACCGCGGATGCGATCAGCGTGTGCAGGTATTCCGCCATCTGCATCAGCCCGAAGCGCATACCCGCGTACTCGGTGGTCACGCCCGCGACCAGTTCGCTCTCGGCTTCGGGGATGTCGAAGGGGATGCGATTGGCCTCGGCGAGCGAGCAGACGAAGAAGATCACGAAGGCGATCAGGCCCGGCCCCAGCGGCCAGAACACGAACCAGTGGGTCTCGGCCTGAACCGAGATGATGTCGCTGAGGCGCATCGACTGCGCGAGCACCACGGGGACCATTGCCGACAACACGAGCGGGATCTCGTAGGCGATGCCCTGCGCGACGGCGCGCATCGCGCCGAGCAGGGCGTATTTGTTGTTGCTCGCCCAGCCCGCGATCCAGACCGGGAATACCACGAGCCCTCCGACGGCCAGCATGTAGAGCACGCCGATGTCGAGATCGGCGGCGAGCACGCTTTCGCTGAAGGGGATCGCGGCCGCCACGCTGAGGGTGAAGAGCACCGTGAACGGGGGCGCCAGGCGAAACAGCATCCGGTCCGCTTTGTCGGGGATCAGGTCTTCCTTCTGCAGCATCTTCAAGGCGTCCGCGACGAGCTGCAGGATGCCCGCGGGCCCCACCAGCGTCGGGCCGAGGCGGCTTTGGATGCGCGCGGAGAATTTGCGCTCGAACCAGATCGAGAGCACCGCAACCGTCGCGAGCACGCTGGCGATGACGAGGCCCCAGACGAATCCGTGCAGCAGCGGCGTCATCGGTCCACCTCGCCCATGATCGGATCGAGCGTTCCGAGAATCGCCACGGCGTCACTCACGGTGTGCCCCGGGAACAGATAGGGGATGCAGGATGCGGCGTGCAGGCTCGGAGACCGGATCTTGAGCCGGTAGGCGCTCGCTCCGCGGCTGTTGCCACCGCCGATGACGTAGGTGCCGAGTTCGCCGCGCGGCGATTCGAGGCACGAGTAGCCCTGGCCCGCGTCGATCTTGATGTGGCCCGGCGACTTGCCGGGCTTCATGCCGAGGATGGGTCCCTCGGGAACGGAATCGATGATCTCTCGAACGATCCGGATGCTCTCGCGCATTTCGTTCAAGCGCACCAGCGTTCGCGCAAAGCAGTCGCCCGCGCTCTCGGTGAAGACGTTCACTTCGAGTTCGCCGTAGATGTGATAGGGGGCGTCCCGCCGCAGGTCGTGATCCACGCCGCTGGCCCGCGCGAGCGGCCCCGTGATTCCGAGAGAACTCGCGAGTTCTCCGTCGAGCACGCCGATTCCCCAGGTGCGGTCGCGGTAGATGCCGTTCGAGCTGAAGATCTCGACGTATTCGTCGATCCGCTTCTCGATGACTTCGAGCGTCGCCTTCGTATCCTGGGTGAACCTGGGCGTGATGTCGTGTCGGTTCCCGCCGACCGCGTGGGTGTTGTAGTGGAAGCGGCAGCCGGTGACTTCTTCGAACAGGCCGAGGACGGTTTCGCGCTCGCGAAAGCAGTACATGAACAGCGATGCGCCGCCGCCGAGCGCGCCGCCCAGGTCCATGCCGAAAGTGCCGAGCCAGAGCAGGTGCGAGGCGAGCCGCTGCAGCTCGGCGAAGATGGTGCGCAGGTAGAGCGCGCGCGGCGGCACCTCGATCCCCAGCATCGCCTCGCAGGCCATCGCGATGGCCTGTTCGTTCATCATCGGCGAGACGTAGTCGTTCTTGTCGACGATCGGGATGACCTGCACGAAGGTCAGTTCTTCGCACAGTTTTTCTACACCGCGGTGCAGGTAGCCCGCGTAGGGCACGGCCTTGATGATGATCTCGCCGTCGAGGTAGAGCTTGACGCGAAACACACCGTGGGTGGATGGGTGCTGCGGCCCGAGGTTGAGCACCATCAGATCCGCGCTGGGATCGTAGCTCTCTATGTCGAGATGGGGGTCGACCCCGGTGACACTGTGCACGCTATCTCCAGGGCGGACAGGCGGTTTCGATCGCGTAGTCTTTGCGGAGGGGATGTCCCTCCCAATCCTCGGGCATCATCAATCGGCGCAGGTCGGGGTGGTCGGCAAAGCGAACACCCACCAGGTCGTACTGCTCGCGCTCCTGCCAGTCGGCGCCCGCGAACAGCGGGAAGAGCGTGGGAACGCTCTGGTCGAGTTCGACCCGCACCCGCCAGCTGGCCAGGTGCGCGGGCGCACCGATGCAGCGAAGACCGGTCGCAACCTCGTAGTGTTCGGTATCGATCACCGCGTTGTCGTTCTTCGCGTCCAGTTGTGCGGGGTAGTGGCTCGCGACGACGAACGAATAGATGCGGTAGCCGAATTCATCCCGCAGCGCGCGGGCGAGTTCGAAGTGATGCGCGACGTCGACCAACGGGTAGTTGCCTTCGGGAATCTCGCTGACGCCGAACCGCTCTTGCAGCAGCGCGACGAACCGCTCCTGGGCTTCGTCTCTCGTCACGGCGCGCTCTCTTCGTCGCTGTCGGCTGCAGGCTGGGGTTCCGCGCCGGGCTGCGGTCGAGGCTCCGCTGTGGGCCGCGGCCGGCGAATCCGGGCCAGGTTCAGGTTGTCGCCGAATCCCAGACCCGCCGCGCTGTCGGTCTGCTCTTCGCTGGTGAGGGGATCGCGTTCGGGATCGTGCAGCCGACCGATCGCGGGGCGGTTCAGGTTCGGGGGCGATTCGGGCCGGAGTTCCTCGCGCGTGAGCTTCCCCTCGCGCAGCATCCGAATCTTTTCCTGCAAGCGCAGCAGGCCGTGCATCAGCGCTTCGGGGTTCGGCGGGCAACCCGGCACGTAGACGTCGACGGGGATGAAGGTGTCGATTCCGGGAATCACCGAATAGATGTCGCGATAGAAATCGCCCGAGATCGCGCACGAGCCCATCGCGACGCACCACTTGGGCTCCGGCATCTGCTCCCAGAGCTTCTTGACCCGCGGCGCCATCTTGACCGTGATGGTGCCCGCGACGACCATCACGTCGCACTGGCGCGGAGTGCCGCGCGGAATCGAGCCCATCCGGTCGAGGTCCACGGCACTCGCGGCCGCCGCCATGAATTCGATGCCGCAGCAACTCGTCGCCATCGGAAAGATCCAGAGCGAGTTCGCAGAACCCCAGGTGAGCAACTGATCGATGTTGCCCAGCGCGACGCTGAGTCCCGGCATGCGCTCGACGTGTTGGTAGAGCGGGTGATCGTAGGTGCGCTGGGTTTCGTCTACTGCCACTTCAGCGCCCCCTTTCGCAACGCGTAGCCCCAGCCCAGCAGCAGAACCAACACGAAGATCAACATGTCGACGATCGCGAGCCCGCCGAGTTCTTCGATCGCGAGCGCCCATGGAAACAGGAACACCGCTTCGATGTCGAAGAGCACGAAGACGAGCGCCACCAGGTAGTAGCGCGGGTGGAACTGGAGCCAGGCGCCGCCTTCCGGCTCCTCGCCGCATTCGTAGGTCATCGTCTTGAGCTTGGAGCTGGACTTGGCGGTGACGGAGACGAGCTTGGCCGCGACTAGCATGCTCACGGGCACGATGATCGCGACGGCGATGTATCCCGCTGCGGCAACCCACTGGTCCAATCGACGCTCTCCCAGAATCCGGCTGCCCATCGACCGGTGTCATCGGATCGACAATCGCGCGCGTTCTTCGTCGGAGCCCCACACGCCGACGCACGCTGGTGATCCGGTGACAAGGGCCGGATTCTTGTTTCGCAGATGCAACAGCGAAAACTGGTCGGCAGTTTATCGGGTATCGAGCCGCATTTCGAGTGATGACAACGCGTTCAATAGTGAAAGAAACGCTTTCGAATCGGGTTCTGGCGGCACGGGGAGTTTTTCCACAGTGCCTGTTCGCCGATGCCCCATTTCGATCGCCGGCCCGCTCCAGATTGCAGCCCGATCTTCGGACCCTATCGATCCGCGCGGGATCCTTCCCGGCCAGCTGCTGCTAGGCTATGTGCGAGGGCCCTTAGCTCAGTTGGTTAGAGCAACCGGCTCATAACCGGACGGTCCCAGGTTCGAGTCCTGGAGGGCCCACCATCGAAATGCACGCACGGGGTCCGTTTCGCGGCTGCGGGCTTACGAGTTTTGCCCTAGCGGCCGCGGGCCAGTTGTCGAAGCTCGCTGAGCGTATCGGGCGGGTCGGCTTCGATCCGCCGCCACTCCGCCTCCGAGACGCCCAGAAAGAAGCGGGCCAGTTCGTCGTCCTCGTCGAGTTCGCCGTAGCGCCGCGCGATGTCGATGATCTGGTGAACCTGGTTCAGATAGGTTTCGGTGATCTCCGCGCCGTCCTGGGTAGAGGCGGCTTCGGAGTCGACATAGGCGATGCCCCGCTTGTTCAGCGGAATCCCCCGACTGATGCAGGCCTGCAACAACTCGATCTGGTAGGGGAAGGTGTAGATCTCGATCCGGGGGAGAATCTTCGACAGAGCCTCGGATTCGAAGGCCTTGAAAGCGCGGTTCGTATCCGTGATCGCGCGCGCGAGTTCGGGCAGCCAGTGCTGCCAAACCCGAATGAAGAGGTGGCCCCGCGTGTTTCTCGACGGCCCGATCAACGCCACCGAGTCGTCCTCTCGGCGCGAGCCGGCCACCGCCCTGGCGCGGCCCCCGACGATGTCCTCGATCAGGATGCCGATTTGCGCGGGATGCACGGATAGATCCGCATCGTTGTCGATTAGCAGGTGCAGGCCCTCCGCGCCGTGCTTCAGCGCCACGCGCATCCCGAACAGCAGCGCGCCCCCCTTCACGCTGCGCCTGGGGCCATCCTTGTGGGTCAGGCCCGGGGGCAGCTCGGGATCGCGGCGATCGATCGCCTCGCCGAGAAACAGCGCGCGGTACTTTCCGCTCGCGCAATCCTCCCCGTACTCGCGCAGGATCCGGTCGGCCATCGCGCCCGATTCGTTGGGGCACTCGTCGTCGATGGCGATCATGCGGGCGGTCAGGTGTGGGTTGAGCGCTTCGAGTCCGCGCAGGATGCGGATCTTGCAGCGGATCGAATCCTCGCCGTGCGGGTGCTCCTCTCTGCGCTGCATGCGGCCCGTCTCCTTGTAGACGGGATTGAGCAGCGTGATGGTCACGGGTGCGCTCAGTTCGCGAATGATGCGGCGGGATTCGGCGATCTTCAGCGCGATCCGGAAGGCCAGCGCCGCGTCTCCCTCGAGCCTCGCCGTTTCATCCAGCCCCGCATAGGTTCCGGGTCGGGTTCGGTACCACGTCTCGATCTCGTCGACGTAGGCTTCGAATTCCGGCCGCGTCGTGTCGTAGGCTTCGGCGATTTCGGGGGCTTGCGAGATCCAGCGGCTGACGCTCATCGCGGCCTCGGCTCGCCGTTGGGCGTTGGGACGACGCGCTTCAGCCTGGTTTGCGGCGGCGAAGCGATTTCGCGCCAGTGCGCGCGGCGGCTGCCTCCCAGCCGCCGTGAGCAGTCCGTCTTCGCCAGCTGACCCGGATTTCGCACAGCGGGACCATTAGCCGATCGGCTCGGCCGATGACCACGCCGAGTCGGCCGCTTTCGTCGAATCCGGAAGCGGGGTCCGCGCCACACAGATCGAGGCATTCGCGGCGAAACCGCAGCCTCTCGAGGCTGCGGAGGCAGAGGCGTTTTTTGGATCGGGGATGCGCCTCAAGCCGGCCTAGTTGCCTGCCGTTGATGGGAGTCGGAGGGTTCCCCGCATGGCCCGCGGTGTCGTTCTCGCGCTCACGTTGCTGACCGGATTTACCGGCCTCGTCTATGAGGTGGCGTGGCAGAAGTACCTCGCGACGCTGCTCGGCAGCCACAGCGAAGCGACCGCTTCCGTGCTCGGGATCTTTCTCGGTGGGCTCTCGGTCGGTTACGCGCTTTTCGGCGCGCTGAGTCGCAGGCTCGCCGCACGCGGCCGCGGCGGCGCGCTCGGTCCACTCGCGGTCTACGGAGCGGTCGAGGCGTCGATCGGCGCCTGGGCGCTGTGCTTTCCCGCCCTCTTTGGTGTGGTTCAGGCGGTCTCGCTCTGGATCCCGCCCACGGTTCCGGGCGCCGCGTTTGCGCTCGATGTCGGCCTGAGCGCGCTGTTGATCGGCCCGCCGTCGGTCTTGATGGGCGCGACGATTCCGCTGCTCACGCAGGCGCTCGCGCGCAGTGTCGGCGATTCGACGCGGATCCACGCGTTGATCTACGCCTCGAACACCGCGGGCGCGTTCGCCGGCGCACTCGCCGCCGGCTTCTTCCTGGTTCCGGCACTCGGGCTCGCCGGTTGCGTGGTTTCGATGGGTCTCGTGAACGTCGCCGTCGGCGGCTTCTTCATCGCGCTGAGCCGTCAGCGCGGCCGCCGCGCATCGTCTCCCGCGGCCGAAGCGGTTGCGCGGGCTTCGATTCCGCCGCGCACCCGCTTTGCACTCGCGGCGACCGCGCTGCTGGCCGGGTTTGCGATGATGACGCTCCAGACGACCCTCAACCGCATCGGCGCGCTGTCGCTCGGCGCGAGCCACTTCACCTTCTCGATCGTCGTCGCGACCTTCGTATTCTGCATCGCGCTCGGCAGCTTCGCGGTTTCCGCGTTTGCGCGGATTCACTGGTCGGTGCTCGTGGTATCGCAGTGGGCGCTGGTGCTGATTCTGGTCGCCGCCTATCCGCAGGTCGGCGATGCACCCTATTACGCGCACGTGATCCGGTCTCTGTTCGCGAGCCACGACGGCAGCTTCTATCCCTACCAGCTCTCGATCTTCGTCGGCCTGTTCGCCGTCTGCCTGGTGCCGCTCGCGCTCTCCGGTGCGATGCTGCCGCTGCTCTTTCACCACCTGCGCGGCGAAGTCGGCGACCTCGGCGGCGTCGCGGGCCGCCTCTACAGCTGGAATACCGTCGGCTCTCTGCTGGGCGCGCTGCTCGGGGGCTACGCGCTGTTCTACTGGTTCGACCTGCACCAGATCTATCGCATCGCCGCAATCGCGCTGGCAGCCGGCGCGGCGGCGCTCACGTTCGTGATCCGGCCGCGGCTCGCGCTGGCCGCCGTCGCGATCTTCGCATTTGTGATCTTTGCCGTGTCGACACAGCCCGCCTGGGATGCGCGCAATCTCGTCGCGGGCTCCTTTCGCATGCGCGAAGCCGAGCCCACCACTCCGCTTGGAGCGGAGGTGTTCTTCGCCCACCTCGCACAGCGCGGTCGCGACGGGGACTTCCTGCTGTTCTACGACGACGACCCGACGATGTCCGTGGCCGTCACCAGCGGCCGGCTCGCGGGTCAGCCGACCCGATCGATCGTCGTCAACGGGAAGTCGGACGGGAACATCCCGAGCGACAACCAGACGACGGGCCTGCTCGCGCTGCTCCCCGCACTTTTCAGCGCGAAGGCCGAGCGCGCGTTCGTGATCGGCTATGGGACGGGTATGTCGGTCGGAGAACTCGTCGCGCTCGATTCGATTCGCGAAGTGGTCGTCGCCGAGATCTCGACCGGCGTGATGCAAGCGGCGCCGCTGTTCGAAGCGGCAAATCGCGGCGCGCTGTCGAACCCGAAGACGGTGGTCATTCGCAGCGACGCCTATCGCGCACTGCTCCGCAGCGAGGGCGACTACGACATCATCGTCTCCGAGCCCAGCAATCCCTGGGTGACGGGCGTGGAGAACATCTTCGCACTCGAGTTCCTCGAAGCCGCGAGCAAGCGCTTGCGGCCGGGTGGCGTCTACGCCCAGTGGTTTCACAACTACGAAACCAATCGAGAGTCGATCGAACTGGTGTTGAACACGTATCGCCAGGTGTTCGAGCGCGTCTCGGTCTGGAACGGCAAAGCCGACGACTTGATCTTGTTGGGATTCGACGGGCGCGGGCCGGCGCCCGGCATCGACGAGCTCGTGCGGTCGCTCTCCCGGACGGACTTTCAACGCCAGCTCAGCGCGATCGGGATCGATGGGATCGCCGCCTTGTTGGCGCACGAAGAGGTCCCGCTCGGCGTGATTCACCAAGCGACGCTGTCGATGGGCCTCCACACGTTGAGCCATCCCCGCTTGTCGCATTTCGCCGCGCGCGGATTCTTTACGGGTGGCGTCGCCGAGCTGCCTCCGATGCTGAATGCGGCTTCCGTTCGCCTCGGTTCCCAGAATTCGCTGCTGCGAAGCTATGCGGCGCATTTCGGCGGGCGACTGCCGGACGAGTTGCGCGCGGCGTTCGCCCGCGCGGCCTGCCGGCTCAACGTCAAGCGCTGCGCGACGGTGCTCGCCGAGTGGCGTCACGACGCACCCGACTCCGCAGCACTTCGCGCTGTGATCGACTGGGCTCGGCGGGAAGAATCGGTCCGGCGCGAACTCGAGGGCGGCAAGCTCGAATTCCTGGCGCAGTTCTTCGACGCCGAGAACTTCGAAGACGCCGCCAGCAGCTACGCGTCATCCCGCCAGCTGACCGAGGCGTTTGCGGATTACTACGAGCATTCGACGCCCTTCGACATCGATGTGCTGTCCGACATCTGGTGGCGCTGCAGCGGGGACGACCGCTGTGAATCGGTCGGCGCTCGCTACCGCGAACTGGGCGCTTCGCGTGCGGCGTTCACACGCGAGACGCGACCGTAACTTCGTTCGTCGACGAAGGCCTCGGCGCTTCGCGAAGCCGACGCGGGCGCCGACTCCCAATGCTAGGCTGCGGCCATGCGCTCGAGGGCCCTGATCCATCCGTTGTGTGCAGCGCTGCTCGTTTTGACGGGCTGCCAGGCGACTTTGAAGGCGCGCGATTGGTCGAGCTACGAGGGGCCCGGCCGGGCGTACTTCCTGAAAGAAGAAATCGAGCTGCCGTTCATCGGCGACCCCCTCGAGCCGATGAATCGCGGCATCGCGGGCTTCAACCACGGCCTGATGGTCGGACTCGTCTCTCCGCTCGCGGGCATCTACCGGCTGATCTTTCCGCGGCAGATCCGCAGCGGGATCGGCAATGTCTTCGAAAATTTGCTCTTTCCGGTGCGGCTCGTGAGCAATCTGCTGCAGGGAAAGGGCGGCGGCGCCTGGCGCGAGACCGCGCGTTTCGGCGTGAATACGACGATCGGATTCGCGGGCATCCTCGACTCGGCGACCGCGATGGGGATCGCGGCGTCTCGCGAGGATTTCGGGCAGACGTTCGGCAGGTGGGGTTGGCGCAATTCGAGTTATCTGATGATTCCGATCATGGGGCCGTCGACGATTCGCGACGGCTTCGGCGAGATCGGCAATGCCGCCGTCGATCCACTGACCTACATCCCGTTCTCCTCGATGGTCCGGGGTTTCAACAAAGCCAGCGATGCGGTGATTCCCTACAAGCAGTTCGTCAGGAGCAACTTCGATCCCTACCAGCTCGGGCGAAGGCTCTACGTGATGTCCCGCGATCTGGCGATCGACGACTACCACTATTCGACCGAGTCCGACAAGACGGGCGAAACCGAGACCCTGCAGGCGGTCTTCTTCACCAACCAGCAGGAAAAATTTCCCTGGAAGGGCAAGACCCGCAGCGTGGAGATCCCGACGACCGGGCGCAAATTGCCCTATACGGTTTGGCTGCAGCAGAAGCGCGCGCCGCTCGTCTTCTTCATACCGGGCATCGGCGGTCACCGCCGCGGCAATTCGACGCTCGGCGTCGCCGAGGCGCTCTACCGCAATGGGAATTCCGTCGTCACGATCTCGAATCCGCTCAATTTCGAATTCATCGAGTCCGCATCGAGCGCGAAATTTCCCGGGTTCGCGCCCGTCGATGCCCGCGACGCGCACGTGGCCCTCGACGCAATCGCTCGAGATGTCCAGGAGCGCTTTCCCGAGCGCTTCACCGAAGAGCGGAGTCTGGTCGGCATTTCGCTCGGGGGCCTGCACACACTCTTCATCGCGGCCGACGAGAACAGCTCCGATCACGAGCTGGTCGCATTCGACAAGTACGTCGCGCTGAACGCTCCGGTCAACTACGAGTACGCGGTCAAGAAGCTCGACCTCTTCTACAACGCGCCGCTCGCCTTCCCCGCGGAGGAGCGCGAAGAGCAGATCGCGCAAATCCTGCGCAAGGTGCTCGATCTCGCGGAGGGCACGCTCGAGCCGGGCATGGAGCTGCCCTTTACCCGCCTCGAATCGGAGTTCCTGATCGGGCTGTCGTTTCGCACGCTGCTCGCCTCGATCATCTTCCAGACCGCCCGAGACGGCGAAGGCGACGTGTTGAAGACCGGTGGGGGCTCGTGGAGGCGCGCGATGGCCTATCGCGAGATCGAGCAGTATTCGTTCATGGAGTACATGTACGCGTTCGTGCTGCCCTACTACGCCGAGCAGCGCGCGGACATCCGCTTCAGCGAGTACGGCGCCCAGCGCATGTTCGAACTGTCGGATCTGCGCTCGATCGAGCGCGGCCTCGCGAACAACGACAAGGTCTTCTTCGTGAGCAATCGCAACGATTTCCTGCTCCGGTCCCAGGACGTCTCGTGGGCGGAGGCGTTGTTCCCGAGCCGCGCGCACTTCTTCGAGCGCGGCGGCCATCTCGGGAACCTCCATCGGCAGGACATTCGCGAGGCGATCAAGCGCTTCGTCAACAAGCCCCGCGGTTAGTCGCTCGATCCCGGGACCGCCCGAGATTTCGGCTGCGGAAGTCGCTGGCGACGAGCGCGAGAGCGCCGGTCGGTTCCGGGCGCGGCCCGGGGATCACTCTGAAACGGCGCGTTTCTCGCCGCTGCGCAGCAGGGCTTTCAGCGTCGCCAGATCGGCCACCCGGGTGGCCGGCGGCGGCGGCTGCGAGGCTTCGCGCGCGAAGCCGCCACTCGTGACGACCACATAGGTCGCGTGCGTCCGCGTCGCGGCGGGCACCGCGGAACCCGCGCGCGCGGCCACGGCCGGGGCGAGTTCGCGGTAGGCGTCCGCGAACTCTGCGGCGTCGCTCTCGGAGTCCCACGCCGTCCACCACACCCACTCGGTGCGGCCCGCACAGTCCGCGACCAGGTAGCGATCTCCATTCCAGCCCTGCCAGAGCGCCGGGTCGGGGCTTTGCGAGAGGTCGCGAAACAGCACCGAGATCAGCAACTCCCCGGCCGTGTTCCGCTGCAGGGTCCGACAGCCCAGCGGCAGGCGATCTTCCAGCTCGGCCAGATCGATCTGCCAAAAGGCCTCGCGTCGGCGGTCGTCGTGCATGACCTGTTCGGTCGAGATCGGGGGCGACTCGAGCAGGCGAAATTCCTCGTTCCAGGCCAGCGCGTAACCGCGGGCGTACGGAAAGCCGAGCGTGAGTCGAATCAGCGCCGGCGCGTCGGCGAGCGCGCTGCCCTTGGGAGCGGAGTTCAGCCCGTCGACCATCGCCGTCCAATCGGACGGCGCGGGCGCCTGCCGGCCGACCGCGTCGAACCCGAAGCGAATCGCGTCCCCTTCGAGGGCCGCCTGGATCGCGGTTTCGAGATCGTCGCTGTCAGTCGGCAGCTGGTCGGGGTCCATCAATTCCGGATAGGCCTGGTGTTGGAGCAGGTGGATGATCTCGTGGGAGAGCGCGAATTCGGTCTGGCTGTCCCGGCGCAGCGCCGCGGAGAGAAACGCCAGACCTCGAGGTGCGTCGGCATCGGAAACGAGCAGCAGTTCTTCGCGCGCGGGCAGGTAGACCCCGACGACCGCTTCCGCGTAGATGGCGAGCGCTTCCGCCAGGAGTTCGCGACCCGCGGGCCACAGGCCCAGCGCGACCAGCGCGCGCTGGTAATCCGCGAGTTCAGCGGGCGTCTTCCATTGGCCCAACTCCTCGGCGAGGATCGCGCGCAGCTCGTCGCGATTCACGCTGCGGGCCGCAATCGAACCCTCCGGTTCGATCGCGCGCGCGCGAACCGTATTGGCCACGATTTCCCGCATCGGGCCCTCGCGAATCACGCCGTCTTCGATCAGCGGGTGCGCGCAGCCCGAGATCGCGGCGAGCGAACCCATGGCGGCGAGAGCAGACCGCCAGTGAAAGGGGATCGAACCGGACATGCCTCTGGATCAGTCGGTCTGCCGCTCGGGCAGCTCGATTCGGGGGTCTTCGGGGTTGGGTCGGTACAGGATCACGGTATGACCCACCAGTCCGCAGAGCGCCGCTCCGCTCTTGTCGGCGATCTCCCGGGCCGTCGCCCGCTTGTCCTCGGGCGCCAACAGTCGGACCTTGACGAGCTCGTGGGCGAGCAGCGCCTCGTCGAGCGCGCGCAATACCGGGTCGCTGACGCCCGCCTCGCCGACGTGGACGATCGGCCGCAGCGGGTTCGCGAGTCCGCGCAGCGCCTTGCGTTGGTAGCTCGCGAGTACCGGAGCGGGAGTGGATGCGGTCGAATTCGGGTCCATGATCGGGCCGGAGCTTCCCCGATCTCGCCCAGGCGGGCCAGTATTCTTTGCCCCGCGGGGATTGAATTGTCGCTCCAGACCCGCAAAATCCCGTAACATATTGTTTTCATGAAAGAAATCTGATATCGACAAGCGTGCAGATTCTATCTGTTCAGCTTCGGCTGACGAGTTTACAATGGAGGGATATCCGGGATCCACAGAGAAAGGAGGGAGCAAATGGCTTTCAAGGATCGAGACGACCTGATCGACGAGAACTATTTCGAGTCCACTCGGCCGGTTGGGCGCACCTTCGATTCGGCACTGCTCCGAGAACCCGTCGCCGTGCTTCCGGTGCGCCGCGCCCTGATCGTGTCACCCCACACGACCGTCACCGAGGCCATGCGCCTGATGAAGAGCGAGCACTGCAGCTGCGTGGTGATTACCGATGACGGAACCCGAAACAGCAAGATCACGGGCATCTTCACCGAGCGCGACGTGCTCTTCCGAGTGGTCGATCGCGGTCGAAACCCGGCGGCGCTGCCGATGGGTGAAGTGATGACACCGGATCCGGAGACCCTGCTGGTGCGTTCCACGGTCGCCTCGGCGCTCAACATGATGTCCGTCGGAGGCTTCCGGCACATTCCCGTGGTCGACGACGAACACCGGCCCGTTTTCGTGGTTCGCGTTCGAGACGTGGTCGAGTTCATCGTCGAGGCATTCCCGCGCGAAATCCTCAACCTCCCCGTCGGCCATCACCGCGACACGGTGCATCGCCAGCGAGCCCGCGAGGGTGCCTGACCGGACCTTCGCGTTCGGATCCGCGACACCGCGCCAATAGGCCCAGCCCGTGTCGGGCCGGAATGATCCGAGTGCGGCCTCGATTGCCCCGCTGGCCGATGCGCAGCTGAAAGCGACGGCCGACGTGCTGGCTCGCGCTTTCTGCGGCAACCCGCTCAATTGCGCGGTGAATCGATTCAGCGATCCCGCTCGCCGCTTTCGCTCCAATCGCGACAGCATGCGGGCGCTGCTCCCGATCGCGCGCCAGCACGGAAGGGTTCTCGTCGCGACCCTGAACGGGGTGGTGGCGGGCGGTCTCGTCGCATCTCCGCCGGGTCGGTTTCCGCTGCCCGCGCCGCCGCTGGGGATTCGATTGCGCTCTTTGATGCGACAGGGGTGGTCGGTCGCCCGGCGCTGGGGGCGGGTCTTCGAGACCCTCGAAGCACTTCACCCCCCCGAGCCCCACTGGTATCTCGCAGTCCTGGGGGTCGACCGCCCGGCGCAGCGCCGCGGCGTCGGCGCGGCGCTGCTCTCGCGCTGGCTGGCCGATGTCGATCGCGATCCCGCGCCGGCCTACCTGGAAACCGACCGCGAGGCGAACGTCCGATTCTACGGGCGGACGGGCTTCGCGCCGGTGGGCGAAACCGCGGTGCTCGGCGTGCGCACCTGGCTGATGCAGCGACCCCCCGCGTTCGGCCGGCGCGACAGTCTCGGGTCACGCTCCTAGACTCTCGCTCTTCGGCCCCGCCGCTGCACGGGAGATGATGATGTTCGGCAAGCGTCCCGACGCCACCCTGGTTCGCGATCTCAGCGCGATGCATCGCTTCATGCCCTACGTGTCGCCGAGGCGAAACGACTCGCTCTTCTACATGAAGCAGGAGATCGGCGCCGACGCCGCCTACGAGTTCATCGCGAAGCTCAACCAGGATCGCCCGAGGAACCGCCCGATCACGCTGTTTCACCTGTTGCTGCGCGCGATGTCGTTTGCGTTGTTGCACCGGCCGGGTGTCAATCGGTTCGTCAAGGCCGGCAAGATCTGGCAGCGCGACGGCGTGTGGATCACCTTCAGCGCCAAGCGAAAACTGGTCGACGGCGCTCCGATGATCACCATCAAGCGCCGTTTCTACCCGGAGCGCGAAACCCTCGCCGAGATGACCGATGCGACCTACGAGCAACTGAAGGCGGGTCGCGCGGGAAAGAAGACGGCGAGCGAGAAAGAGATGGGCTGGTTGCTCCGGCTCCCCGGCCCGTTGATCCGGCTCGCGCTCGCGATCTTTCGGCTGGGAGACCACCTCGGCCTGGTGCCGCGCAAGATGATCGACGC
Source organism: Deltaproteobacteria bacterium (assembly GCA_019313245.1). GTDB lineage: Bacteria > Myxococcota_A > UBA9160 > UBA9160 > SMWR01 > JACZVU01. Next base: position 14,393 of record JAFDBP010000161.1, read on the forward strand.
CGATCCGCTCTATACCTCGATCTTCGTCGCCAATCTCGGTTCGATCAATTACCCGGCGGGCTTCCACCATCTCTGGGAGTGGGGAACCGCATCTCTGTTCGGCGTGATGGGAAAGACGGAGCGCGACGAGGACGGGAGCCGCAAGTTCATCATGGCCTGGACCTACGACGAGCGCATGGAGGACGGTCTCTACTCCTACCACACGCTCGAGATGATTCGGCACTGGATCGAAAATCCCGAGACGCTGGTCGATCCGGCAAATCCGGCTGAGGATCACTGATGGCCGCGCCGGAACCGAAGGATCCCTATGCGATTCTGGGCGTCGCGCGCGACGCCAGCGAAGAAGCCATCCGCAAGGCGTATCGCAAACTCGCGCGCGAGCTACATCCCGATGTAAATCCCGACAACCCAGCCGCCGAGGATCGCTTCAAGGCCGTGTCCGAGGCCTATTCGGTGCTTTCGGATCCCGAGAAGCGCAAGGCCTACGACGAGTTCGGGGAGGTTTCGTTCCAGCCGGGCTTCGACGTCGCCGAGGCGCGGCGCGCGCGCGACGCATTCAGAGGGGGATTCGGAGGCGCGGGGGGCTTTGGCGGCGCGGGTCCCGGCATGGATTTCGAAGACCTGCTCTCGAACATCTTCGGGCGGGCGGGTCCGGGCGGCGCACGCGGACGCCGCCAGCGTCGGGGCGCCGACCTCGAAGCGCGGGTCGACCTCGATTTTCTCGACGCAGCCCGCGGCTGCGAACAGCGCTTCCAGGTTTCGCGGCCCACCCGCGACGGCGGCCAGCGCTCCGAGTCCGTGACCGTTCGGATTCCGCCCGGGGTGGCGGACGGGGGGCAGATCCGTCTGAGGGGCAAGGGCGGCGAGGGGCTCGGCGGCGGCCCCCCCGGCGATTTGCTCGCGACGATTCGGGTTCGGCCGCACCCGCTCTTTCGGCGCGAGGATCGGGACATCCTGCTCGAGGTCCCGTTGACGATCTCGGAGGCGACCTCGGGAACCAAGATCGAGGTGCCGAGTCTCGACGGCCGGGTCACCGTCACGGTCCCACCGGGAACCGACAGCGGCGCCAAGTTGCGATTGCGCGGGAAGGGCGTTCCGCATCCCGGCGGCGGTCCCGCCGGCGACTTCTTCGTGGTCATCAAGATTTGCGTTCCGAAGGATCTCGACGAGGCAACTCGTGTGCAACTCGAAGAGATTGGCGGCAACAACCCGCCGAATCTACGCAAGGGGTTGAAGGGAAACGCCTGATCTTCGAGTGATCGCCGTCGCAAAAAGCGCCATTCCGCGCAGCACTTCGACGAATTGCGCGCTTCTCCAGCAAATCACTAAAGCATTCGCCCGCTCGCTCCGACACGACTCCGAATCTTTCAGAGTCGAATCTACAGACATAGGAGTGTGTCGTGCGATACCTGCTGTTGGCAGTTTGGATTGTTCTATCCGCGGGCGCCGCGAGTGCGGACTGGAACGAAGTGATGGCTGTGCTCGAACGCGCCAGCGGCGGGACGAAATACGACATCGGAGCGGACCCGGGCGAGCCCGAGTGGGTCGCAACCCGCAAAGCCCGCTCCGAAAACGAGCGCGCCCGATCCCTCAGCGCCAATCTCGCCCCGGGATTTCTCGACAACCCGGCCGCTTGTCGAACACCCGCTCCCGGCGGTCCGATCTCGCGCTGCGAGTGAGCCGGCGATCCGCGGGCCCGCACGGCCGGGCCGCGGGAAGAACCCGCTTCGAGTGGGAAATGCTTTTCCGCCATCGGGAAACGGGCTTCCCACGCGCTCGGCCTAGGGTCTCGAGCTAGCAATGAAGACGCGCACTTACGGACGAAGGGGAGCGGCGGCACGAAGCTTGCTCTACCTGGGCGACTCGTATCGGACACCGCCCCGCAAAGCTTGGAGGGCGGAGGCGGTGTTGACGCCGGGCCCGTCTGGCACTTCCCGATGGGATTGAGGCGGGCGGGTTGACGGTGTCCGAAGGCCCAGCCAGCGATGGCTGGGCCTTCGTGCATTGAAGGGTGGATCGAAGATTGGGTCCGAGCGAACCGAAACCCCGCGCCTGACGGTGAGTCGGCCCGCTTTCTCGCTCGCTTCAGCCCGCTGCTCTATTTCTCGAGTTCAATCGAGCGGATAGGCCCGCCGCCGCCAGATTCTCGCCCACGCCAGACCCAATCTTTGATCCACCTCTAGAGTTTTGGCGAGCGCCAATCTATGCGATCCTGTTCGCACACATGCGCGCCAGCGATCCCGCTCGAACCAGCACCCGCGCGACGCATCAGCCCGAGGACGGGCGGCTGTTGCGCGGCGCCCGCAGCCGCGCCCGGATTCGGGAGGCGGCCCGCGCGCTGTTTCAGGAGCGCGGATTCGATGCGGCGACGCTCCGCGCCATCGCCGCGCGCGCGGGGATGGGGGCGAGTTCGATCTACCGGCACGTGCAGTCGAAGCACGAGCTCCTCGTGCTGGAACTCGCCGATCTACAGGAAGAGGCCTGGCTCGATTTTCGCCGCCAGGACGTCCGGGCCACCCCGACCCGCGAGCGGATCCAGAAGTTCTTCCAGAGCCAACACGAACTGCTCGCGCGGCATCCGGATCTCACGGTGATCGCGATTCGCGCCACCACCTACCCCGATTCCCGCATCTCGGCCCGCGTGCTCGCGCTGAACGACCGCACCATCGGCCTGCTCGCGGAAATCCTCCAGGGCGGGCGCGCGCAGGGCGATCTGGATCCCCGCGTCGATCTGCTGGCCGCCGCCCGCGCGCTGTTTCACGCTGCGATCGGCGCGCGGATTTCCTGGGCGAATGGGTTGTTGACCGAGAGCGCTTGCCGGACGGCGATCGAGGGCACGGTGGAGTTGCTGTTTCGCGGGCTCGGTCGCGCGGAGGGTTCCGGTTAGCTGGAGTGACGGGTGGTGCGCCCGATGGTCGGGGCGCGAGGGGCCTCCGTGCTCAGTGAACCATTCCGCGCGGAGGCCCCTCGCGCCCCGACCATCGGGGTCGGTTGCGGCGCGCCCGACTGGTTGCTGGTGCGCCGATGATCGGGAGGGGAGAGGCCCCGGGCTCCGACCCCATGTCGCCCGAAACCTCTCCCCTCCCGATCATCGGGGTCAGTTGCTCGTGCGCGTATTGGGATTTGTTCAGAGGTCGCGGTCGGCTTCGATTTCGGCTTGTTTGGCGGCGCGCCAGGCTTTGAATTCTTCGCCCGCCCAGGCGCGGTAGTCGCCGCGGCGGGTGAAATCGGCGTTTCGTTGATACACCCAGGCGTTCAGGCGGTTGGCGTGCGCGCAGTCGCGCTCGCCGATCTGCTTGGCGGGCACTCCGGCGATGATCGAATGCGGCGGAAATGCGCTGCGCTCGGTGACGAACGCGCCCCCTGCGACGATGGATCCCTCTCCGATCACCGCGTGATCCATGATCACGGCGCCGATTCCGACCAGGCAGTGATCGCCGATCGTGCAACCGTGCACCGTCGCGTGGTGGGTGATCGAACAGAACTCGCCGATGATCGTCGGATTGTCGTAGGCGATGTGGACCATCACGAAATCCTGCAGGTTGGTCATGCGCCCGATCTCGATCTGCGCGCACTCGGCGCGCAACACGGCGTTGTGCCAGATCGACGCGTCCCGCCCGATGCTGATGGCGCCGTAGATCTGCGCGCTGGGTGCGATCCAGACGCTCGGGTCGATCTTCTGATCCGCTGCGGGTTCGGGCGGGCCGCTCATAGGTCGCCGCCCCGCTCGAAGCTCTCGCGAACTCGCTCGCGCAGCTTCGGATCGCACAGGTAGTCGAGGGCGGTCATCGCGAGCGCCTTGGCGCCGTCGAGGGTCGCCTCGTCGCCCATTTCGCTCCCGGCCCACTTTTCGAACTCCGCGTTGTGGATCGAACAGGTGAGCGGGGCGGATGCGATCATCGGGTGAATCGATGGCACGCGGTAGCTCACGTTTCCCATGTCGGTGCTGCCCGCGAGCCCGGCGGGCACCTTTTCGAGCGGGAAGAATACGCGCCCGAGTGTCTCGGCGTTGGCGCGGTAGCTCTCTGCGAGCGGTTGGTTGAATCGGATGTCGAGGTAGTCGACTGCGCTCCAGGAAAATTCGAGTTCTGCGCCGGTCGCGTCGGCTCCGGCGCGGAAGCAGTTCTCGACCCGGGCCTTGAGCGCGGCGAGTTCGCCCGCGTTGGCGGCGCGCACGTAGAAACGCCCTGCAGTGCGCTCGGGGACGATGTTGGGCGCCTGCCCGCCGTCGGTGATGATGCCGTGAATCCGCTCGAAGATTCCGATGTGCTGACGCAGCGCTCCGATCGACTGGTAGGCGATCACCATTGCGTCGAGCGCGTTGATCCCCTGCTCGGGCATCGCCGACGCGTGGGACGCGCGGCCGCGGTAGCGAACGTCGACCTCCGAGCAGGCCAGGCTGGGCATCGTCACGAGGTTTGCGCCGGCGGGGTGCACCATCATCGCCGCGTCGACCCCGTCGAATGCGCCCTTGCGCGCCATCAGCTCCTTGCCGCCCCCGCGCTCCTCGGCGGGCGTGCCGAGAATCCGCACCTTGCCCGGCAGGCGGTCGACCAGCTTGAACAGCGCGAGTCCGGCGCCGACCCCGGCGCTCGCGATGATGTTGTGTCCACACGCGTGACCGATTTCCGGCAGCGCGTCGTACTCGGCGAGGATCGCCACGCAGCCCGCGTCGCCGGAGCCGAATTCCGCCGAGAATGCGGTCTCGAGCCCGTAGGCTCCGCTTTCGACCTCGAGCCCCGATTGTCGGATCGAACCGCTGAGCAGGGCCGCCGCCTCGCGCTCTTCGAACGCGAGTTCGGGTTTGGCGTGGATGCCGTGCGAGAGCCGCAGCAGCTCTTCGCGGAGTTCGTCCACCGCAGCGCAGGCGGCCTGCTTGAGCTCGTCGGTGCCCATGCGCGCCATTCTAACCCGCGCCGGCGCGATTGTGCTCGCCGAAGCTGCGCGAACGCGCTCGCCGGTTAAAATGGTCCGCCAGGGCTGGAATGGACGGCCTGCGGTTGTTCTGGAGGTGAAATTTCGTGCGCGCGATCTCGGTCGACCACTTCATGGAGCCCGCCGATCTTCGGGTGTCGGAGATTCCCGAACCCGAAGCCGGCCCGGGCGCGCTGCAGGTCGAAGTGCGCGCCGCCGGCTGCAACTTCTTCGACATCCTGATCGTCCAGGGCAAATATCAGGTCAAACCCGCGTTTCCATTCACACCGGGTGGCGAGATCGCGGGTGTGGTGAAGGCGATTGGTGCGGGCGTCGAGGGGTTCGCGGTCGGCGATCGCGTTCTCGCCGGTATCCAGATCGGCGGTTTCGCGGAGACCGCGGTCGTGCCCGCCGTTTACGCCCACCGGATGCCGGACCGGATGTCGTTCGAGCAAGGCGCGGCGATTCCGATCATCTATCCGACCAGCTACGCGGCGCTGATCTTTCGCGCAAACCTGCAGGCCGGCGAAACACTCCTGGTTCACGCCGCCGCCGGCGGTGTCGGGAGCACGGCAGTGCAGATCGGCAAGGCGCTCGGAGCCCGCGTGATCTCGACGGTGGGCGGCGCGGACAAGGTCGAGGTCGCGCACAAGCTCGGCGCCGACGAAGTCATCGACTACCGGGTCGACGACTTCGTGGCCCGCGTGCAGGAGATCACGGGCGGCCGCGGCGCCGACGTCATCTATGATCCCGTCGGCGGTGACGTATTCGACCGCTCGCTCAAGTGCATCGCCTGGAACGGCCGCCTGCTCGTCGTCGGATTCGCGAGCGGCCGCATCCCAGAGGTGAAGGCGAACCGCATCATGCTCAAGAACACCGCGGTGACGGGCATTCACTGGGGCGCGTATCTGGAGAAGGAGCCCGCGAGGGTGCCGGAAACCTTCGATGGCCTCTTCGCGCTCTACCGCGAGGGTTCGATCGAGCCGCTGATCTTCAACACCTACCCGCTCGAAGACGTTCCATCCGCTCTCGGCGAACTCGCCTCGCGCAAGACCCACGGCAAACTGATCATCACGCCGTAGGGGAGGACGACCTCGAGCTGGGGTCGCGCGACGCCGCAAAGAGAAACCGACACTGCTGTCAGCCGAGCGCGGTCGTCCCGCGACCCATCGGGCAGCCGTAAAGTGATATCCTGGGATCGGTATGTGTCGAATCGCACTGTGGATCGCCTTCTGCTCGCTCGTGGCACTGCCGCTGCCCGGTTTTGCGCTGGCGGGCGAAATCGAATGCCCGGGGGATGCCGTGGTGCACGGGCAGCCGCCGCCCGACGGTTTGAAGGCGTGGTGCGAACTCCCCGACGGGACCCAGCACGGACCCAGTCTCTCCTGGTACGAAGGGGGCGCCCCGAAGGCCGAGGCCCACTTCGACGAGGGCAAGTTGGACGGCGTCTTCAAGCTCTGGCACCCGAACGGCCAACTCGCCGAAGAGGGCTACTACGTCGACGATCAGCGCCACGGAACGTTTTCGGCCTGGGGAGAGGATGGGATCAAGCTGCTCAAGCAGGATTTTGTGAAAGGCCAGCGCAATGGCGAGATGATGCGCTGGTATCCAGACGGGCAGCTCCAATTCTTCGAGCACTATGTCGACGGAGAAAAGGACGGTCCCGCGGTTGCCTATTTCGAAAACGGCCAGATGGAGGCAGAGGGCGCCTTTCGAAAGGGCAAATTCCACGGGGTCTGGAAGGGTTGGTATCCGGATGGATCGAAGCGCAAGGTCGCCGAATTCGTCGACGGCGATCGCATCTCGGTCGAAACCTTTCCCGCAGAATGACGTCGCGCCGATGCGCGAACACAATTCACCCGCAAGAGATTTCGAGGACCTTCAGGTCGCGATGAGCGGCGCCCGCGTCCTGGTCACACACCTGCCGACGGATTGCCAGCGTATCGGGGTAACAATCGCGTCGCGCCGCCCGTCATCGGGTTCGGAACGCCCGGTTCAGCGGAGGCGACGCAGCGCCTGTGCGATGATCCGATAAGCGGCGGTCCCGAGGGGCAGCTTCTCACGCTTCGCGTGCGCTTGCAGGATCTTCAATTCATCGTTGCTCAGCATCGCTACGACCCGATTGATTCGCGCGTGCTTCGACGGGCCCGTTCCCGTGCCCAGCGGCCGGCCCGCGCCCTTTCGGCGCCCGCCCCAGCCGCTCTTCTTCTTCCGTACGGCTTTCTTCTTTCGCACGGCCTTCTTCTTGGAGGTTTTCTTTCTTACGGCCATGATATGCACCATGTACTGCAGATTGTGATGCGCGGAACATTGGAGCAGATCCGTTCGGCACCAATGGACCGCTTCCAGTCCAATAGTGTGCTTGATTTTCTGATGATGTGAAGCCCGTGTACTCGAAAAAATTTGGGCTTTCCATGCAATTCAGCGAAAAACAACGGACTTTCGTACGCCTATTTTCCCGAAATGACGTGGATCGCGAGAAGCAGTGCAATTCCCGCCGCAAATGACGCGAAGTGGAGCAGATTGACACCGAGGTGATGGTGTCGATTCACCTCCGGAACCAGGTCCGACGCCGCGATGTAGAGAAAATTGCCGGCCGCGAACGGCACGAGGAATTCGATGTCGAACTCGAACGACACCATGTAGGCGAGGATTCCGCCGACCAGGAAGGTCAGCGACGAGAGAAAACTGACGAAGAGGGCGCGACTGCGTTTCCAGCCGCCGTGGATCAACACGCCGAACTTGCCGAGTTCCTGCGGAACCTCGTGGGCTGCGGCGACGAGCCAGGTGGTCGTACCGAGCCGGATATCGACGATGAACGCGGCGGCCACCGCGACACCGCCGATGAAATTGTGAACGCTGTCGCCGAGCACCATCATGTGACTCAGCGGGTTCTTCATCTCGGGTGCGTCGCTGTGCCAGTGGTGCCAGTGCAGAAATTGCTCGAAGGCCAGAAACGAGGTGAAGCCAGCCAGCACCCAGAGGTAGATGGTCGGCGCGCCACCGCTGCGCTCGACGGCCTCCGGAATCATGTGGAGCAGCGCACCGCCGAGCAGCGATCCCGCAGAAAAAGCCACGAGTGGCAGAATCAGCCGCTCGCGGTTCCGCTCCGACAGCGCGAATGTGACGGCGCCCACGAGCGCAATCATGCTCATCAAGAAACTGCCGCAGAGAATCCAACCGAGAGCGCCCATGCGCGTTACGAACCGACGCCGAAGAGAGAGTCGTGTGACCCGCCGGCGCTCGCGGGATCTACCAACTGATTTCTACTTTCCGTTTGCCCCAAGATCGCGCCGCCTCTAGATCGTGTCCCATGTAGATGTCGATCCGCTTCTTCCAGCGCTCGTGCATCTTGTCGAGAACGAGATACACACCCGGAAATCCCGCGATCTTGACCGGGGTGCGACGGTCGAGACCTTCGGAAATCAGATCTGGCGAAACTGCGATCACCTTCATGCCCGGTTTGATCGGGTCTCCCCAGGCGGCGACGTGGGGCTGATCGTCGGTCTGCCCGGGAAGCGAATTGTAGGCCGTGGCGGTCACGACGAGCGTGCGCTCGATCTCGTCGGCGCTCGCGGTTACCGCGAACAAGCAGAAGAGGACGACGGACCAGATGGAGATCGATCGGGTCATGGCCTCTAAACCTCTTCGCACATGGTGCTTCTGCGCTTCGGATCGAATCGGGCCGCGAAGCCGCGGGCCGCTCGAAGCATCCGGGAGGCGACTGGCTCGCGGGCTCCGGCGGAGGTTATCTCGCCCGGGGCCTTCTCGCACGAATCGCGCGTGGGTTTGCCGCGCAGAGGGTTTCCCTACACTGCAGACGTGGTTTCGAACCTCGTCTTCATCACTGGCGGTTCCAGCGGGATCGGCGCCGCAATGGCGCGGGTCGTTCCCTACTCGGACCCGCGCGTGATCAACATCAGCCGGCGCGAACTGGAGGGATACGACCACTACGAGGCCGATCTCGCCGACCCCGCGGCGTGGGGCGGTGTGGCGGATCTCTTTGCAAGGGAAATCGAAGGCTTTGCGGGCGAGCGCGTCGTCTTCGTCCATTCGGCGGGGACGCTCCAGCCGATCGGCTTTGCGGGAGAAGTCCCGACGGATGCGTATGTGCAACAGGTCCTGCTCGACAGCGCATCGCCGCAGGTACTCGGGGATGCGTTCCTGCGCGCCGCTCGCAAGACCCGGGCCGAGTGTCACGTCGTGATGATCACCTCCGGTGCGGCGTTTACGGTATTCGAAGGTTGGTCGGCGTACTGCGCGGGCAAGGCCGCAATGGACCAGTGGGTGCGCACGACCGGTGCCGAACAGGCGCGACGGGGCGGGCGCTGCCGACTGCTCGCGGTAGCTCCGGGCATCGTCGAGACCCCGATGCAGCGGGAAATCCGCGCGGCGTCGAGCGATGAGCTTCCCAGCGTCGAGGTGTTCGTCGACATTCACGCGAAGGATCAATGCCGCGACCCCGAAGAGGCCGCGCGGGAGATCTGGTCGCTGCTGGATCGGGATCTCGAAAACGGCGCCGTCGTCGATCTCTACGTTCCAGCCGATTGAATCCCCGTTCGCCCCGTCTGGGACCGCGGGCATTCTTGAGTCCCGCGGCGCGTTTGCGCTAGCCTGCACGGCTCGCGCACAACGAGCGGGGAGACGCGCGCCGGCGATGACGGACTTCGAACGAGCAGGTGTTTCAGCAGCGGATTGGCGGGATGCGACTGCATCCTGCCTGGAGGTTCGCGTCGAGCGCGTGATCGACGAGACGAGCGACTCGCGCTCGATCGTGTTCGAGATCTCCGATGAATTCGCCGAGCGCTTTCGCTATCGAGCGGGCCAATTCTTGAGCTTTGTGATTCCCTACGAGGGCCAGGTGTTGACGCGCAACTATTCGCTGTCGAGTTCCCCCGATACCGATCGCGAATTCAAGGTGACCGTCAAGCGGATTGGCGACGGCCGGATCTCGAATTGGATGAACGATCGCGTCGAGGCGGGAACGCGCCTGATGGTGGCTCCCCCCGCGGGTTCCTTCACGCTGACCGACACGGATCGGAAGGTCGTCTTCTTCGCCGGGGGCAGCGGCATCACGCCGATCATTTCGATCGTCAAATCCGCACTCGCCACTACCCAACGCACGATGAAACTCTTCTACGCAAATCGCGACGAGAGCTCGGTGATCTTCAAGGCCGAACTCGATGCGCTCGCCCGCGCCCACCCCGATCGCTTCGAGATCGCCTACTGCCACGATGACGTCGACGGGTTCATGGACCTCGAAAGCGCCAAGCGCCACGTCGGCTCGGATGTCGATTCCGAGTTCTATCTGTGCGGCCCCGGGCCCTTCATGGCCATCGTCGAGGAGGCGCTTCGAGAACTGCACATCGCGCACGATCTGGTTCACGTCGAGCGTTTCGTGTCGCCGCACGATCCCGGCTCGCAGGTCGAGGAGGCCGCTCCGGAAGTGGGCGGCGATTACGCAGCGGATGCGATCACGGTCGTGCTCGACGGTGAAACCCGGGAGATCCCCTACAAGAAGGGCGAGAAGATCCTCGGGGCGGTGCGGGCCGCGGGCCTCGACGCCCCCTTCTCGTGCGAAGAGGGGTACTGCTCCTGCTGCATGGCAAAGCTGACGGCGGGAGAAGTAAAGATGGACGTCAACGATTGTCTGTCGAAGGGGCTGTTGGAAGAGGGTTGGGTATTGACCTGTCAGGCGCGCTGCGTCACCGGCAAGGTGAAGATCGAATACCCCGACTGAGGGTCCCGCTCGGCGAACGGAGAAGACGTGCCCCGACGCGACCAGATCCGCATGACGGACGCAGAAATCCGCGCCTTCCTGCGCGCGCAGAAGACGGTCATCCTGAACACGATTGGTCCCGACGGCGTGCCGCATCCGATGCCGATGTGGTTCGTCTCCGACGACGATTGCGCGATCTCGATGGCGACCTTCCGCGGCACCCAGAAGATCGTCAACCTGCAGCGCGATCCGCGCGTCAGCCTGCTGGTCGAATCGGGCCGCGAGTACGCGGAACTCAAGGGCGTGGTGATCTACGGCACCGCAGAACTCAGCACCGACACCGATGCCATCATCGCCACGCTGGAAGCGGCATCCCAGAAGGAGACCACCGAAGCGGGCGCGAAGGCCCGCGCCGCAATTCACGCGGAGGTGATCAGGACCGCCCCGAAGCGCATCCTGATCCGCGTCACCCCCGACCGGATCATCTCCTGGGACCACTCGAAACTCGGCGGCACCTACTGAGCGTCCTGGAATCTTCTGCGCCAGAGTGCAGGTGCGCCCGCCGATCGGGGCGTGAGAGGTCTCCGTGCTCAGTGAAGCATTCCGCGCGGAGACCCCTCACGCCCCGATCAGCGGGGTTGGTTGCTGAGTGCCGGTGCGTTTGGCTTGCGCTGCGGCGGTTCAATCTTCGGCGGCTGGTGGGGTGTTGCGGCGATCGTATGCGTCGGCGGCGAAGATGGCGCGGATGAACATCGCGACCGCGACGGCGAGCGGAAACAGCACGCCCAACAGATAGGGGGCGAAGCGCAGCTCGAAAACTGCGCTGAAACAGTTGATGATCAAAGCAGATTCGACCACCACGGCACTGACCATCACGAAGCTGTCGAAGAGCAGGGTCTCGCGGATCAGGCTGCTGCCAAAGAGGTTCCTCTGGCGCACGTAGATGCTGCTCACGAGTAGCGGGGACGTGATCGCGAGGACGCCACTTCCCAAGATCC
>JAFDBP010000162.1 GCA_019313245.1 Deltaproteobacteria bacterium
AGCCCATCGCCTCGTAGAACACCGCCCCCAGCTCCTTCTGGCGCGCGTTGAACGGCGAGAGCCGCACGTCGCGGTTCGAAGCCCACTGTTCGCCGGGATGCACGATGCCGTAGGTCTTGTTGAAGCCCTCGGCGGTGCGCGCGCGGATGTGTGTGCGCGTCTTGTGGTGCTCGTAGAAGCGCGCGATGTCGGAAGCGTGCAGGTCGATCTCGGATTCGCCGTGGATCATCCACTCGGCCACCGCGCGGCCGATGCCGGGCCCCTCCTTGATCCAGACCGCGGCCACCGACCACAGGCCCTTGACCTCGGGTGTCTCGCCGAGCAGCGGCATGCCGTCGGGGGTGAGCGAGAGCAAGCCGTTGATCGCGTACTTCACGCCGACGCTCTCGTCGCCGACGATCTCGGGCATCAGCTCGAGCGCGTGCTCCATCTGCAGATCGAAGTCGGCCTGCGTGAACGGCATCTCGGTCGGGGAGAGCGCCGCCTCCTCGATCGACGGGATCTCCTCGACGTCGTGCAGAATCGGGCGGTGGGCGTAGGAGCCGATCTCGAGCCCGGAGCCGTCCTGCCGCTCGTACATGTTCTTGTCCACGTCGCGCACGATCGGATACTCGATGTGCTTCTGGGCGTTCGCGAAGCGCGGCACCGGCCCGACGTCGATCATCTGGTGCACGGCCGGAGTGAGCGGGATCGAGGCGCCGGCCATGCGCGCGATCGCCGGACTCCAGACGCCACAGGCGACCACGACCACCTCGGTCTCGATGTCGCCGCGCGCGGTGCGCACGCGGCGGATGCGACCGCGCTCGACGTCGACGCCGAGCACCTCGGTGTTGGGCGAGACGTGCAGTGCGCCGGTCTTCTGGTGCGCCTCGCGCATCAGCGTTCCGGCGTGCAGCGAGTCGACCACGCCGACGCTCGGCACGTAGAAGCCGCCCAGAATCACCGATTCGTCGATGTAGGGCACGAGCTGCTTGATTTCAGCCGGCGTGAGGATCGAAGCGGGCTCGATGCCCCAGGCGATTGCCGAGGACATCCGCCGCTGAAGTTCCTGCATGCGCTCTTCGGTGCGCGCGACCTCGATGCCGCCGCTCTCGGTGAACACGCCGAGTTCCTCGTACTGCTGCACGCTGTCCAGCGTCAGCGCGGTCATCTCCTTGGAGTGGTCGACCGGGAAGATGAAGTTGGAGGCGTGGCCGGTGGAGCCGCCCGGGTTCGGCAGGGGGCCCTTGTCGACCATCACGAGGTCCGACCATCCCAGCTTGCCGAGGTGGTAGGCGATGCTGTTGCCGACGATCCCGGCGCCGACGATGACGGCGCGGGCGCTGCTGGGCAGGGTGCTCATGGGGGTCCTCCGCTGCCGGCGGCGCGCTTTCCACGCCGCGGCGATGTGCTAGGTTGCTGATCGACATCTGATATATCAGACACCTATCGGCCATGCAAGAACCGACCCACGCCCAATCGAACGCGGACCCGAGCCTGCTCTCGGAGCGCGCCTACGCGGCGCTCCGCGACCGCCTGGTGACGCTCGAGATCCCGCCCGGAGCGCCGATCGACGAGGAGGCGGTGACGCGGGAACTCGGGGTCGGGCGCACGCCCGTGCGCGAGGCCGTGCGGCGGCTCGCGCTCGAGGGGCTGGTGCTCGTCTACCCGCGGCGCGGCACCTTCGCGAGCGCGATCAACATCACCAGCCTGTCCGACATCACCGATGTGCGCGCGGTGCTCGAGGCCCATGCCGCCGCGCGCGCCGCGCGCCTCGCCGACCCGGCCGATGCGGAAGAGGCCCGCGCGCTGATCGTCGAGCTGGATGTGCTCGAAGCCGCGCAGCAGCCGATGATGGAACTCGACGCGCGCATCCACCGCTTCGTCCACCGCTGCTGCCGCAATCCCTACCTCGCCCAGGATCTCGACCGCTACCTCAACATGTCTCTGCGCATCTGGCACCTCACCACCGACCGCCTGCCGCCGCTCGCAGACCGCGTGCGCGAGCACCGCGACCTGCTCGAAGCGATCTGCCGCGGCGATGCGGACACGGCCGGCGAGATCGCGGGCGCGCACGTGACGGCCTTTGCCGCGGAGATGCGCGCGGCCCTCTAGTGGCGGAACGCTCGGGAAGGACGAGCTGCGTTTTCGCGAAACCTGAAGAGGCGGATGATTTCAAATAAGGTATGCGTCTGTCGGATTCCGGTCAGATCGTGATTCTCGATTGCTGATGTGAAAGCCCAGGACGGATTGGATCGAGCGATGGAAAGTTCATGGCACGTATCGGCTTGATCGCGCGGTTGCCGCTGCTGGTCGGTGGAGTCATCGCCGCGTTGCTTCCGGTACCCGGGTTTGCGCAAGACGAAGATGCAGAAACGCCCGATCTCCACGCGCTGGAGGAGGTTCCCGAACTCGTCGCGACGCCCCGCGGCATCCCAATCAAGCTTCGCCTCAGGTCCGACACCCGCTTCGTGGTGGGTAGTGATTTCGGCACCTCCGATGCCGACCTCTACTGGCCACGTGGAAATCTGCAAATTGGAATTCCCCTGTCGAAGCGCGCGGCTGCGCGTCTGCGGATGAGCGGAGGTGCGGCGATCTACGACTTCGACGGCACCACCAATCTGTTCGGTGTGGCTCCGTCCTCTCGCCAACCATTCGACAATCTCTACTCCGGCTCGCTTGCGATCGAAGCGAGGTATCGGATGACTGAATCATGGAGTCTGTTCACGCAGGGGTTCGTAGCGTCCCGTTGGGAAGATGGTGCGACCTTTGGCGATGCCATCTCAGGCGGTGGGGGGCTTGCGATCGGCTTCCGGATCCCCGATCGGTTCGAATTGATCGTCGGTGGTGGCCTGAAGAGTCGACTCGATCGCAGTAGCCCGCGTCCCTATCCACTGGTCGATTTGGAGTGGATGATCTCAGACGCATGGAAGTTCCGTATCCACGGTCCGGGGGCGGTTCTGGAGTACCGATTCAATCCTGCGTGCAAGATTTTTCTGCGAGGACAAATGATGACGCGCAGGTACCGATTGGACAACCGCGTTGGCCCCGTGGGTCGCGGTACGGTCCGGGACCGCCAGATTCCTGTGGGCTTCGGAATCAAGTGGGCCGCGAACCGGAACTTTCGGATTGGCGCCTCTGTCGGAGTGATGGCTCAACACAAGATCAAGGTTCGCAACAGTAACAACGATACGATTGGATCGATCAGCTCGGACCCCGCTCCGTACTTCGAAGTGCGGATCGATCTGCGCCCCTGACACACAAACGAGAGCTGCAGTCCCTGCAGTACGGCGAAGTGCTGGCTTTCGCGCCGTTCGGCGGTTCGTCCTACAATGAAAGCGCCCGAAGTCCTCACGACTCCGGGCGCTTCCGCTCCAATTCTCGCTTCGACTTTGGTTCCGCACCGGATTGCTGCGCGCCTCGGGGCATGCGCAATCTGGCGCAGAAGGTTGACCTAGCCCCCTCAGAGGAATCCAGCCGAAACCCTAACATTCCTACTGGATTCCCTGAGGGTGCTGGTCACGTGCCCAGCTGGACTCACTCGCTTCGATGCTCGCGACTCCTTGGGAATTGGCCACCCGTGGAGGGAGGATTCACGCCAGCGCCTCAGCGCGCGGATCTTCGCACTCCAACCGAAGGCCGCCGGGCAGGGGAAGAAGCTTGCATCGGGAATGACCCCGCCGCGTGGATCCGCAACGTCAGGTCGTGGGACGGCGCACCCCGGCGGCGGGTTCCGTCAGTGGCCCTGAGCGATCGCGGCGGAGCGCGGCGCGCACCTGCTCGCGAAAGGCCGCGCTCCGGATGATGTGGACGCGGCGACTCTCGTGCTCCGCTTCGATCGCCACACCCGCAACCCAGGGCGCCCCGCGACGGTCGAAGATCAGATAGGGCCCACCCGAGCCGCCCGGGTAGCCACGACAGGCGGTCCACACCCCGGCCGGTTCGGCGCTGCGTGGAACGCTCGGATCGAAGGCATCGCTGCAGCCCACGTCCACGGTGAGCACCTCGCCGCGGCGACCGACCTCGACATCCGACGCATAGGCATAGAGCCCGCCAATGGCCCGTCGCGCCTCGTAGGCGCGCACGACCGACGTGCCAGCGCGAAGTGGCTGCTGCGTCCCCGCCCCTTCCAGCGGACCCGCCGGTGGCAAGCCGCTCGATCCGAGGAGCGGAATCCCCCGCAGCTCCCCGAGCGCCTGAGCGAGCGCAACCCGAGTGGGTTCCTCGAGTTCGACCCGACCATACCGATAGTGGACCCGGCCCATGTCGACCTCGATGGGTAGACGCACCACCGCGAGGTCGTACTCCGGCCATGCCCGCACGGCGCCCTCGGCAAAGAGGTCGCGGCCGTGCACGACTGCCGCCTGGTGCACGATCCAATCGCCGCGACGAAAACCAAAGACGAGCGTGAAGTCGCCGCGCGCGGGAATGCCGGGGCCCAGCTCGCCCTCGGCGGGCGCACCGTAGAGGCAGTGCAGCGCCGTCAGGACGTGGCGCTCACCGGGCAGCAACGTGGCCGTACAGGCCTTGCGCGGGTGCTCTGCCGACGGCGGGTCGATGACCAGCTTGGCGATCGAAGCCGCATGGGGTGCGCGACGCGGATCCACCGCCCAGCGCGTTCCGCCCTCGGCATCGACCGCATGGACGGTATCGGGCGCCTCGTGGTGATTCGGCCCGCTCGCTGGTGCGCACACCGACGTCGCGAGCGGAGACGAGCCGAAAGCTGCGGCGGCCAGCAACACGATACACACAATTATGCGTCGACCCATCGAGCCCGGGATCGGCCGAATGCTATGCAACCATTCCCTCCGCTCTGCGCGAGCGAACAGGATAGCGCCCGGCCGGCGCCAAGCGCTCTGTCACCCAGTGCGCCGGTGCGAGTCGGCCAGTGTCGCCACTGCGCAGGCAGCGGGCGAGCAGAGTTCGACCTGGCGCGCCGAATTCGACCGAAGGCTCGCGGGCCGGTGCGAAAACCCGCTACGCCTCTCGCTTCATCAGCCGCGACGCCAGGATCAGGGCGCCGCCATAGGTCGCCATCGCCACGAAGAGGGCGGCCGGCTCGTCGAAATGAAAATCCTTCCACAAGAGCTTGACGCCGCCGGCGACCAGCACCGGGTAGACCAACCAGAAAAGCTCCTGGAGCGACCAGCGCCGGCCCGCCCAGGCCAGTACCACCGCCACCAGCGCGATCAAAGCGGTCCGGCTGGAGGAGACGAAAACCGCCCCCGATTCGTGACCCGATGCGGCGGATGTCGCGGACGGCCTTCTCGGCAGAGTCTTTCTGGGGCATGGGCTCTTCCTCCTCTCGGAGTCTAGAACCCTCTCTTACTTCAACCCTCGATTTGGTCCAAACTCAGCTTCCATGAGAAGGTCTACCGTGTCAATCCCGTGCTTGTTCTGTTCTGCCCGACCGCCGAGGCGGGCGCGAGTGGGACTCTGAGTTTCGATCTGCC
>JAFDBP010000163.1 GCA_019313245.1 Deltaproteobacteria bacterium
AGCACCGACGCGACGAGCAGCCCGAAATTGTCGGTTATGCGGTCAGCAATCGCGTCTCCGTCAAAGTGCGGGATCTCGATACCGTCTCGGATGTGCTCGACGATGCGGCCGAGGCGGGAGGCGACGCCGCGCGCGTCAGCGGGATCTCGTTCGCGGTCGACGAGCCGGAGCAGTACGAATCCGAGGCCCGCAAGGCCGCGGTCGAGGACGCGCGAAAACGCGCGGAAGAACTCGCGGCCCTGGCCGGTGTGAAGCTCGGCGAGGTGCGTTCGATTGCGGAGAGCGGCGTTTCGGTGCCCTTCGCCGAGCGCGGCTACAGGGGGGTGATGCTCGAGTCGGCGGCCGCGCCGCGCACGCCGATCTCCCCCGGCGAGACCGAAATCTCGCTCTCGGTCTCCGTCGTCTACGAGATCGAATAGGCGGCCGCGCAGAAGCGCACGGATCACGGCTCCAGCCGGCGACGACGGTGCCGCCGGATCATCGCGCGCACACTCGTCAACGGCGGAAAGAGCAATAACTGGATCGGCGCCATCAGCAGAAGCAGCAGGCCGGCCAGGATGCTTCGGGTTGCGCCGCGTCGCTTCATCGGAAGGTGGCGAAGTTCGGCGAGCTGCTCGCCCTGCAGGAGCGTCTTGAACTGCCCCCGAACCTCGCGCAGCCCTCCGCCCAGCGTCGTCGCGAGAATGTGCCCGGCATCGCCGGAGAGAAAGGTCTGCCGCGACTTCTCGAAGGCTCCACCGGGGAGGTGAACGAAGGTGGAGATGCTTCCGAAGCCCTCGTAGGTCTCACTCGATCGGTAGACCTCGAGTTCGGTGGGGAAGCGAAGATCCCGATAGGCGGACTCGGTCATCAGGATGTACTCATCGGAATCGACCGAGTTCTTCAGCAATCGGTGGACGAGGATCACGTCGACACCGGAGACGTCGGCGAAATTACCGATGCTGTGAAACAGCGCCTCGCCGCTGTGAACGATGATCTTCAGCTTCAGCTGGTGCATGTTCGCGCAGACCGCACAGCGGCATAGCGTCGACTCGGATTCCGCCACCAGCACGGCCGCAAATGCCTCGAAGAAGCGAAGCAGTTTTCTGCCGACCTCGGCGCTCACCTGGTGCCACGCCTGGTCGTCTTCGGGCCGTACCGAGTAGAGGAAGACGGCGTCGCCCTCGATTTCCTTCACCTGCAGCGGGATTTCCACCTCCGCCAGGATGGCTTCGATCAGCGCGGTGATGACTTGTTGGCCGTGGACCCGCGAAACCTGGCTGGCCAACATGAATTTCGTGTACCCGCTGATGTCGGCCAGGATCAGGAGCAGCCGTTCGCTGCGAGGCTCCATGAGCCCTCCCGCAATCGATTTCTGCAGTCGATCTTAGCCGTCCTTGGAGCCTTCGCGGGTGTGAGGGGCGGCGCGGGCCTTTCGATCGGGCGATCAAAGAGAAAAGCGCCCGGAATCGCGAGGATCCCGGGCGCTTCGTCCCCAGCAGCGGATCGCCCCCGCGCTAGTGGCCGACTGGCATTACGTCGTCACAGCCTTCGAAGCTGAGCCCGTCGGTGGTCTGGCCGACCAGGCACGCTTCGGAGTCGTACGCGGTCAGGCCGGTATCTTGGATTCGATGGTGAAGGATCATGTCGAGCAGGCCGTCGCCATCGATGTCGTCGAAGTGCGGTCCATTTCGGTGCGCGATGAATGCACCATCGGGCCCGAAGGCCAGCGTGTCGATGTCGACGTCTTCCACGATAAAATCGACCTCACCGTAGAGGACCACCGGAACCACGCCGCGGCTGCCCAACTGGATGGGGTTCTCGTCGCTGTCCGGACGCACGTCGATCTGCACCGCGGATAACTGCGGGGCCTGGCTCGTCCAGCGCAGGTTGTCGACGCCGTAGCGGTGCCCGCGGAGCCCGATGCCGAACCAGACGACCTTGTCGACCGGGCTGGTGAGAGAGACCGTTTGCCAGACGTCGACAGCGGCGAAATAGACGGCGCTGGATTCCACGATTTGGCCATCGAGAAACCCCGTCATCTGGAAGTAGTCCATGTAGAACGGCGGCGCGCCAGCCGCCCGGGCCACGTCGAGCGCGAAACCCTCGACCGGTTCGTCGAATAGCAGCGAGATGGCGTAGCTCTCTCCGTCGAAGCCGAGGAACGTCGGCCCGTTGGATCCCGAGATCTGCCAACCTCCGCTCTCAGCCGCACTGATGCCGTCCCAGGTGGCACCGTCGTCAGTTGGGAAGAAGGTCGCTCCCATGTCGGCATACTCATATCGGATCAAGCTGTGGGAATTGTTGGCGGCGGGCTGGTCTTCGAAATCGATGACCGCGGCGCCGATGGGCGGAGCGCCCAACAGCGACAGCGCTGCGCCGAGACCGATGAGTTGGATTCGCTTCATAGGGGTCCCCTCGAGTGTTCGGCGGTCCCTCCTTCCGCACGTTCACTTAACGCTACGGAGCTTCGATTGGTGACCTTGAGTGCAAAAAGAAGCTGCGAAACGCGATTACCGGTTCGTTGCGCCGCGCTTGCCGTGCCGGCGCGATCGAGTTGCGATGAATCTGCACTGGCCGACGCAGCTGCAACAAACGCGGGTCGGAATTGCATGCCTTCGACGACCCAGTGAATCATCGCTGCCTGCGGCGGCAGCGATGACACCGCGTGATGCTATCGATGTCGGGGTACCGTGTGTGCCGCGTCACAACCCCGAAGGGCGTGCCGTTCAGCGTCTCGCCCGCGAGACAGGCCATGGTGTCGCCAAACGCAATCCCGCTCTCTTCGACGCGGAAGTGCAGGATCAAATCCGTCAAATCGTCGCCGTTCAGATCTCCGAAGTGCGGCCCGCGGCGGTTCGACGGTGATGCCCCAGCGGGGCCAAATGTGAGCTGCGTCACATCTACGTCCGTCACGTCGAAGCTGCCCGATCCGAGAACAGCCACCGGAACGACACCCCGGCTTTCCGGATGGATGGCGTTCAGATCGGGATCGGGCCTGATGTCGACGCCGGGCGCTTTGCGCCCTGGTAGCGGGGAGGGATTCGCGAGCAGCCTTCGGCTGCGAAGGCCACGCAACCCCCGATCTCCAGGTTATGAGCGTGGACCCGGAGGCCGGAGGTTCTTCAATGTTCTAGAGATGTTGCGGACTTGAGTCCGATTTCTGTTTGAGCTGGATCGGGCTCGTTCGTGCAAATCCTCCACACGAGTCCCCACACGCGAACTTGTGTAATCCGATCGCAAAATACTCTTCAAGAACCTCGGGAGTTGTGAGACGATTGGGCTCTCCGCTGACAGGAGGCGCCCATGCGCGTGTACTTGCCTCTTCTTTCGATTGCCTTGCTTTCCCCGCTTCTCGTCTCCGCCTCGGCGAGCGCGCAGCCACCCGTCGACGAGCACGTCTGCGACGGCTTGTCGGGCGCCGCCTGGGGCCTGTGCAACGCCTACTGCGAGGTCTTGGACTGCGAGGGCGAAAACCCGAATGCCAGCTCGACGGCGTGCCTGAACGTCTTGCGCAAATTCCAAACTCACACGGATCAAGCAATCCCATGCGCGCGCGCCGAGTGTCCATGTTTTGCCCCGGAGGACGTCGACACATTGCTGTCGGAGTGCGATGACGACGGATTCAGCGTGAACTGCTTGGACCTGATCCTTCAGGCGCAAGGGACACTATTCATCACAGAGATGAAATGCAGCGGCGAAAGCGGCCCCGTAGACATCAGCCACTACCTTCGCGCAAGGATCGACGAGAGAATTGGGATCTTCGCGAGCTGCGAGAGCGCCAATGTGCCCCCGCTACCGAATCGAGCAATAGAAACAAGCGTTGATCAGGCGTGGCAGTGTGCGGAGATCCTTGAGAACAGATTCGAAGACTGCGACACAGTGAAAGGATCTCGCTAATCGACCCGATCCGCACTCGAGCTGGCGCTCCTACCCTGATCGGCCGCCGCCACCGCCCCGAAAAACGAAGCCCCCGGAACCTTTCGATTCCGAGGGCTCAAGTGGTAGCGGGGGGGCGCTACGACGCAGTCTGCCCCTGCCGGTACCGCTGAGGCTGCCGGTAGAAGGGCTGGTGGCGGCGCACGCTGCGCAAAGCCCGACCGCTTGAATCTCCGCTTGCTTCCGGAGCGCGAAGAAATATAGAATGACTGATCAGAGATCGGGTCGGGGTCTCGCTGGCGAACATTTCGCCGAGCATTCGAGATGGGTGGTATGGCTTTCCTCTGCTCTCCGACAATCCCTCCGTCCAGTATCGGTTTCTCGAAGCGCCATCCGTACCGACGCCGCCTCTGGCTGATCGGTTTCCTGGCAGCGCTTGCAATGGCCGTCGAGGCCGGTGCGGAAGCACTCTGTCGCGATTCCTCGATTTCCTTCGACGTAGGCAAATATCCCGTCGAAGTCGCTTCAGCCGATTTCGATGGAGACAACTACGCAGACCTTGTCACCGCAAATCATTACGACGGCACCGTGAGCGTGCTGTTGGGCAACGGCGACGGGAGTTTTCAGGCCGCCGTCTTCTACGCGGCGGGCGCCAGCCCCAGTTCCGTGGCCATAGCGGACCTGAGCGGCGACGCCGTCCCCGACCTCGTCGTCACCAATAGTTTCCGCGACGAGGTGAGCGTGCTGCTGGGTAACGGCGACGGCAGCTTCCAAGCCGCCGTCGCCTATGCGGTGGGCGATTACCCCGTCTCTAGTGCAGTTGCCGATTTTGATGCGGACAGCATCCCCGATCTCCTCACTGCCGACTCTGGCAGCAATGAGGTCAGCGTGTTGCTGGGAAACGGCGACGGCAACTTCCAAACCGCAGTCTCCTATGCGGCGGGCAATTACCCCTTCGCGGTCGCTTCAGCCGATTTCAATGGCGACAATTACGCCGATCTCGTGACCGCCAATTTATTTGGAGACGACCTGAGCGTGCTGCTGGGCAACGGCGACGGCAGCTTTCAATCCGCCGTCTCCTTCGCGGCGGGCGATGGCCCCGGTTCCGTTGCGGTGGAAGACATCGATGGCGACACGATTCCCGACCTTGTCACTGCGAATCTCGGCAGCAACGACGTGAGCGTGCTGCTGGGCAACGGCGACGGGAGTTTTCAGGCTGCCACCTTCTACACGGCGGGCGCCAGCCCCAGTTCCGTGGCGATAGCGGACTTCGATGGGGATGCTGTTTTCGATGTTGTTACTGCCGATGAATACGGCGGCAGCGTGA
>JAFDBP010000164.1 GCA_019313245.1 Deltaproteobacteria bacterium
ATGTGTCAGCTGTGCCAGCAAACGCCGCCGAGGCCCGGCGCGAATTTGTGCGCGAGCTGTGCACCGTCGGACTCGGCGCTGACGGCCTGCCTCGCCGCATTTCGCTTCGAGGGCGATGCGGCCGACTGGATCCACCGCTTCAAATACCCGAAGCGAGGGCTCCGCGGGCTCGAATCCGCGCCCGCAGCCGTCGTCGCGGCGATGCTGCGCGAGGCGGGGCGGCGCGCGGCCGGACCTCGACCGCAACTGGTCGTACCCGTCCCGCTGCATCCGCGCCGACTTCGCTCGCGCGGTTTCAATCCGGCCGCCGTACTCGCGCGATCCCTGGCCCGGGAGTTCGAAGTTCCCCTCGACCCCGTCGCGCTCTGCCGCACGCGAGACACCCCGAGCCAGACGGGTCTCGATCGACGCGAACGGCGCCGCAACGTTCGCGGTGCGTTTCGCGCGCGCGCCAGACGGCAGATCCCGGAGCGGATCTGGTTGATCGACGACGTGGTGACGACGGGCAGTACCTTGACAGAAGCCGCGATCGCGCTGCGCGCTGCCGGCGCGCGCGCGGTCATCGGGCTGTGTGCAGCCCGGGCGCTTTCGAGTGTACCTTCTGAGAGCCGTTGAATTCTGCTCCGAGGGAGTCCCTTGAACGCCGGATCATCGATTTCGAATCGACGCTTGCAGGGGTTTGCGATCCGGTTATGCGCGCTGGTTCTCGCCAGTGCGGGAATCGGTTGCAACGCGCCGGAGCGACCGCGGCCGAACGTCCTATTGATCACGGTAGACACCTTGCGCGCCGATCGGCTGGGCGCCTACGGCTTCGAGCGGAACACCAGTCCCGCGATCGATCGCCTCGCCTCGCGTGGTGTGGTGTTCGAACGCGCGATTGCGGGCGCGAGTTTCACCTCGGGTTCGCATGCCTCGATCATGACTTCACGCTACACGCGCGAACACACGATCGGCTACATGAACGGCGGAACCCGGCTGGAAGGCATCACCACACTCGCCGAGATCTTCAATCGAGAGGGCTACCAGACGGCTGCCTTCGTCGGCAACATCATGCTCGATCGCAGAATCGGACTCGATCGAGGCTTCGAGGTGTACGACGACGAGTTGCCTCAGGCTGAACAGAATCGAGGTTTCGCGTTCGAGCGAATCGCCGAAAAAACGACCGAGCGCGCACTGCTCTGGTTGAAGAATCGAGACGGACGACCGTTCTTCTTGTGGGTCCACTATCAGGATCCGCACGGCCCCTATACACCCCCTCCCGCGTTCAAGGGGAGATTCCGACCGGAATTCGACCCCGACGAAGAGCCGCTACCGATCCTCGACACCGTGACGGGGTTGAACGGCATCCCTTCGTATCAAGAACTCGACGGCATTCGCCAACCGAGCATCTACGAAACCCGCTACGCGGAAGAAATCGCCTATGCGGATCACTGGATCGGAGAACTCATCTCGCAGCTGGACGCAATTTCGTCGGATGCGGAAAGCGTCATCGCATTCACCTCCGATCACGGCGAAAGCCTCGGAGAGGCCGGCATCTACTTTTCGCACGGAAGCACCACCACGCCCGACCAGGCCCATGTTCCGCTGATTCTTCGCGCTCCCGGATTGCCGCAGGGGCGGCGGATCGAAACCGTCCACCACGTCGACTTGATGCCGACACTTCTCGATCTTGCGGGATTCGAAGTGCCCGACGACATCAGTGGCATCGCGTTGGGTCCGATCCTTCGCGGCGAATCGCCCCCGCCCAATCGAATGGTGTACTGCGACGAGGGCTTCGATCTGAGCGCCTACGGCCCCGACGGCTTCGTCCGAGTCGGCGACATCCTGGCAGCCTGGAATTCAGGCGAGGCAAACGGCTCGCCGACGATGGCACCGCGCTGGGCCGCATACCGCTGGGCGCCGGGTGAAGATTGGCAGGCCGTGGATGGAATCGACGCAGACTCGAAAGATGTGATTCGATCCTACTTCAGACACGCGATCCCGATGGTCGAAGCGCGAGAGCCCTCTGAGTTGCGCGTGGAAAGACTCCGCGCACTCGGATACGCGGAATAGCGACCGACCGCTTCAGCTCTGATCGACCGTCTCGCGAATCACACTGCGCAGCCGGTCGGGGTCGACGGGCTTCTTGAACAGCACGTCCTTCAAGCCCTTGAGCTTGCTTCGCTTGATGATGTGATCCTTGTCGTAGTGAAACGCAGTCATCATCAACACGGGCAGGTTCGGGAAGCGCTCCCTCACGGCAGAGTAGAGCTCGTATCCGTCCATTTCGGGCATCACGACATCCGTCAGCACCACGTCGAAATTCGATGATTCGACCTTCCGCAAACCCTCGGCGCCATCCGCCGCGGTTTCGACCACGCAGCCTTCGGCAGCGAGCATCTCCTCGATCGAGCGGCAGATCCCCATGTCGTCGTCGACGACGAGGACCCGGATGTCCTTGAGGTCGGGCCCATCCGATGCCTGGGATCGCGGACCGCGAAGATCGATCATGCGCGTCGGCCCGATGTACTCCGTCGTTTCGTAATTTTCGGTCTCGACCATTTCTTCTAGGCGATTCAGGATGCTGGAAATGCGCGTGACTTCCCGGCGCATCCCGTACAGGCGCTCGAACTCTACGGAGCTGTCCTCGTCCCCAGCGAGTTCTTCGATTTCCCGTTCGAGTAGGTCCAACAGGTTGAGGATGACCGCGAGCGGATTGTTGATCTCGTGGGAGAGACCGACCGCCACCTCGCCGAGTGTCGCGAGCTTGTCCTTCCGGAGGATCTCCCGCAGATCCTTCGCGTAACCGATGGTGCCATCGGGATCGCCCGACTCGTCGTAGGTAATGGTCGCCGACATCGCGACGGGAATGTGTTCACCGTCCTTGGCGACGAACGTGGTCTGAAACGTCTCCACGATCCCGACACCGCCGTAATCCGGACCGCGCATCGCACGCATCACGCGTTTGGCTTCTTCGACATCGGGATAGACGGTCGCGACGAAGCTGCCGAGGATTTCCTGATGGCTGTAACCCAGGCTTCGGCTGGCCCCATCGTTGTAGTAGATGATCTCCCCTTTGCGGTTGGTGGCGACGATGATGTCGGTCGAGCGTGAAATCAGGCCCTGGAGCTTTTCTTTGGAGAGAGACATCGCGCGAAAAGCGTAAGTCGGTCACCGGAAACGGGCAAGAGCCGGCGCCGAAG
Source organism: Deltaproteobacteria bacterium (assembly GCA_019313245.1). Classification (GTDB taxonomy): domain Bacteria; phylum Myxococcota_A; class UBA9160; order UBA9160; family SMWR01; genus JACZVU01. The sequence continues at coordinate 3,183 of JAFDBP010000164.1, forward strand.
CGCTTTTTCCAGCGAAATCAGCCACCGAGAAGCACCGGCAAAACACCCGCAGCCATGGCCGAAACGACGCCTCTGGCAACGCGGGCTGCGATCGGGCGCATCATCGGAAGGATCGAGGATGCCGTTGGGCGCGCTCCGATCGCAGTCAACCGATGGTCATCAGCAGTTGACCGGTGGATACATCGGAACCCTCGTTCGTGGTGATCTCCTGCACGGTTCCGGCAACGGGTGCCGTGATGTCGTTCTCCATCTTCATCGCTTCGAGTCTCAGAACGACCTGATCGACCGAAACCGAGTCGCCGACCTCGACGTCGAGCGAAATGATCGTGCCCGAGATGGGAGCGACGATTCTGCCGTCGCCTTCGGGAACTGCCTCAGAAGCCACCGGCGAGGAAGCCATTGCGAGTTTTTTCCACGCCGGCGCGGCGGGACGCGACGCCACCGCTGGAGCGGTGTCGTCACCGGACAGTTTGACGTCGAACTCGCGGCCGTCGACCGTGACGAGGCTGCCCCCCGTCGCCTTGTCGACGACGGTGACGGTGTACTCCACGCCCCGGCTCTTGACCTTGTAGGTCGCCACCTATCGCCTCGGCACCGATCGGTGGAAATCTCTCTTGGCACTGAATGGCGTCTTGCGAAATGCCGCGCTCTGCCGCACGGGCCTATCGGTCGCCCAGCCCGGCGATCGCGCTGGAGTCGGCGCGCGCGCTCGGCGCATTCGATGAACTGAAAATGCGGCCAGTGCGACGCGCAGAAGTTCCGCTTCCGAAGCTTCGCGATGTACCTCTGAACGGGCGAGATGGAGCGGTGCAGCCGGAATGGCTTCGGAGGCCGCTTTGGTCCTGGAGTGAAAGCGATCCGGCGGGCGCGCCTTGCGCGGGATCAGGGCGACCAGCGCGGCAAAGACTGTCGCCGCACCGAGGAGGATCACTGGAAGCCCACTCGCCTGCGATGGATCCACTCGAGCCACCCCCCCAGGCAGTCCGTAGATAACGAGCAGTCCAAACGGCGCAGTTCTCGCTAGGCCGTGCAGCTCGGTGTACCAAATACGGCCACCGGGGCGCAACACCGGCCAAATCAGTCCAAAAGTCGCTATTCGACGCCCTGCTGGGCGAGCCAGCGCTCGGCGTCGATCGCCGCCATGCAGCCCGTTCCGGCGGCCGTAATGGCTTGACGGTAAACGGGATCCATCGCGTCGCCACACGCGAAGACACCCTCGACGTTGGTCAGGCTCCTGCCTGGAGTCGCCTCGATGTAGCCGACCTCGTTCAGGTCGATCTGGCCGCGGACGAGCTTGGTGTTGGGTTCGTGGCCGATCGCGATGAATACCGCTTCGACGGCCAGCTCCCGGGTCTGGTCGGTCTTCACGTTGCGCGTTCGCACGCCGGTAACGAATTCGTCTCCGACCACTTCATCGACCACCGAATCCCAGACGAACTCGATTTTCTCGTGACCCATTGCGCGGTCTTGCATGATCTTCGACGCGCGCAGCGCATCCCGGCGATGAATGACGAAGACCTTCGTCGCAAAGCGGGTCAGGAAGAGCGCCTCTTCGAGGGCCGTATCGCCGCCCCCCACGACGGCCATGGGCTTGCCGCGAAACAGCGCTCCGTCGCAGGTCGCGCACGCCGACACACCTTTGTTCATCAAGCGTTGTTCCGACTCGATCCCGAGCCACTTCGCGGAGGCGCCCATTGCGAGGATCACGGCATCCGCGCTGAACGCGCGATCGCCGACCTTCACCCGAAACGGGCGCACCGAACAGTCGATTTCGCTGGCGTCCTGCATGATGATCTTCGTGCCGAAGCGCTCCGCCTGCTTCTGGAACAGCTCCATCATCTCCGGGCCCGTCACGCCCTCGGGAAAACCCGGGTAGTTTTCGACGTCCGTGGTCAACATGAGCTGCCCGCCAAATTGCAGGCCCGCGATGACCAGCGGCTCGAGTTCGGCGCGCGCGGCGTAGATCGCCGCCGTATAGCCGGCGGGTCCGCTGCCCACGATGATGACGCGATGGTGTTCGGCCTCCACGCCGGTCTTCTCGGCGGGTTTGCCACTGCGACCGAGCAGCGCATCGAGTTTGCCGGCGCTCTCCAGGGCCGCGAGATCGTCGAAGCCGCCGACGTGGGTTTCGCCGATGAAGATCTGCGGCACCGTCATGCGGCCACTTCGCTCGATCATCTCGTCGCGGCGCCCCGGTTCGGTCGCGATGTTGATCTCGGTCCACTCGACGCCCTTCGACTTCAACAGCTTCTTGGCGGCTGCGCAATACGGGCAGGTGTCCTTTGTGTAGATCACGATCGACATCAGATACATCTCCTCGAGGCCGCTTTCGGGCATCTCGGTTGATTGGCGTTGCACCACCCGTCGGGCGGAGGCGAGAACTCCCGATTCACCGCGCGCGCGACGCGATTTCGCGCGAGCCTGCAAGATCTACCTCTATTCAATAGCGCGCGTATTCGATCAGGCGCTCGAAGGATCTCTCCCATTCACCCTCCCAGCATTCGAGCACGACCTGACCGGGGCTCTTTTCGAGCGCGAGCTGTGCGAAGATCGGATCCAGGAAGGCAGACTCGTCGGGCGCACTCGGACCCGCGTGGCCGATCCGCTCGAGTCCGCCGCGCGCGATTTCGACGAGTTCGCGCGCCAGATCCAGAATGGGTCGCCCCGCGTAGTGCGCGGCCAGGCCCAGGCGCGAAACCGATTCCGCAGCCGCCTCGCGCTCGGCCTGCTCAGCCTCGACCAGGTTCGCCGCGGCCGCGCGGGCCGTTGCGTCGTAGAGTATTCCCTTCCAGAGCGCGGGTAGCGAACAGGTGAGTCGAGACGGAACCGCATCGGCACAGCGGACCTCGATGAACTGTTTGACGCGAACCTCGGGGAACAGCGTCGTGAGGTGGCGGTCGAAATCCGCGAGGGTGGCGCGCTCGCCCTTGCGCCCGTTTTCGAGGAATTGCCGGAAGGTCATGTCGTAGGCCGGTTCGAAGCGCCCTTTGCGCACGATGAAGAACATCGGCACGTCGAGCGCCCAGTCCACATAGCGCCTGTACCCGAAATCGGATTCGAAGGCGATCGGCAGCATCCCACACCGATCTGGATCGGTGTCCGTCCAGGCGTGCATGCGCCTGGAGATGAAGCCATTGGCCTTGCCCTCCGAAAGGCTCGAGTTCGCAAAGATCGCCGACACGATGGGAGATATCGCGAGCGCCGTGCGAACCTTCTCCACCATGTCCGTCTCGGATTGGTAATCGAAGTTGGCCTGGACGGTCGCCGTCGTGAACATCATGATCAGCGCCCGCGATCCCCGCGTGGGCAGGTAGCGGCGCATGATGCGGTAGCGCTCCTTGGGCATCTGCGGCAGCTGCTCGGCGGCGTGGATCGGATGGATTCCGAGACCCAACCAGACGAGGCCCATCGGCTCGGAAACGGAACGCACGAGTTCGAGATGGGCGTGAAATTCTGCGCAGGTTTCGAAGATCGTGCGCAGGGGTGCTCCCGAGAGTTCCAGCTGTCCGCCGGGCTCGAGGGTGATGCTCGCGCCCTCGTGTTGCAGCGCGATGACGTTGCCGTCCTCGTAAATCGGTTCCCAGCCCGCGCGATCGGCGATGCGCTGCAGCAGTTGACCGATACCGCACTCCCCCTCGTAGTCGACCGGGCTCAGTTCGGCCGCGTGGAGGCCGATCTTCTCGTGCTCGGTGCCCACCCGCCAGGCTTCCGGCGGCTTCTCGCCGGCGCGCAGAAACGCGACGAGATCCTCCACCGATTCGATGGGCTTCTCAGGAGTAAGGGTCGCTATCCCGCTCACACCGCATCCTCGTCGAGACCGTACAGGTCGGGTTGTAGAAACGCGACGAGCGCACAGAGCACGCCGTGGCGCGCATATTCGGCTCGAGGCAACACGCCGTTACTCAAGCGACCGATGTTTCCCGTGCTCAGCGCCGAGGGTTTCGCCGCCGACTCGCCGCGGTGGGCCTCCCAGAGTCGATCGAAACCCGCGCCGATGGGCTCGCGATCACGCACTGCGGGAATCGAACACCCGAGAGGATATCCGAACGCAGAGGAAAAACCGATCGAAGTCCGCTCGCCATCGGTGATGGCCGCGCAGCCGATGTTCAGGTGCGCGACTTCGCCCTGCGCGCTCGCCAGCGGAATCGGTACGAGCCCATCCTCGATGCCCACGGCGAGATCGCAGCAAGTCCCGTTCATCGCGCCCGCGGCGCGGTTGCGCGCGCCGCGGATGATCTCCTCGAAACCGACCGGCTGCTCGGAGATACCGCTCGTGACGGCGACGCCCTCGACTCTGGCGTCGGGCGCGTAGGCGCCAATCGCACTGCGCACCGCGACGAGCTTCGGTTCGTTGACCGATCCGACGCGCACCCAGCAGACCGAAGCCAGCGGATTTTCCCGCGAAATACGCGTCACGAAGTGGCGGCCTCTCGCTCGTCCGGAATCCGGCCGAGACCACCGTCGGGGGTGAAGCGGTCGATCGCAGGGGGGCGTGCGTTCATCGCGCAGGGAACTTACCCGCGCGCCGCCGCTGGGACCACACCGGTCTCCGGCGCGTACGGCCGAGGCGCTGGAATTCGAGCTTAAAGGGCCTCGTCGGCAGCGACGAGGGTGCCGGAGTCGAGCGATGCGAGCAGCGTGTCCCGGCGCGCCTGGAAGCTGCGCTTGAATTCCTCGGGCAGCGGGGGCCCCTCCGGGGTCGGCAACTGAAGCGGATTCACGTACTTGCCATTCTTGGCGACGCGGAAGCAGACGTGCGGGCCGGTCGACAGCCCCGTGCTCCCCACGTAGCCGATGACTTGTTTCTGCGAGACCGGTTGCCCCAGGCGGAGTCCATCCGCAAACCGCGAGAGGTGCGCGTAGTAGGTCACGTAACCGTCGGGGTGTCGAACCTTGACCAGATTGCCGAAGCCGCCCGCCCAACCGCGGTAGAGAATTTCACCGCCCGCAACCGCGAAGACCGGCGTTCCCGTGGGCGCCGCGTAATCGATGCCGTGATGCGGGCGCGTAATCTTGAGAATCGGGTGACGACGCTTCGCGGCGTAGTGCGAGGTCACGCGGCCATAGCGAACCGGGGCCATCAGGAATTCGCGCTGAACGGTGCTTCCGTCGGGGCGGTAGTAGCCTCCGCGCCCTTCTTGCGGTTCGAAGTACACCGCCGTGTACTCGCCCGATGCGCCCGCATAGCGAGCTGCGAGAATTCGACCCGGGCGAACGAAGATCTCGTTGCCGTCCTCGTCGGTGCGGAACAAACGCTCGTAGAGGATCCGAAACTCGTCGCCCGCTCGAATCATGCGAGAAAAGTCGACGTCGTAGGCGAAGACGTCGGTGACGTCGCTCGCGAGCTGAGGCGCGGCGCCCAGATTGGTGATCGCACCGTAGAGACTCGTGGTGACGACGCCCGCGATCATCGTCTGGCGCGGCCAGAGTTCGGCCTCGTTTCTCACCACCGTAAAGCCACCGTCGGGGTTGGGCGTCAACTCGTAGGCGATGATCGGCGAGATGCGGTAGTGGAAGGATTCGATCTCCCCTTCCGCGTTCTGCACGAGTCGATAACGGTGACCGGGTTGCGAGTTGCGGAAGTCGTAGTGGCCGATCATCTCCCTCGCGATCTGGTCGACGACGCGCACACTGACGCCTTGCGCGGAAAGCAAACGCACGAGCGTGTCGCCTTTGCCGAGCACGCCCTCGGCGACCCGCGGCGAATCCTCCTGGGAAACATCGGCCGGCGTTTCGCGCTCGGCCTTCGCTTCCGATTCGGCTGTCGCTTCGGTTTCGACCTTCGCTTCGAGGATGGGGGCGGGCGCGGGCGGAGCTTCGGGGATCGGATCCGTGGCGACGGGCTCTGCGGCGAGCGGGGCCGCGGAGACCGGCGGGAGCGGAGCCTCGGGAGTCGGAGCGTCGGACGGGCCGATCGCGACCGGCTTCGCGGCGCGCGACGAATCGAACGGCGACAGACCGACCATCACCCCGAGCAGCGCGCACACGCCCAGGCCCAGCACTGACAACATGATCGCGGGCAGTCGCCGAGTCGGCGATGGGCGGTGCGAACGCATGAACCCGGGTACCCCCTACAGGCGCAGCGCGACGTAAATCATCGCCCACGCCCCTTCTGCGCGGCCTATAGTTAGCTTTGGTCGACCCGTGTTGCACGGTATTTAACCGCATCGCGGGGCCAGATACAGGTGGTAGGGCAATGGATCTCGAAGCAAAGCGAACCCCCCAGGGGAGCAGCGCTTCCGAAACTTTCCTCGACTCGACGCAAGAATGTCAAAGCCACCGGTTTTACTTGGTTTCTCGCCGCCCGCGCCGACGTCTTCGCAAAGCGCTGCGTTCCATTACTGTGGTGTTTTCACTGCTCTTCTGCGCCGAGGGTTGCGCGACTTCCGGCGGCGATTCCTCGCGGCGCGACGACGAATCCGCGCGCGCCAAAGATCGCGTCGCGGAGTTGCTCTCGCGCGCGATCCAGTTCGAGACCGTCAATCCACCCGGCGACGAAAAACCACTCGCGGAATTCTTCGCCGACATCCTCTCGCAGGCCGGGATCGAAAACCGCATCATCGATACACCACCCGGTGACTCCACGGTCGGGCGCGCCGCGGTCTGGGGGATCGTGCGCGGCAGCGGCGAGCGCCGCCCGCTGATCCTGCTCTCCCATCTCGATGTCGTTCCCGCCGACGCGGACGCCTGGAAGACCGATCCGTTCGCGGGCACCAGACAGGGCGATCACGTCATCGGCCGCGGTTCGCTCGACGCGAAGGGCATTTCGGTCGTCCACCTGTTGACCCTGCTCGAACTGGCCGAACGCGACGCCCCGCTGAAGCGGGACATCATCTTTCTCGCCACGCCCGACGAAGAGAGCGGCGGGGTCTACGGGGCGGGCTTCATCGCGCGCGAACGGCCCGAACTGCTCGGCGGCGCAAAGTACCTGCTCAACGAGGGCGGCGGGATCCTGAGCCGGGGCAGCGGCGATCCGACGCTCTGGCGGATTGGCGTGGTCGAGAAGAGCCCCTGCTGGCTCCGCATCGTCGCGCACGGAACCCCGGGACACAGCTCCGTGCCCCCGCTCGACGCCGCAGTTCCGCGGCTGATCGCAGCCCTCGAACGCCTGAGCCGACTCGAGACTCCGATCATCGTCGCGCCCGAGATCGCGCAGATGTATCGCGCGTTGGCGGTGCTGGCCCCACCCGAAGACGCCGCTGGCTACGCGGATCTCGCCCGGAGCCTCGCCGAAGATCCCGAATTTCGCCGCCGCTTCATGACCTTGCGCTTTCAGGCGGCGCTGGTGACCAACACGCTGGCGATCACGGTCCTCGAGGGCGGCTCGCGCACCAACGTTCTGCCCGCGGAGGCGGTCGCCCACCTCGACGCGCGCCTGCTGCCGGGCGAGAGCTGCGAGCGCTTCACCGAGCAGGTACAGCACGCGATCGCGGATCCGGGCATCAGCACCGAGGTGCTGCTCTCGTTCGAGACCCGCAACTCACCCGCGGACACGCCGCTCTACGCGGCCATCGAAGCCATCGCGGCGAAGTCCGATCCGCCGGCCCACGCCGTTCCATCGGTCACCATCGGCTTTACCGACGCCCACTACTTCCGCGACATCGGATTGATCGCCTACGGCTTCACCCCCCGCGTGATGCGTCGCGAAGACTACGCGGGCGTACACGGCCGCGACGAGCGCGCGGACGTCGGGGTGCTCGCCAACGCAGTGACCAGCCTGATCGAAATCCTCGAAGAACTCGACCGCCTGGACTGAGCGCGCCGGCGGCGGTGCGGCGGGAGACTCCGCCGAGACCGGCGTATACTCCCCGGCCTATGGGGGGCAGCGATTCGCTGGGCGCGCTGAAGCAGTCGGTCGTGAAGGTGATGACCGTCTCGGATTCGCCCGACTACGAACAGCCGTGGCAGACGCTGGGCGCCGCGCCCTCGACGGGCTCCGGCGCGATCATCGAGACACCGCAGGGTCTGCACGTCCTGACCAACGCGCACGTGGTCGAGGACGCCACCTTCATCGAGGTGCGCCGCGAAGGGCACGAGCGCAGCGTGGTCGCGGAGGTGGTGGGCTACGGCGAGACGTGCGATCTGGCGCTGCTCTGCGTCGAGGAGCAGGATTTCTTCGAGGGCGCGAAGCCGATCCCGATCGGGGAGTTGCCCGCGCTGGGCGACTCCGTGAACGTGCTCGGATTTCCGATCGGCGGCGAGCAGCTCTCGGTCACCGAAGGCGTCGTCTCGCGCATCGAACTCACCCTGTACGTCCAGAACGAGCGCAACCTGCTCTCGCTGCAGATCGACGCCGCGATCAACGCGGGCAACAGCGGCGGTCCCGTGACGGCCAACGGCAAGCTCGTGGGCGTGGCCTTCCAGGCGCTCGAGGAGGCGGAGAACATCGGCTACGTGATCTGCGCGCCGGTGGTCGAGCACTTCCTGCGCGACGTGGAGTCGCCACCCTACAACGGATTTCCCGACCTCGGCATCACCGTGCAGGACCTGGAGTCGAGCGCGCACCGCAAGTACCTCGGGCTCCCGCGCACGCGCCGCGGCATCCTCGTGAACCAGGTCCACCACGGGGGCTCCTGCGCGAACGTCCTCGAACCCGGCGACGTGCTGCTGAAGGTGGACGGCCATTCGATCGCGACGGATGGCAGCGTGCAGATCGACGGGGGCGTGCGCATCGGATTCCCCTACGCGGCCTCGATGCGCTACGTCGGAGAGGAAATTCCGCTCGAGATCTACCGCGACGGAGAGCGCTCGACTCAACGCGTCACGCTGCAGCGCTACCGGCCGCTCGTGCCCGGGCGCCCGCGCAGCGGCCGGCCCTCGTGGTTCGTCTACGCGGGCCTGCTCTTCGTCCCACTCACGCGGGCCTGGCTCGAGACCTGGGGCGAGGCCTGGCGATCCCGCGCGCCCGCGACTCTCGTGTCGCTCTACGACCACGGGATCCGCACCTCGCAGCGGCAGGAGGTCGTGATCCTCCAGAAGGTGCTCGCCGACAAGTCGAACCGCGGCTACCACGATGTCGAGAGCGTGCAGATCGCGAAGGCGCAGGGGAAGCGCGTGCGCAGGCTGACCGACCTCGTCCGCATCCTCGACGCGACCGAGGGCGAGTTCGTGGTGCTCGAGACCGCCAACGCGCTGCGGATCGTGCTCGACCGAAAGCTCGCGGTCGAACGCGCGGAGGCGATCCTGCGCCGCTACGGGGTGCCTGCCGATCGCTCCCCGGACCTGCAGCTGCAAAGCCGCCGCTAGCGCATGTCCTGAACCGCTTTGTGCAGGTCCTCGAACAGCGGCTCGACGTCATCGACCGCCAGGCAGGAGAAGGCGATGCGGATATCCGTCGGGCCCGTCGCGATCACGCCGATCCCGTAGGTGTCGAGCAGCTGCAGCCGCACCTTTTCCGCTTCGGCTCCCTTGAGCGCCACGCACATGAAGTAGCCGCTGTTGAAGGGGTAGACGTCCCAGCTGTCCGCGAAGCGCGGATTGTTGGCGACCTCGTGAACCTTCGCCGCGCGCGCCTTGAGCGTTTCGAGTTTCTGTTTGCGCTCGGCGCCGATCGTCGGAGATCCGAGAACCTTGCGCACGATCGTCTGCGAGAGCTGCGGGATGTTCGAGATCACGCCGCGAATCGCGCCGCGCAACTTGGCGTCGAGCACTTCGGTCACGTCGTCGGCGGTATCCGCGCGCCCGGGCCCGATCGTGACGAAGCCGCAGCGCAGACCCCAGACGAAGAGTTCCTTGGTCGCGCCGTCGAGTTTGATCGCGAGCAGGTTCGGGTGCTGGTTGGCGGCCAGCGAGAACAATGACTCGGTCATGCTCTGCCCGCCGAGGTGATAGAAGAGCCCGAAGTAGGCGTCGTCGAAGACCGCCACGATCTTGGTCCCCGCCTTCGCCTGCGCGACGAGCGCCGCGACCAGGGCTTCGCTCTCGGCGAGCGTCGGCATGTAGCCGGTCGGGTTGTTGGGGAAGTTCAGCACGACGATCAGCTTGTCGCGGCCGGCCGCATTCTCGGCCAGCGCCTGCGCGAAACCCTCGCCGTTGAAACCGCCCTCGGAGAAGAACGGAAAGGTGGCGATCTTCGCGCCGCACTGGACCTCGTAGGTCAGGCGGTAGTTGCCCCAGAGTTTGTCGGGCATCACGATGCGATCGCCGGGATCGACGAAGAGATTGCCGATGAGGGTGATGCCGTGGGTGATCGCACTGCTCACCACCGGCAGGCCGATGCGCTTGTCGCGAAGCGAGGGATTCTCGGCGAGCTGCTTGTCGCGCCAGGCCTCGCGAAGCTTGGGCTGACCGGCTGGTGGCGCGTACGGAAACGCCTCGGCGGGCTCGATGTCGCTCAGATACTTCGCGGCGGATGCGAGATGCATCGGCCCGTCGCCCTCGGTCGCAATCCCGATCGTCGCGTTGAAGCGGGTCGCCTTTTGCTTCGCTTCTGCGGATTGGGAGAGGATGCCCTTGGGGAAGTAGAGCCGTCGCCCCATGTTCGAGAGCATCGCCAGGACTTCCGGCGCGGCCACTTCGAGTTTTTCGTTGAGTGCTACGGCGAGCGGATTGAGCACGGCACTTGCGTCACTGCGATCTTGATTGGTCATTTGGGGGTACCTGTTTCCGTCACGGGTAGACGGGGGAAACTCTACAACCGACGCTGCAGTACGTCCATCAAATCGCCAAAACCGAGCGATCGCCAGAACTGCTGGCCCTCGGCGTTGAGGCTCGCGACCCGAACCTCGCAGCGCTCGACGCCCCGCTCCCGCACCCAGGCGAGCGCGCACTCGACCAGCCCGCGGCCGATGCCCCGGCGGCGCTCGTGCGCGCGCACCATCAAATCCGCAATCTCGGCGCGCCGCACTTCTCGCTGGATCGGGGGGGCGCGATCGATCCGCACCGTGCAGAAGCCCAGCAGCTCGCCGTCGCGCTCGCAGACGAAGATCGCGGCCTCGGGATCGCAGAGGATCGCGGCGAGCAGGCGACCAATCTCCGCCTCCGCGTCGGGGCGCAGGCTGAAGAGCGGATCCGCGGACGCGTGGTGCTCGCTGAGCGCAATCCAGAGCGCCGCGACCCGATCGAGGTCGCGCGCGTCCGCGCCGCGAATGCGCCCGGCGTCAGTCCCCGTGGCCGTGAACTCCCGCAGCGCGCGTCATGGCGAATGTCCCGCGCTGCGTGCCGTCGCGCTCGAAATCGCCGCGCAACCGGCGCCCCCCGTCCGCGATCTCGCGCGTGGTGTAGATCGTCGCGCCGACCAGATCCTCGGCCCGCTCCGAGCGCAGCGCGTCCTCTCGCCTGAAGATCGGACCCTGCGCGGCCAAATCGATGCGCCGGGATTCGACGTAGCGGATCGTCGACGCGGACGAGAGCGCCGACTCGGGCGCCGATACCCAGCTCTGCTCGGCGCGCCGCAGGGTCACGGATGTCACCCCGCGCTGATTGACCGCGAGACCGTCCTCGATGTCGGCGAGTTGGTCGGCGCCGGGCTCCCAGTAGTGCGGAATCCGGGCGGCGCGATCGGCCCCGCCGGCTTCGAATCGGCCACTTTCGTCGTCGAAGACGACGATCGGGTATTCGGTCCAGCGCAGCCGATCGCCCCGCCGCTCGAACACCCAGGCGCGATCGTCCCAACGCTCCCGATCGGCATCCGCCGAGGCGGAATCCGTGTAGTGCACGAGAACGTGCCACGCGCCGGACAGCTCGGGAGTCTCGGCGCGCGCAGCGGCCGGGCCGAGCGCCGCGAGGCACGCCAGCAGCGCGACGCCGCGCGCGAATCTGCGGGATCCGCCGAGCTTTGGTTCTGGCATCAGATGGTCCGCGCGACTTCCGGATAGGTCTTCCATACCGGCACCCCACAGAAGTGCGAGCCTTCGGTGCAGCGCGGGCGCACGACTCCCGTGCGCACGAAACACGGCGGCCCGATGTAGCGCGCGAGGCTCGGGTGCACGAGGCCGACCTGTTCGATCTCGTCCATCGACGCCTGCCAGATTTCGCGCTGCGCGTTCAGGCAGGTGCGCATCGTCCACTTGTGCAGCAGATCGATCAATGCGCCCGACTCTTCGAAGCGGACCGAAACCGCGTTGGGAATCACGTAGAGCGCGAGTTCGGGCTCGACGCCCTCGGCGAGCAATTGCGCGCGCGCGTGCCAGGCTTCGCCGGCGGCTTCGATGAAGAGCTGATGGGCCTCGGGATCGTCGCGGATCAGCTCGGGCTCGACCACGTCGACGCTGCCCGGAACCGTCCTCGAGAGCAGCGGGCGCGAACCGGGCACGGTGCGGTGGCGCTGGTCCTGCGAATCCGCGGTGTGCGACAGCTTCTTGCGAAAGGTGTAGTGGGCGTGCGCGAGCGTTCGCATGATCGGCGCGTGGGTCGAAATGTTCAGCGTGTCGACCCGGTACTCGTTCTGCGCGGGGTCGAGCACGAGCGCCAGCGCCGCGTCGTCGTCGAGATCGTATCGGCCCAGCACGTGGCGAACCGCGTCTGCGATGACCTCGGGTGCCCGCACGCTGTAATCGATCAAGCGCGAACTGCGACCGCCCAGCGATTTGTCGAAGGATTCGGCCCCCGCCGCGTCGCCCACCCCGGGCGGGGCGATCCGGCTCTCGACCACCTGCTCGAACTCTCGGGGCGGCTCTCCGATGCGCTCGAAGAAATCCGCGTCGACGCGCTCGACGGCCGCGATCATGCGGCCCACCACATCGGCGGCTTCGCGCGGCACGTCGCCGACGCGAATCATCCGTCGCAGCCGGTGCAGCACGATGCCCGAGACCGTGTAGACCATCGCGGTATGGCACGCGATCGGAATTGCATAGCGCGCGGTTTCGATCGCTCGCTTCGCGGCTTCCTTCGAGATGTCTCTGCCAAAGGCCGTCGATTTGCGCGCGGGCAGGCGCCACAGATCCGAGAGGGTGCGCTCGGTGATCGGCGTCAAGCGCTCGGTCAGCTCGCGGTAGGCGCGCCAGGATCGCTCGATCGATGCGCAGAAGATCTCGCGCGCGCGCCCCTGCAGCTCGGGGGGAACGTGCGCGGCGATCTCGTTCAGCTTGACGTAGCGCTGGCTCTGCTGCTCGGTGTTGTAGAAGGGAAAACTGTGCAGGAACGCCCAGACGAACTGGCGCGAAATTCCCGAGAGCCCGAATTCGAAGGTGGCGTGCTGGTACACGGTGTGGTGACCGCCCTCGAAGCACAGCCGACCGATGTTTTCGCGCTGTTGCTCGGTGACTTCGTCGGATTCGATGACGCGAGACGAATAACAGGTGCGCGCTGCGGAAATCGCATCGTCAAAAGGATTGTTGAACCAGCTGCGAAGATGGACCTCAGGTCCGCTGTCGATGATCGTCACAGTCCCCCCCCGACCGTCTACTCTGACAGAGAGGCACCGTCGGATCAACGCTCTCGTCGGTGGGCAATCTTTTTCCCAAAAACCACCCGGCCGCTGGACGGCCGCGCGCGTTCGGCGCGCTGAGGCCCCGGGCGCGATCCGCGATTCAAACGCCATCTCGGCGGCTTGAGGCGCTTTTTGCACAAGCGGATCGCTTGGCATGGCACTTGCGCTACTCGGCTCGGGCCGGTGC
>JAFDBP010000165.1 GCA_019313245.1 Deltaproteobacteria bacterium
AGATGGTCTTGCTCTCGGGCTTTCCGGACCAGATGGCGCGCCTGCGCAATGCGCTCGAGCCGGGAGAGGTCGGGCTGGACGACCTGCCCGCGCAACTCGTCAAGCGAATGATCGCGGCGGACGGCAGCGCGCGAATCCAGGTCTATCCGCGCGAATCGCTCGTCGACGGAATGGCCTTCTCGCGATTCGTGGCAGAGGTGCGAGAAGTCGCCCCCGAGGCGGCCGGCGTCGCCATCAACCTCGTCGAATTCGCCGACGCCACCAAATCGTCCTTCCGGCAGGCGCTGATCTACGCGCTGATCGCGATCGCCGCATTGCTCTGGTCGCTCTGGCGGCGCCTTTCCGACGTGCTGCTCGTGCTGTCTCCGCTGATCTTGAGTTCCCTGCTCACCTGCGCCGCCATGGTGCTGCTCGATCTGCCCTTCAACTTCGCCAACGTGATCGTGATCCCGCTGCTGATCGGCGTCGGTGCGAACAGCGGCATCCACCTCGTCCACCGCTCCAAATACATCGCGCGCAGCGACGAAGAACTGCTCGCGACGACGACGGCCCGAGCCGTCTTCTACAGCGCAGTCACGACAGCGGTGAGTTTCGGCACCCTCGCCCTGTCTTCGCATCGCGGGATGGCGAGTCTCGGAATCGTGCTCAGCATCGGCATGATCCTGACGATCGTGTGCACGCTGATCGTGCTACCCGCGCTGCTCGAGTGGCAGCGCGATCACAGCAAGGCCAGGAGCGCTTCCGCGAGCCTCTCGTAATCTCTGCGGTTGTTGTAGAGCTGCGCGGACACGCGCAGCAGGCGCGTCTTGCCGGCCGGATCGAGCAGCAGCGGGACTTCGATCCGGTGGTCGCGAAAGAGCGCGTCGCGCAGCGGATTCGGCCCAAAGGCGTGGGTGTTTTCGGGGATCGGAAAGCGATTCGAGGCCGGCAGCGCGAGCGCCGCCATGCTCCCGATCATCTCGGCCGGACACGGCAGCTCGACCCTCAAGGCGTCGGCCAGCAGCTGCCGAGCTTCGAGCGCGAGCGCGCGATTGCGCGCGCGGAGTTCGTCCCATCCGCCCGGCAACAGGCTCCCGAGAAAGCGGATCGCCTCGGGCACCGCGAGCGCCGCGCTCGGGTCGCTGGTTCCCATCCAGTCGAACTCGGCGCGAAAGCGCTCGGAACGCGGCACCGGCGCATTGGCGCCGTGGCTGATGACCGCGGGCCGCACCTCTTCGCGGCGATCTTCGCGCACCCAGAGAAAACCGACGCCTTTCGGCGCGCAGACCCACTTGTGACAGTTTCCCGCGTAATACGAGGGCGCGAGTGAGTCGATATCGAGATCGAGCATGCCGGGCGCATGGGCGCCATCGACCAACACCCGCACGCCGCGCGCCTCGAGTTCGCCGATCAATTCCCTAATCGGCAGCACGAGGGCCGTCTGGCTCGTCACGTGGTCGAGCAGCGCGAGGCGGGTCTTCGACGTCACGCCGCGCAGCACGGCTTCGCAGATGGATTCGGGGTTCGTCAGCGGAAACGGCAGCGAGACTGCGACGACGCGCGCGCGGGCGCGCGCGGCCGCGTAGTCGAGCGCATTGCGCGAGGCATTGTATTCGCAATCGGTGACGAGCAGCTCGTCACCCGCGCTCAGCGGCAGCGATTGCAACACCGCGTTCAGCCCCGTGGTGGCATTCGCGACGAAGGCCAGGCCTTCGGGAGGCGCACCGATGAAGCGCCCCAACACCTCGCGAGCCGCCGCGAGCAGCAGCGGCGCCTGCCGGGTCAGAAACTGAACGGGCTCCCGCTCCATCTGCTCGCGCAGCCGGCGCTGAGCGTCGAGTACGGGCAGCGGACACGCGCCGAACGAGCCGTGATTCAGGTAGGTGATTGCGGGATCGAGCGCCCAGTGGCGCGCAAGCTCCGTCGCGTCCGGCCCCACGATCGCAGAGGCCCGGCTCAGAGCGGTTCGTCGAGATCGACGTCGACCATCAGTTCGTGGGCCAACGCCTCGAGGTCCTTGCGCAACGCGTCGAGGCTGACCTCCGCCGGAACCCGCAATTCCGCGTTGGCGAGAAACAGCAGCTCGCCGGACATCGGCGCGCTCATGATTTCGGTGCGCAGCTCGTCGACGTTGATCTGCCGATCCGCGAGTGCCTCCGAAATTTCGTGCACGATGCCGGGCCGGTCACTGCCGATGATCTCGAGCCTGAGTGCTCGCATCTCGGAGACGGGCGGCTCCAATTGAATGCGAGCGATGTCGACGTGAAGGATCTCGGGTTCCAGCGATTCGAGCGCCTGGATCAGCGCGTCTACCTGCTCTTCGGGAACACTCGTGCGCAAGATTCCGGCAAATTGGCCCGATAGCCGCGCCATCCGGCTCTCCAACCAACTGCCCTGGTGTTCCGCGACCACCTCCGAGAGGGACTCCACCAGGCCGGGCCGATCGGGACCGATCACGGTCAATACGAGAGATGTCGACACCACTTCCTCCCCATTTCCCAATTCGCGCGGCGGTCGCGTGGATTACCCCGTCGCCCAACAGCGCGGCAACGGCCGTGACGCGAAGCGGCAACAGATCGAGGGGCGGTCGTTCCTACCCGCGAGGGACCATGATCACCCGCCGAACCGCCCGCCGTCAATCATCAAATGCGGATCGCCACGCGATTCTCGCGCCGCCGGAGCGCCCGCCGAGCGCAGCAGAGGTGCAAAATCCCGGCCGCGGGTGCTAATCATCGCTCGCGCCGCCCGAATGCGCAGATGATGGACCCCCCGCGATCCGGAGGCCCATGACCGCCACGAGCCCGCCCGCGCACCCGACGCTCTTCGGGCATCCGACCGGCCTGTTCACGCTCTTCTTCGCCGAGATGTGGGAGCGCTTCTCCTATTACGGGATGCGCGCCCTGTTGGTCTTCTACATGATCAAGGGCTTCCTCGGATACGGGGACTCCCAGGCCTACGCGGTCTACGGCGCCTACACGGCGCTGGTCTACGCGACACCGTTCATCGGCGGCATGCTCGCGGATCGACTGCTCGGCCGGCGGCGCGCGGTCGTGATCGGCGGCCTGCTGATGGCCGCGGGCCATCTCACGATGACGATCCAGAACGAGGCGGCGTTCTTCGTCGCACTCGCGTTGTTGATCTGCGGCAATGGCTTCTTCAAGCCCAACATCTCCACCATGGTCGGCACGCTCTATCCGGATGAGAGCCTGCGACGCGACGGTGGCTTCACGATCTTCTACATGGGGATCAACCTCGGCGCCGCGATGTCGCCGCTGATCTGCGGCTACGTCGGCGAAACCTACGGCTGGCACTACGGCTTCGGCCTCGCGACGATCGGAATGCTGGTCGGCCTCGCGGTCTTCGTGGCTCCGGTCCGAGTGACGCAATTCCTGATTCTCGCCGGAGCGCTGAGCACGTCGGTCGCGCTCTTGTTCCTGCAGGACAGCGGGCTGCAACTCGCGGTGAACGCGGCCGTGGCGATCGCGCTGGCCGCCAGCGGCATCATCGCGTGTATCGCGCTCGCCCGAGGCGGGTTGCCTCGCGAAGTCGGCGCGCCGCCGGATCCCAGCGCCCTCAGCCGAAAGATCGCGGGCGCACTCCGCACCGACTGGGCGGTCTACCTGGGCGTCGCGGTCGCGATCCCCATATTCGCGCTGCTCGTACAGCGCAACCAGATCGCGGGCTGGCTGTTGTTCCTGTTTGGCGGTGCGGCGATGATCTCGCTGCTCTTCGAGGCATTTCGCTCCCACACCGTCGAACGCGAGCGCCTGTTCGTCGTCTTGATCCTGCTGTTCTACTCGATGCTGTTCTGGTCGTTCTTCGAGCAGGCGGGCAGCTCCGTCAACAACTTCACGGATCGCAATGTCGACCGCGTGTTCGAAGACCGCAGCATCGAAGCCTCGGAGGTCGGGTCCACGATCGCGATCGAACTCAACCAGGAGCAACTCGGCCACCGGCTCGGCGACCGGCTGATCGTGCTCGACGACGTCGACGCGGCCCGCGCGAGCGGAGAGGCCGAAGTGGAATGGGTCGTCGGCGAAGCCGATGTCGGCATGGGGATCGGAGGCGCCGAGATCAAGGCCACGATCTTCCAGGCCGCAAACCCGATCTTCATTCTCATATTTGGGCTCGTGCTCACCGGGCTCTGGGCCTTTCTCGGCCCGAGGGGCTGGGAACCGAGAACGCCCGTCAAATTCGCATTGGGCCTGCTTCAACTGGGGCTCGGCTTCGGCGCGTTCTGGTACGGCGCGCACTGCGCGGATTCGCGCGGGATGGTCGGCATGTCCTGGCTGCTGCTCGGCTATCTGCTCCAGACCACCGGAGAACTCTGTCTGTCACCCGTGGGGCTGTCGATGGTCACGATGCTCTCCCCAAAACGCATCGTGAGCACCGTGATGGGCGCCTGGTTCCTGGCCACCGCCTTCTCCAACTACCTGGCGGGCTTCATCGCGGGTTTCACGGGGATCGAGCACGATGCGGGCGGATCGAACGGCATTCCCGCTCCGATCGAAACCGTGGGGATCTACGGCGAGGTCTTCGGCAAGATCGCGATCGCGGCGATCGTCTCGGCGATCAGCCTGTTTGCGCTCGCACCGCTGCTGAATCGCTGGACCCACAGCGAGCATCGAGAATCGGCAGATTGATCCAAAATCCGGAACCACCCGAAGCACCTCAAGCCATTCGCGCCGCCTTCCGATTGATCTATGCCAGAGCCGAGCGTCGATCAAGCATAGGTTCAAAGATCGGAGGTGATCGGAATGGAAGAAAATGCCTACCTGATCTCGATGGTCGCTGGCGCTTTCTATCTGATCGTGGCCTGCCGCTTGCTCCAGCTCAGCCGAAGAACACGCGAACAGCCGGAACTCCTGCTCGGGATCTACTTCGCGGCGACGGGTCCGTGGTACCTGTTCTACAACGTACCGTATCTCTTCGGACTGGAATCCATGCCCCAGCTGCTCGAGCAGGGAATCGAGTGGGTCTACGCCGTGGGCGTCATCCCCTATCTTCTCTTCATCCGCAGCGCATTCCGACCCGGAACCAACTGGGCGACGGCTCTGGTTGCGATTGGGACCGTCTGCCTGCTCGTGGGTGCATTCCTTTCGAGCACCACAGGAGGCGGATTCTCCAATTCGACCGACGACCTGGGGTATCGGATCGAATGGATCGGATACACGCTCCCGTGTTTGTGGATGAGCTACGAGGGATTCGCAGCTCATGCGGCCGCTCGAAAACGGTTCCGCACGGGGCTCTGCGATGCGATCGTGGCGAACCGCTACCTGCTCTTCGGCTGGTTCGGCGTCTGCCAGACCGCCGCGTGCGCCGCGGATCTCCTCTGGGCGCACGGGAACAGCACCGAGGCAGCCTCCACCGCTATCGCGAGTGGCCTGCTCAGCGGGACCGAAATCGCCTCTGTAGCGGTTCTCGGGCTCGCATTCTTCCCGCCCCCGTCCTATCGGCGATGGATCGATCGCCGCTCGGCGTCACTCTCCGCGCCGACCGAGGGGGCTTGAAACATGGCAGCTGTGCTCTTCGACATCGCCGCTGAGCGGCTCGAGGCAGGTACCGAGATGGATCGGCTCGAGGCCCGCGGCACGTTGCGCCTCGCGCTGAAGGAGGCGGGCCTGGACGTGCAGAACCTGAGCATCCCGCAACTGCAGGCCGTTTTCGAAAAACTGATGCCCAGAGAACTCGAAGCGCGCGGCGTCGCCGACGCGGCGGCAACCTGCAGCGCCGTGATGAAAGAGATCGCGAACGCTGCGAGCACAGCCGACCTGAAGGCTTCGAATTCCCCCGACGAAATCTTCAAGCGCCTTGGCGGAAGCTGACGAGTCAACCGGTAAACCATGACAGAATACGCCTACCTAGCTTCGATCTTCGCTAGCGCCGTCTATTTGTACGCGAGCGTTCGGTTGCTCCGCCTGAACCGGCGAACCGGTGAGCGAGCGGAGCTTCTGCTCGGAGTCTATTTTGCACTCTCGGGCGTCTACTACCTCACCTATAACCTTCCAAGCCTACTAGGACTCGATTCCTGGAGCACGACGGCCGAGTGGACCGTCGAGTGGCTCTACATCCTCGGCGTCTTTCCCTACCTGCTCTTCATTCGCTCCGCCTTTCGCCCGAGGGACACCTGGGCAGGCGTTCTGGTCGGAGCGTGCTCGATCGCGCTGCTGACGGGCACCGTGAAGGGAGCCCTCGATGGCCGCGAGGTCTATTCACTCGACAATCCGTGGTTCTTGGTCCAATGGGTGGGCTATACGGCGCCGTGTGTCTGGATGTGCTGGGAAGCGCTGCTCTCACGGCACGGCGCCCAGAAGCGAGTCCGGGTCGGACTCTGCGCTCCGATCGTCGCCAACCGCTATCTGCTATTCGCTCTCTTCGGCGGCTTTCAAAGCCTCGCGTGCCTCGCCGACCTATCCTATGCCGCCGACATCGGTGTCGACCAGACAGCCTCGCTCTTTTCGAGTGCACTGCTCGGCGGTGCCGAAATCGCATCGGTCATGGTGCTCTGGTTCGCCTTCTTCCCACCTCCCTTCTACTCGAACTGGATCACGCAACGAGCTGAATCCCTTTCGACACCGGTGGAGGGATAAACGGTGGCTGAAACGCTCTTCGACATCGCCGCTGAGCGGCTCGAAGAAGGCACAGAGATGGATCGGCTCGAGGCCCGCGGCACGCTGCGACTCGCGCTGAAGGAGGCGGGCCTGGATGTGCAGAACCTGAGCATCCCGCAACTGCAGGCCGTTTTCGAAAAACTGATGCCCCGAGAACTCGAAGCGCGCGGCGTCGCCGACGCGGCGGCGACCTGCAAAGCCGTGATGAAGGAGATCGCGAACGCTGCGAGCACAACCGAACTGAAGGCTTCGAATTCCCCCGACGAAATCTTCAAGCGCCTTGGCGGAAGCTGAGTAGTCCACCGGGAATCCATGGCAGAAGACGCCTACATCGCTTCGATCGCAGCGGGCGCCTTCTTCCTGATCGCGAGCGTGCGCCTGATTCGCCTGCACCGGCGAACCCGTGAGCGTCCCGAGCTGTTGCTGGGGCTCTTCTTCGCACTCTCGGCCGTCTACTACCTGGGATTCAATGCGCCGAGCCTGTTCCGATTCGGCGAGTGGCCCGCTCAGATCGAACTCGTGGTCGAATGGGCCTACGTGCTCGGCGTCCTGCCATATCTGCTCTTCATTCGATTGGTGTTTCGCCCCAACGCCGCCTGGGCGAGCTGGTCCGTCGGAACCTGCTCGGCCCTGCTGCTGCTGAGCACGCTGATGCTCACTGCGGGTGGGACCGTGGAATACTCACTCGCCGACCCGTGGTTCTGCTTTCAGTGGGCGGGTTACACGGCACCCTGTCTGTGGCTGGCCTGGGAGGCGATGCTCTACCGGCAGAATGTCACCAAGCGCGCCCGGATCGGGCTCTGCCCGCCGATCGTCGCCAACCGCTATCTACTGATCGGTCTCTTCGGCATCTTTCAGGTCCTCGCCTGCCTCGCCGACCTTTCCATTGCCAACGAGATTGGCAACAAGATGACCGTCTCGCTGTTTACGGACGCGCTGCTCGGCGGCGCCGAAATTGCGTCTGTCGCGGTGCTCTGGCTCGCGTTCTTTCCCCCGCTCTTCTACACGCGCTGGATCACCCGGCGAGCTGTGATTCTTCCCACCCCGATGGATGGCTGAGCCGACCCGCAATCGATCTCGCGGGTTGATCTGACGGCTTGTCCGGGTTGCTGCGGACCGGGGCATCGCCAGACCGCCGTCTGAACAGCGATCTGGCGATTTGAAACGCGCCTTCGCGATTCGCGGCGTCTGTCTAGAACCTGGAATCGCGCCACTTGAGTGCGGCTTTGATCCCGTCCTTGCGCGCGATCTCGGAGAAGGTCTTGCTGTCCGGCGTCTCGATCCCCTCGATCAGGGTGTCGAGGTCGCTCGCGGTCTTCAGCGCCTCGTTCAAACCCATGATTTCAAAGGTGCGGTTGATCGCCATCTTCTGCAGCCGCATCGGCACCGGATCGATCGACGCCATCCCACGCGCGAGCTCCATCGCGACCTTCAGGTATTCGCCCTCGGGCGCGACCTGATTGATCAGGTTGATTTCGAGTGCGCGCTGGGCGGGGATTCGATCGTTGCCAGTCAGGATCAACTCCTTGGCCTGCTTGGGGCCGGTGAGCCAAGGCAGGATCATCGCGACGATACCGGCGCCAAAGCGCAGTTCGGGCTCGCCGAAGAACGTCTTCTCGTCCGCAATCGTGATGTCACACGCGACGGCCAGCTCGCAGCCGCCGGCCAGCGCATACCCGTGCACGGCCGCAATGGTCGGCTTGGGGCAACGCCAGAAGCGCATGATGAAATCGAGGTCGCTCTTGAGGCCCGTATGGAGCTTGCCGAAATCCGTCGCCTCGTCTTCCTGCGCGTAGGCGAGATCGAAGCCGGCACAGAACGCGCGGCCGGCGCCCGTCAGCACGATGACGCGGACGTCGTCGTCTTTTTCGGCGACGTCCATCGCGGCGTTGACCTCGCCAACCAGCTGCTCGCTGATCGCGTTGAGCTTCTTGGGCACGTTCAGCGTCAGAACGCCGATCGGCCCGTCCTTCTCGAATGTGATGGTTTCGTAAGCCATGAACTCCTCCGGTTGATTGAAGCCGGCACGGCGGCATGAGCCCGTGCGAGCGGTCGGTCAGCCGCGGACGACCAGGGCGTCTGCCGCGACGCAGCCGTCTGGCCCCGCGATCAGCGGATTGACGTCGATCTCCTTTGCGCTTCCGCGCAGCGCGCAAACCAGTGCCGAAAAGCGGCTCAGCGAGTCGGCCAGCGCGGCGATGTCCACTGCGGGGCGACCGCGAGCGCCGTCGAGCAGCGGGCGGATCTTCAGTTTTTCGATCTCGCGGCGCGCCACATCGGGACCGAAGGGCGGCAGGATCGCGCGCACATCCTTCATGATCTCGACGAACACGCCGCCCGCACCGAGCATGACGATGGGACCGAAGTTCGGATCGTCGACCACACCCATCACCATCTCGACGCCTTCGCTCTTCAGCATCGGCGTGACGAGTGCGCGCGGTCCGAGACGCGACGCGACGTCGCGATACGCCTCGGCGAGCGCCGCGGCGTCACCGATGTCGAGCACGACGCCGCCGACATCGCTCTTGTGGGCAATGCCGGGCATCGCGGTCTTCAGCACGACCGGGTAGCCGAGCGCCTCGGCACCCGCGAGCGCGGCCGCCTCGTCTTCGACCAGGCGATACTCGGGTGCGGGCACGCCGAAGTCGCGCAGCAGGTCGTAGCCCGCCGCTTCGTCGAGATCGGACGCTTCGGCCAGCCGCGCCCGCCAGCGGGCGACCACTTCGGGATCGCACTCGGGCGCCGGCAGCCGGGGCGGCAGCGCCAACCGATCGCGGCGCTCGAAAGCGTGGCGGATCGCCTTCAGACCGTTCACCGTGCCATCGAGCACGGGAACCCCTTTGTCGGTCAGCGCCCGCGCCATGCCCTCGTAGGGCGCCGTCGAAATGTTGGCGAGCAGGACCACGGGTTTGTCGGTGCGGTCGAAGGCGTTGGCGATCGGCTTGCCGTATTCGCTCTCGAGACTCTCGTTGAACGACAACTCGCCCGACATCGCGCTGATCGCCGTGTCCGGGTCCTCGGCCAGCGACACGATGAAGTGCGCGAGATCCTCCGCCCAATCCCCGGAGCCGTCGCCCCAGGCGTCGAGCGGATTGACGGGATCGAGGGCGTGGAACAAGCGCTCCTCGAGCTTGTTCACCGTGTCTTCATCGATGTCGGCAAAGCGCACGCCGACGTCTTCCGCGACATCGACCACGAGTTCGCGCTCGCCGCCGGAATCGATCACCAGCGACAGACCGCCCGGCCCGGGTTGGCGCTCGGAAGAGAGCAGGGTCACCGTGTTGATCATCTCGTCGAGCGAGTAGACCCGGGTGACGCCGTAGTGGTCGAAGACCGCCTGGTAGGCGGCGTCGTTGCCCACCAGCGCGCCGGAATGGGTCTGGGCGAACGCCGCGGCCTTCTCGGATCGACCGACCTTGCACGCAATCACGGGCACGCCCCGGGACGCGGCCTTGTCGAGCGCCGCCATGAAGGCCTCGGGCTGACGCACCATCTCGCAGAACAGACACAGCAGCTTGGTGTCGTTCACCTCGAGCGCGTAATCCATGTACTCGTCCATGGTGACGCCGATTTCCTGTCCGGCGCTGACGACCGTGTTGAATTTGACGCGCGGATTGAAGAGTCCGACTTCAGTGAAGGTGGAGCCCGAGTGGGCGATGTAGGTGGCGTTGGCATCCGGGCGGAGGTTCGGCTGCACGTTCGCGAAGGTCGAATGGAAGCCCGCCACGCCGTTGACGATGCCCATGCCGTTGCCGCCGTTGACGGCCATGTCCGCGTCGCGCGCCAACTCGCGCAGGCGCTTGAGCAGCTTGCGATCCGGATCGTCGGGCAGGTAGCAGGTGTCGAAGATCACCGCCGCGCGCGCGCCCGCTTCGATTGCGGCTTCGAGCTGCGCCTCCAGGCGCGCACTCGACACACTCAAGACCGCGAGGTCGGGCGCTTCGGGAAGCTCGCCGAGCGAGCCGTAGCAGGGCAGCCCCTGAACGGTCTCGTACTTCGGATTGACGGGATAGATCGCGCCCTTGTAGTCGGCGGCCTTGGCGACTTGAATCAGCCGGTAACCCGGCGAACCGGGCGTCTCGGAGGCGCCCACGTAGGCAACCGAGCGCGGGTTCATCAGGGGGTCGAGGCGATGCTTGGGCATGGGGGATTCCAGAATTCAGCCGTCAGCTGGTGGTGTCCGGGATGGATCTCGCGGGCGGACGAGCAATGCCGCGCCGCTGATCCGATTCCAGACGAGCGGGTAGCACAGCGACCGGAGACTGTCAGCGCCGGCCAGGGGCTTTCTCGGCCGCGCGAACGGCTCGAAAGCGGTGCGGGAAGCCGGCCAGCTGCGATTCTCGCCTGGGATCTCGACTTGGGGCCCGAGATCGACGAGGATTCGGAGGGGAGATCGGAGGAGAGAGCGATGGCTGACGACAACGGAGAGATGCAAGCGGAACTCGCGCGGCTGCGCGCCGAGAACGAAAGCCTCAAGGCATCGAAGGCCCGGGAGATGCGCCTGCAGGTGAGCCAGAAAGGCGCCGTCTCGCTCTACGGCATCCGGCGCTTTCCGATCACGTTGTACGCCGATGAGTGGGATACCGTTCTCGGGATGGCCGACGAGATCCGAAGCTTCATCTCGCAACACGGGGACGAGCTGAAGCGAAAATAGACGTGGGTACTCGATCATCACTGGCGCTCTGCCTGCTCGGGGCCTGGCTACTCGCTTGTGCCGGCGCTTCTCGGGCGCCGGACGCACCGCCCAACGCAATCCTGATCTTCGTCGATACGCTCCGAGCCGATCACCTGGGGCTGTTCGGATATCGACGCGACACTTCGCCCGCGCTGGACCGCTTCGCCTCAGAATCGCTGGTCTTTCGCAATGCGACCGCCCAGACATGAACTGACCGGCGAATGCGTGACCGAAGCGGCGGCGGATCGTTTATATGATGAGCGCTCTCGAACAGGGTTGATTCGACGTGCCCCTCGACTCGCCTCTCAGCTGGCTCGGCGCGGGATCTCTCGCGGCCTGGGTCTATCTTCTCTTCTGCAACGGTCGGTTCTGGCGCGGCGACCAACGACTCTGCGCGCAGCCACCCGCCGACGATGCGCTCGCGAAATGGCCCGCCGTCGTAGCGGTGGTCCCCGCCCGAAACGAAGCCGACGTCGTCGAGCGATCGCTGCACTCGCTGCTCGCCCAGGATTATCCGGGTGAACTCCAGATCATCCTGGTAGACGACTGCAGCGACGACGGCACCGGTGACATCGCCCGCCGGCTCATCCGGGACCACCCGGCCGGCTCCCGCTTGACGGTCGTCGAGACCGAAGCCGTGCCCGAGGGTTGGGTGGGCAAGATGTGGGCGGTGCAGACCGGCATCCAATTGGCGCAATCGCGCTGGCCCGAGGCGCCCTATCTGCATCTGACGGATGCCGACATCCTACACAGCCCGGTCAATCTGCGCGCGATGGTCTACAAAGCCGAAGCGGAAGGGCTCGGTCTCGTTTCGCTGATGGTGATGCTTCACTGTGAGACGCGCTGGGAGAAACTCCTGATTCCCGCATTCGTCTACTTCTTTCAGATGCTCTACCCATTTCCGCGCATCAACGATCCGCGATCGCGGGTCGCGGGCGCGGCCGGCGGGTGCATGCTCGTCAGAATCGAATCCCTCGAGAGCGCGGGCGGGATCGAATCGATCCGCGGCGAGATCATCGACGACTGCGCGCTCGGCGCGGCGCTGAAATCGGTCAGCCGGGTCTGGGTCGGACTGAGCGACACCGCGTGGAGCGCGCGCGCGTATTCGAGCCTGCGCGAGATCTGGGCGATGGTCGCCCGCAGCGCCTACACGCAATTGAGACACTCGCCCTGGTTGCTCGCGCTGACCGTCTTCGGCATGGTCCTCGTATTTCTCTCGCCACCCCTCGTCGCATCGACCTTTCCGGTTCACGGCAATCCGTGGGCGGCGCTGCTGGCGCTGTCCGCGTGGCTCGCGATGGCGTGGAGCTTCGGGCCCAGCGCGCTGCGCTATCGGCGCTCTGCCGCATTCGGCCTGGTTCTGCCCGCGGCGGCCCTGTTCTACCTGGGGATGACGTTGGATTCGGCGCGCAGGCACTGGATCGGCGCGGGCGGCCAGTGGAAAGGCAGAGCGGGAGCGGGCAACCCCCGCGCCGCGGGCGAGACCTCGGCCGC
>JAFDBP010000166.1 GCA_019313245.1 Deltaproteobacteria bacterium
AGAGCAGCTTGAGCCGCGACTCGCGACGCGCGAAACCGCTTCCGGCCCGAGCCGCGGCTGCGAAACCGGAGCGCCGCTTCGAAGTCGAGCGGGCACCTCGGCCCGAGGAATAACCCCTAGGCGCTGCGCAACTTCTACCCGAGAAGGATCCGTGAACTCTCAGCAGCGAACATGACCTAAACTCGCAGCAGCGCGAACAGGCCCCGCGCGGTATCACGTCGACCCGAGGCCAGGCGGGAAAACCCCATGACGGTGGGCAAGAAGGTTGCGGTATTTCCAGAGCCGGGCGCGATCGGTCCGGTGATGAACCTGGTGGGAATCTGCCAGGCCCTGCGCGACCTCGGCCACGAGTGCGTGTTCATCCTCGACCCCGGGCTCGAGGGCAGCGTGACCGGCTACGGGTTCGAAGAGCAGCTGCTTTCCTGCATGGAACCGATGAGCCCGGAAGAGTCCGCGAGATACTGGGACGACTTCATGCAGAAGTACCTGCCGAGCTTCCGGACTTCGCCCTACGAGCAGATCTCGACCTACGTCAAGGCCTGCTGGGAGGCGATCGCCGACACTTCCAGGTGGTCGGTCAAGAACGGCCTCGGCGACCGGCTCCGCGAAATTTCACCCGACCTGATCATCAACGACAACGTGGCCCTGTATCCAGACACCGAGCGCGCCGGCTGTCCGTGGGTGCGGATGATCTCGTGCAGCGAGAACGAAATCCCCGACCCGGACATCCCGCCGCATTTCTCGGGCTGCGGCGAAAACGACCGCGACGGCTTCGAGCGCTTCCGCGAGCGCTTTCGAGCAGAAGTCGAGCCCATTCACCGCGAATTCATGGATTTCATCGAGTCGTGCGGGCACGAGCGACTGCCCTTTCCGGAATTCGTACTCCCCTCACCCCACTTGAACCTGCTGCTGTATCCGAAGCCGCTGCAATTCCAGCGCCGCAATCCGCTCGACCCGGAGAAGTTCGTCTACCTCGACGGCTGCGTGCGGACCGAGGCCGAGCCGTACGCGGTTCCGCGCTTCGCGAAGAACGACGACGGGCCGCTGATCTACTTCAGCTTCGGGAGCCTCGGGGTTGCCGACGTGGACCTCGTCAAGCGCATGATCGGCGTCCTCAGCGAGACGCGCTACCGGGTGCTCGTCAACGTCGGGAGCTACCTGGAGCAGTACGACGAACCGGCCGGCAACATCCACCTGGCTTCCTGGTACCCGCAGGCCGCCGTCTTGCCGCACTGTGACGTCATCATCCAGCACGGCGGAAACAACACCCTCAACGAATCGCTCTACTTCGGCAAACCCCCGCTCGTGATGCCCTTCGTCTGGGACGGGCACGACAACGCACAGCGGATGAACGACACCGGACACGGCATCGGCATGCACCGCTACGAGTGGACCGACGCAGAACTGCTCGCGAACATCGACCGGCTGCTGACCGACCCCTCGATCCACGCCAAGCTGAAACAGACGAGCGCCTACATGCAGGCGCACGACGGCCGCCGGGAAGCGGCGAAGCGCATCGACGCGCTGCTCGCGTCGTCGGGCTGACGGCAGGAATCGGATTCAGAAGCGGGCTCGGACACCCGCCCGAGGTCGGACACCGTTAGCGCGAAAACCGACGACCTCCTCGTAATTCGCATCGAAGAGGTTGTCGATCTCGAGGTAGAGGCTCACGTGCTTGCGCACGCGCCACGAAGCCGAGAGGTCTACGCGGCCCCAGGGATCGAGCGTCACCCTGGCCGTGGGCGCCGACGCATCCTTCACGGATCCGACGATCAGTGCGGATGCGCGGATCGTCACGCTCTCGATCGGGGCCCAGGCCAGCGTCAGCGCTCCCTGCCAGCGCGGCCGATTCAACAGGTCGTCCCCGGTGTTGCGGATGTCCGTATCCGTGAAGGTCAGGTTTCCATTGAAATCGAGCGAGTCGAGCAACTTGGCATTCAACTCGAACTCGACACCTCGAGATACGACCTTGGAGCGATTTTGGAGTGGCGGTTGCATTTCCGGTACGAAGTCGATCAGCTTCCTCACCTCGATTTCGAAATACGCGATGCGCGCGTCGACGCGGTCCTTCCAGAAGCCGCGACTCAACGCCAGGTCCCAGCCCTGACTGCGCTCGGCGACGAGGTCTGGATTGCCCACGACGGGGGTGGCGAGCGAGAAGAAGGCCGGCAACTTGAAGCCCTCGCCCCAGCTCCCCTTCACGACGAGATCGACGACCGGAATCGGATATTCGGCGCTCACGCGCGGTGTCACTTCCGAGGAGGCCTCGTCCGAAAAATCGGCCCGCACACCGCCGTAGAGAATCAGGCCGCAATCGCTTCGCCAATTCAGTTCTGCAAACGGGCCGCCCACCACGCGATGGAAGTCGAAACTCGTCGCGATTTCGAAAGGCGTTCCGGCGTAGAGCGGCGGGCCGATGCTGGAACCGTCCTCCCAGTAGACGTCTCCACCGGCGGTAACTGAGAGGCCTTCCAGCGGCTTGACGGTGTTGCGGAGCGAAATCGCGTAGTGGTCGAGTTCGTTGCGGCTCGACGCCGACGGGTAGCCCATCGGCGCTCCCGGCCCGGGCGCGATGCCCGGATTGTCGATGTCTTCGCGTCGGTGTCGGTAGTCGAAGCCGAGCGCGTAGTCGATCCAGCGGCCGGCCTTCTGCGCGGCCTCCACCGACATGTCGAACTCCCGGATGTCGCGCTCTTCCAGCCTGCGAATCACCGAATACTCGTCACCGCCGCTGTAGTCGGGAAAGGCCTCGCTCTCGGAATCCGCGAAGCGAAACGTGCCCCGCAGCGAGGCGCCGGCCGGAAGTTGCAGGCCGACGTCCGCCTTGACGTTGCCGCCGCGGTATTCCTGATCATCCGGCGGGTTCCCCTCGTCGACCCAGGCGCCCGCGAGCGATAGATCTGCAATCCCCACGCGCCCGCGGGCCTCGGTCGCGACGCGATACACCCCCCAGCGCCCGCCACTTGCGTCGAACAGGAATTCACGCGCGTCGCGTCCGGTCCGCGTGATGATGTTGACCACGCCCGCGATCGCGTCGGAACCGTGCACCGCCGAGATCGGTCCGCGACTGATCTCGATTCGCTCCACACCAGCCGGGTCGAGCGTCGACAGATCGAACGATCCCCCTCGATTGTTCGTCGGATCGTTCATGCGCACGCCGTCGATCAGGATCAGGGTGTGGTTGGGGTCGAGGCCGCGCGTGTAGATCGAGGTCCGACCGCCGCGAG
The DNA here is from genome assembly GCA_019313245.1 of Deltaproteobacteria bacterium. Classification (GTDB taxonomy): domain Bacteria; phylum Myxococcota_A; class UBA9160; order UBA9160; family SMWR01; genus JACZVU01. The sequence goes on from JAFDBP010000166.1 coordinate 3,228, forward strand.
AACCCGGCTGCCCGATGTAAATGCCCGGCACGCGGCGCACGATGTCGACCACGCTGGTGTAATGACCGCGCTCGATTTCCTCACGCGAGATCACGCTGAAGGTGCCCGGCGCCACTTCCGGCGGTACGGGCTCACGCGAGGCCGTCACCACCACGGGGTCGAGCTGGTGCACCACCGGCTCTTCTTCCGGAACCTCCGCGCTTCCTGTAGACGCGAGGGCCAATAACAGGACCATCGCCAGTGCGGCAGGTGCGCGCACGGATCGCCTAACTCCGATCGCCACAGCGCACCTTACACTCAACCGGATCACCGACGTCGACTCGAATGAATCGCCAGCATGGCCCGAAGTGCGCGCTGGCATCAGCTGGCAGCGCGGTTGAACCAGATTTCCAGCGCTGCCCCACCTTCGTGCTCCTTGATCTCCCAGGCATTGTTGACGGGAGCGACGATGTCGGGGCGGCCGTCGCGATCGTAGTCGAACACGGTGACGCCGGTGTGGCGCGGATGATTGATTTCGACCGACCAGGGAATCCATTCGTCGCCCCTGCGCTCGAACCAGATGATCGAGTCGACGCGCATGTGGCCCTTCGGCAGCGGTTGGGTGAGCTGGGGAAGGAAGCCGGCCGTCACGACGTCGAGATCGCCGTCGCCGTCGAAATCCGCGGCCTCGGCGCGATGGGCGCCGTAGAGGGCGCCGATCCGGTGCGGCTCGTAGTGTCCGCCGACGTTTTCGAGCCACATCACCCCCTGATAGGGCTTGAACGCGAAGCCGTCGTCGAGTGTGTCGCCGTGAGCGAGCAGGAAATCGAGGTCGGAGTCGCCGTCCAGATCGACCACCTCGAGGTTGCTCATCCCCCAATTCGGATGAGGCGCGCGATACAAGACCGTCTCCTCGTAGACCGGCCCCTTCGCGCTGCCGCCCTTCTCCCCGCCCGCGCCTCCCTCCGCTACGGGATAGAACGCCGAGATGTACTCGTGGTGCTGCGCGAACGCGACCGCGAACCCCGGGCCCGCGCCCGGCTCCCGCGCGGGCAGCGGAATCACGGAGACCGCCCCGGCGCGCGCGACGAGCGTCTCGCTGCGAAATTTCAACGGGCCGCCGGCTTCGGTTTCGTTGTGCAACAGGTAGATGCCGCCGGTCAGGCGCCAGCCGAAAGAGCCCACGACGACGTCGAGATCCCCGTCGAGGTCGAAATCCATCGGACGCGCGTCGGCCATCCGGCCCACCCCGTCGAAGATCGGCTGGAATTCGAAGCTCCCGTCGGGCGACTGCAGCGCGACGAGCACGCGGCCCGCGAGTTCGTCGCTCAACCCCATGAAGCCGAGATCGCTCACCAGCAGGTCCGTGAGGCCATCGCCGTCGATGTCGCCCGGAATGGCGCGCACCGGGTGCCCCTCGCCGCCGATCAGCTGCGGCTCGTCGGAGGTGGAGATCAGGTAGACGTTGCCGTTGACCATGTCGACGGCGGAGAGAACGAAATCTCGGTTGCCGAACAGGCCGGCTTCGAGGCGCGTCAGCGTGGCGATCGCCGGAATGCGCTCGGGGCCGACCGCGACGGTCTGCTTGCGAAATCGAATCGGAGGCGGGCCGCTCTGCGTAATCGAGCGCGGCAGCTCGAAGACCTCGGGCGACCTGGTGTTGTACCACTCGACGACTTCCCTGAGCGAGAATCCGATCGGCGAACCGCCGAACTCGACCGGCAACACCGGCACGATTCCGTGCATGGCCACGAGCTGATCTTCCCACAGCTCGCGCGGCAGGATCTCGGGCTCGGGAAACTGGTGGCAGCGCATGCAGGCGATGCGCACGCGGAGGTCGACATCGCTCGCGGGCTGGCCGAAGTTGGTGCCCGTCTCGCCGTAATATCCCGCGTAGCGAATCTCGACGTGGTCACCGATGCCACCCGGACTGGTGCCCGCAAAACCGACTCCGACCCAATCTCCGAACGCCGGCATCGTCGCGGCGCCGTCTGCGTTGGTATCTCCGTGCGCGCTGTCGTCTTTGTAGGAGGTCAGAACGATGGGTTGCTCGGCCGTCCCATTTGCGACGAGCGTCCCGAGCACGATCAATTCGCGCAGGGTCGAATCCGCCTTCACCACGACGCCCGGCGAGAGCGTCAGCGTCACCCCCTCGGAAACCGTGACGTCGCCGGTCATCACGTAGGGGTTGCCGGACGGCTCCCAGGTCTGATCGGAAGAGATGATGCCGGCGACCGAGGTGACGTCTTTGCAGCCCGTCGATCCGAGCGCCAGCGCGATCGCAAGCCCCCCGACGAGCGCTCGACCATTCCAGAACCGGGTCGCCGGAGTCACGGGCAAATCCTCGAGGCGCGAGCGGGCACGCCGATATGCTAGCGCGGCCTGCTAATCGGAAGCCGGGGCATTCCCGGCGGCACCCCGCTGTGCGCGCAGCCCCTCGATCGAGGCCAGCGTCTCCTCGGCCTGGGGCGATCGCAGCCACTCGGCCCGACGCGCGTAGTCGAGGCTCGCGTCGAATTCGCCCTGATCGGCGAGAATGCGCGCGAGTTCGATTGCCGCCTCCGCCTCTCGAGGGTGGTGGGCGAGCAGCGCTTCGAAACGCGCCCGCGCGCCCGCGGTCCGGCCCGCGGCGAGTTCGAGCTTCGCGGCGGAAAACACCGCGGTCGAATCCTCGGGGTCGAGTTTGGCGGCCCGGTCGTAGAGCTCCAGCGCCGCGTCGATCTCGCCGGCCTGGGCCGAGAGCGCCGCCAGACCGCTCAGTGCCTCGGCGTGATTCGGATCCAGCTCGAGGGCGCGGTCGAACGCCTCGCGGGCCTTCTCGGGCGACTTGCCCGCAGCGCTCAGCACCTGGCCATTGAGTTCGTTGAATACGGCGGCGTCGGGATGCGCAGCGAGCGCGCTGGCAATCCGCTCTTGCGCCTTCGCGTGCTCTCCCAGCTCCGCCAGATGCTCGAGCAGGACGCGCAGAGCCTGCGCGTTGACGGGATCCGTGAGATCCAGGTCCGACTCTTCGATGGTCTTCACGGCTGCGGCAGCCCCGTCCGGGCTGCTCTCGGCGAGCAGCGTCGCGTGTTCGGCGACCGCCGTGCCGGCGTGCTCGGGCAGCCCGGAGAGTCGGTTGAGGCCCTCCGTCGCGATCCCGAAGCGGCGCGCTTTGTGGGCGATGCGAATCCCCGCGAGCGTTCCCTCGACGTCTCCCGGCTTGGCCTGCATATAACGTTGGACCGCGTCGAGCGCGTCCGCAAAATGACCCCGCGCATAGTAGAGCTCGGCCAATTCCAGTGCGGCCGTGGTGCGGCCGGCATTCGCCCGGATCGACTCGCGGTACTCGGAAATTGCGCGTTCGAAGTCTCCGACGCGCTCTGCGGCCTCGCCCGCGAGGTAACGCGCCGCCGGGTTGTTGGGCCAGAGCAGGATGCCGGCCTCGAAGGATACGAGCGCGGCAGCGGGGTCGCCCTGGGCGAGGTGGATTCGCCCGATGATCAGATCGCGAAGCGCCGATTGCTCGAACCCCTCGACGAGGCTGCGCGCTTTTTCGAACTGCTCGGCCTGAACCAGCGTATCCGCATACGCGAACAGGAGCGTCTCCGGCGGATTCGGACTCAGTGCGAGCGCGTGATCGAAGGCCTCGAGCGCCTCGTCGAACTCGTCCCGTCCCACGTGGAAATCGGCGAGTGCAAACCAGGCGGTCGTGCTGGGTCGCTCCTCGGCCTCGGCGCGCAACAGCCGCTCTTCTTCCTCGGCATCGCCGGCCCGCCGCATGCGCTGGACGATGGCCAGGCGGAAGACGCTGTTGCCGGTGGCATCGAAGGCCTCCTGGAGGATCTCGATTGCGCGCTCCTCCTCTCCGATCAACTCGTGAAACCTCGCGGTCTCTTGTACGACCATCGGGTGTGCGGGGAACTGCTCGAGACAGTCGGCGTATTGAGCCTCGGCGACCTCTCGCTCCCCCTTCTCGAACGCAAACATGCCGCGGGCAACACACAATGTCGCGCGAAACGACGGATCGACCTCCTCGTCGGTGTTTTCGAGCCGCTCCCGCGCGGCTTCGATCGCAACTTCCGCCTCGTCAATCTGTTGTGTCGCGATCAGCGACGTCACGCGCGGGACCAGCACGGGAATGTTGGTCGGATCGAGCTCGAGTACGCGCTCGATGTCGGCGAGCGCTTCGTCGTTGGCGCCGCCCGCCTGGTGCGCCTGGATGCGCAAAACCATCGCGGGAATGTTCTCGGGTTCGAGTTCGAGCACCTCGTTGATCACCGGGATGGCATCCGGAGCGGTGCGGCTTTCCAGCATCGCGCGGGCCAGCAACATGCGCGCCTCGATCGCGTACTCGGGAGCTTTCGTGGCCGCGCGGAGCGGCCAGACCGCGAGGCCCCCGTTGCCAGAATGCAGCAATGCCGTGCCGAGCAGGAATTGGGCCTCGGCGCGCGAGGGATCCTCGTCGACGAGGGCTCGGAGTTGGTCGACGGTCGCCGCGTAGCGCCCCTCCTCGTGGAGCCTGCGAATCTCGACCATCGGGTCTTCATCCTGGCCACACGCCAGCCCGAGCGACAGGGCGAGCACGGAAACGCTGACCGCGAGGTAGTTTCGGCTGAGGATACGCAAGACGAACTCCTTTGATTGCTGGCGCGCCACCGAGCGAATCGGCGCCGATCGATCGACGATACTGGAAAGCGCGGCCCGACTCATGTCCCCGCGTCTCTGCGTCCGGACCGGCGATCCGCCTGAGCGTCGTATCCGCCGTGCGGGATCCCGATCTGGGACTCGGCCGAGAGCTGCCGGCGCTTGCAATCGGCCCCCCGGCAGCGGCGCCAGATCTCGTCGAGCCGGTCGCGGCTGAAGGGCACCACGTGATGATAGTGGCGCCGAAACCGCCCGGTGAGGTTTTCGGCCTCGGAGGCGGAATAGCTTCGGGGCAGGCCGGATTCTTCCTTGCCGAGCAGGTTCATCAAGCCCGAGAGGCTCTGGGCGGTGAGATAGCGGCTGGCCTCGTCTCCCTTCTTTCTCGATGCGGAGAGCGCGCCCTTCAGGGTCGGGGATTGCGGGTAGAGCAGTGACCAGAGCGCGAAGAAGGTCCCGCAGTGCTCGTTCTGGTGGAAGCGGCAGGCCTCGAATGTGGCCGCCTCGACGAGCTCGTGGGGAAGCGGCGTCTGGCCTCTCGCGTACCGGCGCAGCAGCGAATTCTGCAGAGCCACCCGCTCTTGCGCCCGGGTCTGGTGCGGTGCCGGCGACCCCATGCGGCCCCGGAAGAAGGCGCGCGCTGCGCGGTAGCTAAGCAACGGGTGGCGCAGGGTGTGGATGGCGCCCGGCATCTCCACCGCATGCAGCGTCCCGAGCGGCACCACTTCGTGAGCGAGGAACTGGGGAAAGCTTTCGATCCCGACGCGCCCAAAACCCGCCGCGAAGTCGCTGCGCGCAAAGCGCTGCTCGAGCGCCTCGACGTCGAGCGCCCGATCCACCTCGTTGAATCCGAGCAGGAGCAGGTCGGCGGCCATCGTGTACCAGATCGAAACGTGCGGAAAGACCGACGCGTAGGTGCGCAGCACGAGGTTCACGACCTCGGGATCGGATTCGTAGGTATGAAACCACTGTGCGTACACACCGCCCGGAGCGAGATGCTCCCGTGCAGCCTCGAGAAATTCGCGGCTGTAGAGCATCTCGACGCCGACCACCCACGGGTTGCTCGGCTCCGAGACGATCAGGTCGTACGTCTCTCCGCTCCTCAGCAGCGTCCGGTAGGCGTCGCCGCGACGAATCGTCACCTTGGGGTTCCTCGAGGCCCTGAGGTTGCCCTCGTCGAAGAGCGGCGCCGCTTCGATCACACCGTGCGCGATCTCGGCCACCTTCACGGATCGCGTATCGTCGAGGGCCGCGAGTTCTCCCGTCGTCACGCCGGTCCCAAACCCGATCACGAAGCAGTTTTCGTGGCTCTCGGCCATGATGGCGGGAATCAGCGCCGTCAGCGCCATCGTCGGGTAGTCGCTCACGAGCGCGCCGTCCGACTTGCCGTTGACCAGAATGCTCCGATTCTCCGACGAACCGACCGGATCGGTCACGGTTACCGTGCTCGTCGGCCCGTCGTCGTAGGTGATCACGGTGCCGATGTCCCGCCCGGCAAACATCGCATCGGGCCCGAGAAAACTGAACGACCCCTCACTGCGCGAGCGGAAGAGCCCCGCAGAAAGCCTCTCCGCAGACCACGCGGGCAGCAGTGCGATCGCCCCGAGCGTGGGGATCAAGATCACCGGCACGACGAATCGCGGCAGCGAGCGGAAGACGAGCACGGTCAGGATCGAAGCGCCCAGCGCGAGTGCCAGCATGGCGATGCGAAAGATGTGATGCAGGTCGAGCCAGAAGAGCAGCAGATAGCCGCCCAGCAGCGCCCCGAGCAGGGAGCCGAGGGTATTCCAGGCGTAGAGCCGGCCCGCGACGGACCCCAATTCGCGCACTTCGCGCCGCAGCGCGTGAAAGAGCAGCGGCAGCAGCGCGCCCGAGAGGCCGATCGGGACGCACAGAACCAGGAAGACCGCCTGGAAGTTGACCAGGTGATAGGCGTGGAAGGCCGGGTCGATCGGGTAGAAGAGCACGCGAATCACGTGAGCCCAGTAGGCGGCGTCTTCCATCGACAGGTAGAGGGGGAAGAGCAGCAGAACCAGCAACCACTGGGAGCCCACCACCAGCGCGCGGGGAATGTTTCCGAGCGCCGATACGGCGAGGCTTCCGAACGCGATGCACGCGACGAAGACCGCCACGATCGACGCAAACGTAAACTGAGAGGAGCCGAACGCGAGTGCACCGACGCGATTGAAGGTCGTCTGGAGCGCCATCATCGCAAAGCCCGCCAACAGCGAAACGCTCGCCCAGGCGGCGAACCTCGCGACCGGCTCGACGGCGGAGGGCGTCGCAATGTCGAGTTCGATGCCGTCGGCACGGCGGTCGAGTGCGGCAAAGATCGCGGCCGCGAAGAGGTTGGCGAATCCCATCGCGTAGACGACCCCGTCGAGCCCGAGCCACGGGATCAGCAGGAATGCCCCCGCCAGCGCTCCGGCGAAGGCACCGGCGGTGTTGAAGCCGTATACCAGCGCGTGGATCCGGGTCGCGTGCCTGAGATCGCCCGCGAGCGCGAGCGTGAGGATTGGGATCGTGCCGCCCATCAGCACCGTCGGTGGGCCGATCAGCAGCGCCGAGAGGCCGACGTCGAACGCGAACCCGAGCCCCGCGTTGCCGTGCGGAACGAACAGCGAAATCCGCTGAAAGATGCCGAACAGGCTCGGGAACAGCAGCGCGTAGAGCCCGATCCCGGCCTCGACGATTGCGTAGAAGTAGAGCAACCGCGCGCGGCGCGAAAACAGCCGAGCGCGCTCCACCAGCCAGCGCGAGGCCCGACCGAAGAGCGCGTAACCGAGCGAGAGCCCGCCGAGGAAGATCGCCAGCACGGCTGCGGTGGCCTCGCCGTGCGATCCGAGCAGCGTGGCCAGGTACTTCTGCCAGGCCACCTCGTAGACCAGGCCCGAAAACCCGGTCAACACGGTGAGCAGCAGCGCCACGAGGCGAATCATGGCTTTCGTCTACCCACCCGAAACCCGCCGATTCGAGCTTCGGCCCACTAGGGCTGCTCGGCCGCCGCCGGCTTGGGCTTCAACTTCATCCGGCCGCTGCTCTTCGGCGCGGTGAGGATCCGCATGCGGATTTCTTCGGGGAGTTCGTTCTGCGCCAGCCATGCGCTGAAAGCCTCCGGGTCCTTTTCCCGCCAGCGCTTGCCAGCTCGAATCAACTGAAGGCGGCGCTCCTCTTCGTCGACCAGCCGCATCGCCCACTCCATCGCCTTGTCGGGATCCGTCGGCGTGAGCCGCTTGCCGGCTTCCGCGACGGCCGGGTCGAGTGCGGGGTTGGGCAGTTGGGCGAGCAGCCATTCCTGGGCGCTGTCGGGGTCGATTTGCATCCAGCTGCGGAAGCCGTCACGGATCGCGTCGCTGCGCTCGCCCGCGCGCAGCCCGTCGCTGTCCATCGCCAGCAGCCATTGGATCGCGGACGGACGGTCGTGATGCTGCACCCAGCGCCGCGCGATGCCGGAAAGCGCCCCCTCGGTGAAGGATCTCGTGCGATGCTCGTAGAACCACTCGGCGGCGGCCACGGGGTCTTGGCTGGCCACCATCATCGAGAGGTGATGAAACAGGCCCAACTTGACCTGGTTGGGTGCATCGTCGGGAAGCGCCTCGAGCCAGCGCATGGAACCTTCCGTCCCCATATCCATCATGAGTTCGCCCGCGAGCAGAAAGAAGAGCCGCCCCCGCCGCTTCAGGTCGGGGAAATTGGCGATGAACTCCGTGGCGCCCTCTTTGTCTTCGCTGCGCATCCAGCCGTCGACCACCGCCGACCTCAGCCGCAGCTTGAGTTCGGGCTCCTCGATCGATTCCAGCTTGCGCAGCGCCCCGGGGCCGTCGTGGTAGGCCCAGGCGTACATGGCCTGGTCGGTCAGTACCGGCCGCCAGCTCTTCGGTCCCTCCTGCGCCCACGCGAACGCGCCCGGAGCGTCGAAACGCGCCCAGGCGATCATGACCAGCCGCACCTCTTCGTTCACGATCCCCATCCTGCGGTCTGCGAGCGCCTGGAGCAGTTCGGGCAGCCGCTCGGCGTCGAGATCCTGGAGCGAACGGCTGATCAGGTAGGCGCGCCGGAGCGGGTCGACCTCGTCGAAGGCCTCGTCGAAGGAAGGGCCGGATTCGGAGCCTCCCGGGGCCGCGAACCGGGTCAGACCAACCGCCAATACGAGGCTGAGGATCCAGAGGATTGCGATAACGGGTTTCACCCTAGTTTCTCCCTGCGTTCCTGCTTCAACCTAGGGGTCCGCTCCGAGCGAGTCGACCCTTTTGCAAGACGCGATGCATGTGCTGAAATTTCGAGCGGCTCAGTATACCCCACCGGCTCAACGGAATGCCTGAAATCGGGTGCAAAAACTGCGAATCTCTCGTATACCCCTCAGACACCACGAGTGACAGGCAAGGTTCAGAAGCGTGAGACAAAGATCAGCAAAGGATCAGCTTCCGATCAGGCGGAATTGCCCGGACCCCCTTACCATCGGGATGCAGATAACCGATCATCGATCGGAAGAGACCGATGCTCGCCATGGGAAATCGCATGCTCGATTTGAAGTTCTGGCAGCGTAAGCTCGCGCTCCTGCTCGCCGCATCGCTACTGGTCGTCCCCGCCTCGGCCCAGGATCCCGCCGACCCCGACGAGGAAGCCGCGGCGGAGGAGATCGACGACCTCACCGATCCGACGGACGACGAGAGCGACACCGATGACGTCGACTTCGGCGAGCCCCTGATGATGGACCGCAGCGAGATGCTCTTCCAGGCCGGTGACATCGAGGAAATCTTGATTACCGGCGAGAAGCAGAACACGCTCCAGGACGCCCCGACCTCGAGCACGTCGTTCAGCGCCGGCGACCTGCAGGCGCTGCGGATCGAAGACATCGCCGACCTCGCCGACTACACGCCCAACCTCGAAATCAACACCGCCTTCGCGGCGTCGAACCCGACCATCTTCATCCGCGGCATCGGGCTGAAGGACTACAACGCCAACGCGGCGGGCGCCGTCGCCGTCTACCAGGACGGCGTCAACATCAACTCGCCCGCGATCCAGCTCGGCCAGCTCTTCGACATCGACGGCATCGACGTGCTGCGCGGGCCGCAGGGCAGCGTCAACGGCCGCAACGCCACCGCGGGCGCGATCATGATCCGCTCGGCGATGCCGGACGGCGAGTTCGGCGTCTCGACCAGCCTCACCTACGGCAACTACAACGACAAAGAGGTCGAAGCCGCGATCAACATCACGCTGATCGAAGACATGCTCTCGATGCGCGTGTCGGGCACCGCCCAGTGGCGCGACGGCTACACGAAGAACCTCTGCTCGGGTTGGAACCCGGAGCGATACGGCAAGCCGGACCCCGGCGAAGATTCAACGAGAGCCCTCTATGAATCGCTGATCCCCTTGCAGCAGTG
>JAFDBP010000167.1 GCA_019313245.1 Deltaproteobacteria bacterium
TGATTCACGAATTCGGCCACACGATCGGCCTGGGTCATTCGGGATTCTTGTCCTGCCGCGAAGGCCAGGTGGATCGCCTGCTCAGTCCGGATGCTCCCCCATGCCAGTACATCGCATACGGCTCCGGTTGTGACGTGATGGGAAACGGTTCCGGCTATCCCAATCTGGTTCAACTGGAACACATGGGTTGGGTCCAGGATCTGGATGCTCCGCGTTCCGATCTGACCTTGTTCGGTTATTACCAGACGGTCACTTCGGACGGCATCTATTCGATCAATCCCCTGCGCGGATTCGATGGAGTCGGATATGAGCGCTTAAAAGGAATCAAGATTCCCCGCGGCGACGGATCTAATTTCTACATCGAATACCGAAGGCGCGCGGGTTTTGATGCCTACATCCCTGAAACGATGAATTTGGAGGGCGCTCTCATCTTGCTGGAAAAACCCAAATCGGTTCATCGGAATGGAAGCCTCATTGACCCCATCGGGGGCACTCGAAGATCGAATCCTGTCTTGCAGCTCGATGAAACCTTTACCGATTGGGTCAGTGGCGTGTCGATTACGGTTCAAGCGGTAGAAGATGACCGGCTGGAATTGAAAGTCGAGTTTTATTAGGAATCTATTCATCAAGTGAGTCGATGAGCCGACGATTCAGATTCTCACCGGGGGCCTGCGGGTAGATGTCCAGGAGCGGGAGATTATTGAGTCGTTAATGAGATCTCAGGGATCGGTTCCAACTCCCCGTTGCGCTCCAGCTCCCGCACCCGTGCCAGCTGAGCGGCGATGTCTGCTTTGATCTGGGCGAATATCGCCTGGAACTCAGGTTCGTCGTGCAAAAGCTCCATTTCAGGCTTATCGAATTCCCACCACCACGCTCCACGCACACCCGCGTCGATGGCCTCCCGCAGCGCCGACAGCGCCTTCTGCTTCTCGCCGCGCTGGGCATGGATGAACGCGTCGAAGTAGAAAGACCCGCGTATGCCGGCGCGCGGCACGCCTCGGAGCTCCTCGAGGCAGCGATCGCGGAGCAGTTCCGCTTGCTCCTGATCGCCGGCCCTGTCCAGGACCAACGCGAGATCGATGGCGTGCCGGACGTTGGATTGTTCGACTCTCGGATTCCCTTCGATCACCAATTCGGGATAGTGCTCCTCGTAGAGAGCGCGTGCCTCCTCATAGCGTCCCTCTCTGACTTTGCGATCTCTCAAAAAGGTCAGCGAGAGTTCGTCTCGTGGTCGGATTTCATAGGCTTTGTTGCCGTAAACTCGTGCGGCTGCATCATCCCCTCGAAAAATCGCGAGAGCTTGCAGCGCGCCAACCGCGTAATACTGCTCGGGATCCATCTCGTAGGCGCGCGAGATCCAGTGCTCGGCCTCATCGGGGTCGCCGAGTTCGAGCCAGAGCCAGCCGTAGATCGCGTAACTCCATGCGTTTGGATCGATGATGAGACCCTTCCTGTGCGAGATGATGGCTTCGTCGATTCTCCCAGTATCGAACCAGTGGTGCGCCATGACTCCAAAGTAGACTCCGGCGAAATCTGGATCGATCTCGAGCGCTAGCTCGTGCCACCTCTGGCTCTCCTCGAGGCGCCCAAGCGCGCGGAGGATCTCACCGGCCAGCTGGATTGGCTCAGCGGACAAAGGATCCAACTCGACAGCTCTCTTGGTCAGCGCGAGCGCCTCTTCGTACCGGCCAAACTTGAAAAACAAGAGACTGCCGTATTCGAAAAAGGCCCTCTGGGAGCTGGGGCCCAGCGTCACTGCGCGTTGATACGCGGCTGCGGCGCCTTCGAAATCGGTCTCCAACCACAGGATGTGCGCGAGGACTGCGTGAGCGTCTCCCAACCCAGCGTCTATCGCCAATGCCGTGTTTGCCATTGCCTGTGCTCTTTCAAGCACAGCCATTCGAAGGAAACCGGCGGAGTCATCTTCGACCATGAAGCTGTCTGCGAGACCGACATAAGCCAGTGCGAATTCCGGATCGAGATCGATGGCTTTTTCGAATAATTTGATCGATTCGACCGTCTCTTCCGAAACCAGGTGCCGCTTGCCCTGGAGATAAGCCTGATAGGCCTCGAGGTTCTGTGTCGGAGATCTAGCGAGTCGTTCGCGTTCTTCTGATGATAAATTCACGCGCAGCTCACCCGTAATGGCTGTCGCGATCTCCGTTTGGATCGCGAAGATGTCGGTGAGTTCGCGTTCGTAGACCTCCGACCAGATGTGGAAACCGCTTTTGGCATTGTTCAGCTGTGCAGTGATGCGCACCCGATCACCCGCCTTGCGCACACTCCCTTCCAGGATTACGTCAGCGTTGAGCGCTTCGCCAATCTCCGTCAGATTCGCATCGGACTTCCTGAAAGAAAACGACGAGGTACGTCCCACTACACGAAGGTCCTCGAACTGCGCCAGCGTGTTGAGCAGCTCTTCCGAGATCCCGTCCGCGAAATACTCCTGGTCGGGATCCGAGCTCATGTTTACGAAAGGCAGCACCGCGATCGACTTTCCCGGTTCTGCTGTCTCCACAGCTACGGTCGTCTGCTCTGGATTCGCTTCCAGCACGTAGTGCTCCACACCCAGGAATACGACGGCGAGCGCCAACAACGCGATGATCGCAAAGTCGAGCTTGCGGCCCGTCCGCTGCGTGATCGACTCAGCCGGATCGACCGCTGCCTCCCGCTTGATCCCTTCGGGCGTCAGCTCGAACGCCCAGGCCAGGACCAACGCGGGCGGGAAACCCAGGATCACCAAGAAGGTGATGACCTTCATCACCCAATTGGGCGCGTCGAAGGTTGGCAGCACAACGGAGGCGATCTCGACGAGTAGCCAACCGACGATCCCATAGGCGACAGCCACTCGGAAGACGTTGCGGCGCTTGAGTTCGGCGATCAGCGACGATTGGGCCGCCCCGGTTGGTCCAGGCCGATCCGTCTCGGGTGTCGGCAGAGCCAGTTCCTGGGCTGGCTCGGCTGTCTCCGGCGGCGAGAGATCGATCACCTCCGCCACGAAGCGAAAGCCCTTGCCGTGCTCGGTCTGCAGCACCGCCTGGTGTTCGCCGTCGTCGCCCACCGCCTGGCGGGCTCTCTGAATGGCCGCGGAAAGCGCCGCCGGGGTGACGTGCACACCCGGCCACAGCGCGTCGAGCA
>JAFDBP010000168.1 GCA_019313245.1 Deltaproteobacteria bacterium
CGCTGAGACCTCACGGTCTCAGCTGGCCGGTGAATCCTTCGGATTCACTAGCGGCGCTGAGACCCGCCAGCGCCGCTTTCGATGACCGCCCGCGCCGCTTCGCAGTGAAGCTGGAGGCGCCGCACGAGTTCGGCCTGTTCGAGATCGATGCCACCGACGATTTCGGCGAGTTCGGCGATCTGATCCAACGCGGAGCCATCGGGGATCGGACAATCGATACGCGCGTAGGCGCTGCAGAGCGACTCGCGCGCCCTGTCCGGATCGCCGCGCAGCAGTGACTTCAGCGCGGCGACGCCATTCGCGAGCGCGCTGTGGGTGAGCGACCAGCGATCGCCGCGGGCGTCGATGTTGTCGAGGTCGTAGTCGCCGTCTCTCTCGATCGACGCCGCAAAAACCTCGATGTCCACGCGCCAGTAGAGTGGCAGGTCGGCGAATTGAACGAAGATGAGCTGGCGCTTGTCGGAATTCTGCAGCAGCGGATCCGCGCGAATCGATTCGATCGGCCCGACCGGGGCCAGGATCGCGGAGAGATCGTCGATGGCGTCGAGAAACTGCGCGTCGGGAAGTTCCCAGAAGACGTCGATGTCGCTATAGGGGTCGCTCGTCCCGCGCTCGAGTGAACCGCGAAGCCCCGCGGACGAATCCGCGACCGCGTCCTCCAGCGCGCGCGTCACCGCATCCGCGCGCGAGCGGCGGACGGCCGGATCGAGATTCAGCTCGACCACGGCCTCAGGCTCGTGGGCCCGCAACCCCCAACCCCTCGCGCATTCGGTCGAAGAGTCGGTGCACGTCCGGGTGCAGTTCGTCTATTCGCGTCGCGCGCGCCACGCGCTGGACGGAGATCGGCTGGCCGACGATGCGGGGCAGCTCACCGTTGGGCCCGAACAGTCGCTTCGCGTCGATCTGCCCGTAGGCGGCTTCGTCGACCGAACCCGGCAGCGCCGCATCGATCGCGCGGCGAATCCGCTGATCGCCGTCGGCGGCGATCAAGGTGCGCTGAATCGCCGCGGGGACGAGCAGGTAACTTTCGATGTGGCGGCGACCCCAGGTGAAGAACTCGAGGCCCGGCACGCCCGAGCCGGGCGGCGGCTGATTGCCGTCGTCGCGATCCAATACGCACAGGCCCGCCAGGCCCGCCTCCAGCCCGCCCGCGCTGTGGAAGTGTTCGGCGGCCCGAGCCGGGCGGCGGCCCCCGAGAATGACCGACGCGCCGAAGAGTTCCCTGCTCATCGACGGCAGCAACCGATACGCCCAGGCCCTCAAGATCGCGCGATCCTGGGGACCTTCGACGTAGAGGATCAGGCGTCGGGCATAGCGACGGGAGGGATGGACGGCGGAATTGATTCGCGGCACCGGGGCTCCCCGGGGGATTGAACTCGGATCCGCTCCTATTAGACCACATCCGGCCGATCCATCCAGACCAATAAAGGCCCCATTTTGATCAAATTCTTTGCGCAGGTGGCGAATTGGGGTGTACTTTGAAGCCATGATCGAGGTTCTAATCGCCGACGACCACAGCGTAGTGCGGGAGGGTGTTCGCCACCTGATCGAGACGGAGGCGGATATCCACATCTGCGCCGAGGCCTCGGACGGCCGCGAGGTCCTCGAACAGATCGACAAGAACCAACCCGACCTCGTGATCCTCGACATCTCCATGCCCCGGATGAGCGGTCTGGAGACGCTCGAGCGCATCCGAACCAAACACCCAGAGACCAAGACCATCCTGCTCTCCGTGCACGCGGACCCCCCGATGATCCAGAGCGCGGTCGCGCTGGGTGTGGACGGTTACGTGCTCAAGAACGCGCGCAGAAGCGAAATCATCTCCGCGATTCGCGCCGTCGTGCGAGGTGGGAGCTACTTCAGCCCGACCGTCGCGCGCGAGATCGTGGCCCAGATTCGCGATCCGCAGCCCGCCACCGAGCAACCGTTCTCGGTTCTCTCCGCGCGGGAGCGGGAAGTGCTGCACCTGATCGCCGAAGGTCTCGCCGCCAAGGAAATCGCGACACAGCTCGGCATCAGCACCAAGACCGTCGAAGCGCACCGCACCAGCCTGATGCGCAAACTCGGCGTCCGAAAGGCGACCGAACTCGTGCGCTACGCGGTGCGCCACGGCCTGATCGAAGCCTGACCCGCGGGATCCGCAACTAAACGACGCATTTCAGCGACATTCACGCGCGGCGCATGACCGCGAGCATCTCGACGTGTGGGGTCTGGGGAAAGAGATCGAAACACTGCGCGTCGATCAGCTGATAGCCGTGGTGATCGAACACCGAGAGATCGCGCGCGAGGGTGGCTGGATCGCACGAGAGATAGACGATTCGCTCGGGTCCGATCCTGGCGATCTGCTCGGCGACCGCTTCGCCGAGGCCGGTGCGCGGCGGGTCGACCACCACCCGGTCGGGATGGAGCTGCGCGATCTCCAAATCGTCCAGCGCAGCCTCGACCGAACTCGCGACGACGCGAACATTGCCGATACCCGCTTCGCGAAGATTGACTTCCAGATCGCCGGCCGCGACCGGATTGGATTCGACGGCCAGCACCGCTTCGAAGTTTCGCGCCAGGCCGAGCGTGAAGAAGCCCGCTCCGCAAAACAGATCGAACACCCGCCGGCCCGTTCCGGCGGCTCTCGAGACGGCTGAAGAGAGCGCGTCGAGAAGCCCCGCGTTCGACTGGACGAAGACGCCTGGCGAAACACCGATGCGGTCTTCTCCGACGGCCAGCCACAAGCGCGAACCGCCCTTCGCGGGCAGCGGCAGGGCTCGCGTAGCGGGCGCGTCGAGGTCGGCGCTGCGGCCCGCGAACAGCTCCCATTCGCCATCGGTTGCGGGCGGATCGTCGGCCAACTCCGCGAGGTGCACCTCGAGATCCTCGCAGAGGATCGGGCAGCGGCGCGTCGCGGCGATGGCGTGCGAGCGTCGGCGGCGGTACCCGACCTTTCCCGCCGAGACCACCACCCGGCTGCGGGTGCGGTAGCGGTAGGGGGATCGCGATGGCGTAATCGGCAACGCGATGTGATCGGGCAGCGCAAAGCCGCCGATCCGCTGCAGCGCCGAGAACGCGATCATCCGCTTTGCGTCGAGTTGGGCCGCGTAGTCGACGTGCTGCCACGCACAGCCGCCGCAAGATCCGAATACGGCGCAAACCGGATCCGCGCGCTGGGGGCCGGGCTCGAGCAGTGTCTCTACCACGCCACGCGAGTAGTTGGACCGGCGATCCGTAATTCGCACGCGCACGCGATCGCCCGGCGCGGTGAAGGGGACGAAGACCACCCGACCGTCGGGCGCGCGGCCGACGCCGTCCCCACCCGCAGCGAGTTCCTCGACTTCGAGTTCGATCGGCGGCTCCGAAGCCGATGCCGAAGTCGATCTTCTCGGTCGGCGACGGCTCGAATCTCGTTTGCGACGGGCGATCGCCTGACTCCCTTCTCTCGTTCGGGGCTTCAGCGCGACCGCATGAACGAGCCCGCTCGGGGCTCCCGACGGCCGCACCAGGGACAAAAACGCATGAACGCGCACGAGGTCGGCCAGCGACAGCGCGGGCAGCGATCGGGCAACGCGGGATGCGACCAGACGCGCTTGACCTTGCGTTTACACAACGGGCAGTAGCGCATGAAGGGACGCAGCTGCCCCTCGCAACCCCGACCCGCGCAGGTCCGAGTGGCCTTGGGGTCTTCGGGCGGCGCCTTCCCGTTGCCCTCGAAGCGCCCCGAATAACACCAGGGGCAGGCATTCCATTCGGGGCGCACACCGCGCTCGCAGTCGCCGCAGACCAACGGAAAGCGGGTGACGTCCCGGTAGGAATTATCCGAAGCTCCGCACCAGGGGCAGTACTGCATCTCTTCGGCGATCGGACTGTCGCAACGCCGACAGGAATAACGCATTCCGAGGCCCTTGCCGTGGACGCGGCGAAAGGCATTGGCCTGGACGGCGAGCGGGGACGGCGGCGCCTTGCGCTTGCGCCGCACCTTCTTCACCGGCGTGGGGCGCGACGCCTGGCTGAACGCGCGCTCGAGCGCGGTGTAGAGCTCACCCGCATCCACATAGCGGCGTCGCGGATCGAAGCGCGCGGCTTTGCGCAATACCGGTTGAATCGCCTCGGGCACCTTGGCGCAAAATCGCTCGTGCCCCTCGGGCGGCCAGTCGAAGGGCCACGTCGGCAGCACGCCCGTCAATACCTCATAGGCGATCAATCCGAGCGAAAACACGTCGGACGTCAAGCGACCGCGCCCGTAGGCCTGCTCGGGCGCCATGTAGCCCAGCGTCCCGGCATCCGTCACGGTGCGCTCCACTCCCTTCGCGAAGCGCGAAGAGCCGAAGTCGGTCAACGCCGCGCGGCCGTCCGCGAAGATCAGGATGTTTTCGGGCTTGACGTCCCGGTGAAAAATGCGCCGCTCGTGGGCGTATGCGAGCCCGGAGGCCACCTCGCGAATGATCTCGAGCGCGGTGCTCGCCGATCGCCGCGCGCGGCCGTAGTTGGCGAGGTTGGAAATCGCGAGGTCCGTGACGATCGCGAAGCGCCCATCGATCCAATCCGCATTGCGTATCGAAACGATACCGGGGTGTTCGAGCCGGCTCGCAATGCGCGCCTCGTGCTCGATCTTCTTGCGGCCCCACTCTGCAACCGCGTCGGGGTAGGCGAGTTTGAGCGCCACCGCGCGATTCTCGACCGTGTCGCGCGCCTTCCAGACCTCGGCGAATGCACCTCGGCCGACCTTGCGATCGAGCCGGTACTTTCCCACCCGAGAACCACGCCGCAACTGGCCGGCCAATCAACCGCTCTCCCTGCTTCCGAAACCCAATTCGGCCAACTCGGCGCGCACGCTCGTGCCTTCCGCGAGCAGCTCGCGCAACGCCCGGATGGCGGGGCGATCCCAGCGATCCGCGGGAATCGCGAAATCATAGTATTCGGCCTGGAGACCGCGAAAGTGCAATCCGGCCTGGCGGGCCACGGTTTCGATCGTCACCCCCCAATCCGCGCGCCCCTGCGAAACCGCTGCGGCGACCGCAAAATGGGAACGGGGTTCGTAGGGGTAGCCCGGCGGGCGGCGCTCTCCGAGCAATTGATCGATCAAGATGCGCGTGCCGCTGCCCCGATTGCGATTGACCATGCGCAGCTGCGGATCCGCGAGCAGCGATTCGATGTCGCGGGTTTCGTCGGCTCGGGTGACGACGCCCTGTTGGCGCGCGTAGCCCGGCAACAGGCGCAGCGAGGCGTCGAGAAAGGGCCGATTGTATTCGCCGCTGGCGGGGTCGAGCAGATGAATCGGCGCGGCGTCGCACTCTCCGCGCAGCGCCGCGGTCAGGCCCCCCTGGCTTCCGACGGCGAGCAGCTTGACCCGGAAGCCCTCGCGCGCGAGCGCACCCGCGATGACGTCGAGCCCCACGCAATGGCTGCCGATCGCGACGAAGTCCGCAACCTCGAGTTCGCGCGAGAGCAATGTGACCTCCACCTGCGTGTCGGCGTCGACGATCTCGGTGTTGCGCGGGATGCGCACGAAGCCATCCGCCCGACTGAACGAGGTGACGGAGCCGCTGCCCTTGCCCATGGGATATGCGGCCAGTTCGCCATCGGGGCGCCGCACCAGGCCCACGAGCAGGTATTCGAGGCGCCCGCGCTCGGACGAAGTCTTGGTCGCCAGACGGGCGAGCCGGTGCTCGCGATCGCCGGGCGGAAGCCCGGCCAGCTCGCGAATCACCGGGGCGACGAATTCGTGGAAGGTGAACACGGCCGAGGTCGGGAAACCCGGCAGCACGACGACCGGGATGCGACCGCTCGCCGCCAGGCAGATCGGCTTGCCGGGCTTGAGGGCGACGCCGTGTACGATGATTCCGGGGTCGAGATCCCCGACCACGCGGGCGTTGAGGTCGCCCTCCCCCTTCGAGGTCCCACCCGAGAGGATCACCAGATCGGCGTCCTTCAGCGCTCGGCCGAGCGCCGCCCGAAGCCCCGCTTCATCATCTCGAAACGCGCCGTGAAAGATCGGCTCCCCGCCCAACTCGCGCACGGCATCCGCGAGGATCCGACCATTGCTGTCGAACACCAGGCCGGGCCGCATTCTCTCGCCGGGTTGGACGATCTCGTCTCCGGTGGAGAGGATCGCGACCCGCGGGCGCCCCACCACCGACACTTCACTGCGTCCAATGGCCGCCAACACACCGGTTTCTCGAGAGGTCAGTTGCGCACCGCTGAAGGCGACGGTCTCCCCCCAGCCGATGTCGGTTCCCGCAAACGACACCGCGGCACCCGGAACGCGTTCGCGCCTGACGACGACCGATTCTCCCTGGACGTCGGGGAACTCGACGGGCAGTACGGCGTCGGCCCCGCGGGGCAACATCCCGCCGGTCGCGATCGCTGTCGCCGTTCCCGACAACACTTCCTGGCTCGGCGCGACGCCCGTAGGGATCGTTTCGAAGTTGAGCTGCAGCAAGATGGGCTCGATCTCGGTGGCCCCGTAGGTGTCCTCCGCGCGAACCGCAAAGCCGTCCATGTTGGATCGATCGAAACCGGGCACGTCGACCTCGGCCCGAACGTCCTCGGCCAGCACCCGACCCAGGGCGTTCTCGAGCGCCACCGTTTCTGCGGGCACCGCGGCGATGTCGAGGGTCGCGCGCCAGCGGCGCTCGGCTTCGTCGCGCTCGATCACTTCGAGAAACTGCTGCTGCTTCACGGGATCACCTCTGCGGGCTTTTCGTCGTCGTAGAGCAAGACCTCGACCTCGGCGCCCTCCACCATGCCCTCCAACTCGCGCGGAACGATCACGCAGCCGTCGGCGCTCACGGTCGAGGACAGGATCGACGCGCCCGACGTGGCGATCGGAATGACCTTTTCATTCTCTACGGCGACGCGCACGTAATCGGTCCGACCCACCGCGGAGCTGATCTTGCGAGCGAGTGGGAGCCGCACGCGCCGGTGCGGCCATTCGCGCGAGCGCCCTCCCAATGCGCGCAGGCTCGGCCCCGCGAAGAACTCGTAGGCGCACATGCAACTCACGGGGTTGCCGGGCAGCAAAAAGACCAATCGGTGCTCGATCCGGCCAACTCCGGTCGGACTCGAGGGGCGCATCGAGATGCCGTGATAGTCGAGGCTCCCGAGTTCTGCGACCAATCGCGGCGCGTGGTCTTCGGTTCCCACCGAGCTTCCACCCGTGACGATCACCACATCGGCTTCCGCACTGGCGAGCGCCTCGCGAATCACCTCCGGGCGATCGGGCAGAATTTCGTAGGGCAGCAGCTCGCCCCCGTCGCGCACGACCAGCGAGCGCACGACCACCGAGTTGCTGTCGACGATGCGCGGGCCGTCGGGCCGGCTGCCCGCTGGAAGCAACTCGTCTCCCGTGATGACCAGCTGCACCCGCGGGCGCCGCACGCACGCGGGAGCGGCCACGCCGATCGAGGCGAGCACGCCCGCATCCTGCGGCCGCAGGCGGCGGCCCGCTCGCAAAACGAGATCGCCGACGCGAATGTCTTCGCCAATCGCGCCGATGTTCTTGCGCGGCGCCACCGCTTCGCTGATCTCGACCCGACCTTCCCGCTCTTCGCAGACTTCCGCCATCACCACGGCATCCGCGCCCGCCGGAATCGGAGCGCCCGTCATCACCCGAATCGCCGACCCGCGCTCCACGCGACCCGCGAAGGGTTTGCCGGGCAGAGCCTCTCCGAGGACGTCGAGCGCGATGGGGTCGTAGCTGCTCGCACCGAAGGTATCTTCGCCGCGCACCGCATAACCGTCCATCGCAGAGCGCGCGAAACCGGGCACGTCGACTTCCGCGCGCACGTCTTCGGCCAATACCCGACCGACACACGAAAGAAGCGCCACCGCCTCGGACTCGAGTGGACGGATCTGCCCGCGGAGAAAATCCTGGACTTCTTCCACATCCGCTCGCTCGGCAAAGCCCTTCATCCGAACATCGCGCATGGTTCTCGCCCCGATATTGTTTAGGCGGGGAAACTCCGGCTTCCCCGCCCGCGAAAAACCCGATTCGATTGGACCGACCCGATCGGGCCGCCGCCCGCACGTCGGCAACGCGGCGGCTCCTCGTCCAGCCGAGGGAGAATACCAGAGAAAACGAGACGTTCGGGGCGCTTGGCGGGTTGGATGGAACCGCGGTTCGCTGCGGAGTAGACCCGCACTCGCGACCGCGTGGACTCCGGGGCTGAAACTCTCGGTCACCGAGGCGGCGGGTGTCCCCCGGGCCTCCGACGGGGCAGGCCCTGAAAGGTAGCCGGAGCGGCGCTGCGGAATTCCCCCGAGCTCCTGTGCGACATCGCCGACCAGGAGTGGCTCGCGTGTCCGACTGAGCGCCTTCGAGGAGAGCCGGAGTCAGCCGCTGTGTACCGGTTCACATCCCGAACGGATGAGGCCACACCTTGGCTGCTACTGAGAGAACTCCTCTCGTGCTCCGAGCGCATGTTGGAAGCTCCCGGGTCCGGGGAAACCTCCCGCGCCTTGATTCGCATGGTCGGCCGTTTGGCTGCGACGGCGCGAATCTTTTGCCCACCCCCGCCGACACCAATCTCGTACGCAGGTCACGCGGCATGTGGTGCGGTCAGCGGAAGCGAGACCTCGGATCTCCTTGAGCCGCGACCGTTCGCGTACGACTCCACCGTACTCCTCGAATCGAAATCCTTCAATCGGATTTCAGCGTGTCAGGCGATTTTTTCGCCCAGAATCCGGCAGCTTGGAGCACGGGAGTTGCCCCGCGGGACCGCGCACTCCAACCGATCTCGCTACACTCGCGCCCGCTCGGAGTTGGCTGACGATTCCGGGAAATCTGGGGGGAAAACGCTGCCGCAGCGGATCCCTCGATCGATGTAGCGAGCGAATCAGCCGCGAGATTGGACCCGCTGGCCGCCTCGCCCGAGCGCACGCGGATCTGCGCGATCCGCAGCATTCAGATTGGTGGGAGACCCGTGTCGCGCCGTATCATTCTTTGCGACGGAGCCGAGCTAGCCCGCTTGTGGGGCCGCATCGGCACCGGCGAGATCGAGGTTCTCAGCTGGGTTCCGCGCGAGGACGAACCGCGTGCGCGCCCAGCGGGATTCCACTCCCTGCAGGGCGGGCTCACCGTCGAGGGGATCGAGAAGCTCAACCCGAAAGTCGGGGACGAATTCGCACTCGTGAGCGAAGACCTCCCGTTCGTTCGGGCCGCGGTTGCCGCGATCTCACAAGCCCGGCCCGAAGCACCGATACTGCTACTCTCCGACAAGGTCGATTCCGAAGACCTGCCCGAGCACCCGTGCCTGCTGCGAACGGGATTGCGCTCGCTGATTCGAGATGACATCGACGAAGAGTTCGCCCACCTCGCCAACCTGCATCGGGTGGTGGAATTGCGGGAACTCGTCGAGCCGAGGGAGAAACTCGGTATCCTGCTGCAGCCCGACCCCGATCCGGACGGCATCGCCTGCGGCTATGCGTTGCGCGCGCTGCTCGGTCGCAAGCGCCCGACCGCTCCGCTGATTTCGTTCGGCGAGGTCAAACGCCCCGAGAATCTCGCGATGATCGATGCGCTCGGGATCGACGTCCGGACCGTCACCTCGGATGAACTCGACGAGTTCGACGGGCTGGCGCTGCTGGACGTCCAGCCCACGGTATTCGGCGAAAACATGCCCGCGCGGGTGCGCTCGGTCGACGTGGTGATCGATCATCACCCTGAACGCTCGGGCTACGACGCGGTATTCCGCGACATCCGCCCCAATTACGGCGCCACCGCGACGGTCCTGACCGAGTACATCCGCGCCGCGGGACTCGATCTCTTTCCCAGGCTCGCGACCGCGCTCGTCTACGGCATCAAGAGCGACACACAACTGCTCGGTCGAGAGACGAGCCATCACGACATGGCGGCGTTTGCCTACCTCCACGCGAGCCACAGCCCAGCACTGCTGCGACGCATCGAGCGCCCCGCGCTGCCAACCGGCGGCTTGCGCGCACTCGGCCGCGCGCTCGCGAACACCGAGGTCGAAGAGGGCATCCACCTGCTCGTGCTCGGGCGCGTCGGCGAAGAAGTGATCCCCCAGGTCGCAGATCTGGGGCTTCAGGCGGAGGGTGCCGAGTGGGCGATCGCGGCGGGGATCGTCGGCTCCGATCTCGTCTTCTCGGTTCGCAACGTGGGTTACGTGCGCGCTGCGGGAGACGTCGTGCGCGCCGTCGTCGAGGGACTCGGGGTGGGCGGCGGGCACCGCTCGATGGCCAAGGGCATCATCCCCCTGAAGGCGTTCCGCGAGGTGTACGGGAGCGCCACCCGCGAACGAATCCGAACCGCCCTACACGACGCCTTCGTCAACGCGATTCACGGCGACTGATTTGGCAGATCCCACCACCATCCCGAACGTGGCAGCCCTCGCAGACCTGGTCGGCCGAGAACTCGGCCCGACCGATTGGATCGAGGTCTCCCAGCAACAAATCGACGCGTTCGCGCATGCGACCGGGGACCGCCAATGGATTCACTGCGACGTCGAGCGAGCCCAGCGAGAATCCCCCTTCGAGTCGACGATCGCCCACGGCTACCTCACCGTCGCGCTCACACCCGTCCTGCTGCCGAAATTGCTGCTGATCGAGAATTGCGAGACGGTCATCAACGCGGGCATCGAAAGGCTGCGGCTCTCGACTCCGGTGCTCTCCGGATCGAGAATCCGCATGTCGGCGAACATCAAGAATGCGCGCAAAGTTCCGCGCGGCGGCATCCGGGCCACCATCTCGGTCCGGTTCGAGGTCGAGGGGTCGGAGAAACCCGCCTGCCTCGGCGACCTCACCTACGTCTACTTTCCCGCGGAAACGTGACCCCAGCATGGGGTCGTGCGACGCCTTGACGGCGACGAACGCGCCGCCGATCCTGCGGTGATGCGGCTGGCCATCGCTCAGATCAATCCCACTGTCGGCGATCTGGCGGGCAACCGCCGCCTCGTCGAAGAAGCCGCCGCCAAGGCGATTGGCGAACGAGCGGATCTGGTGGTGCTGCCCGAGATGGTGTTGACCGGCTATCCGCCGATGGACCTGCTCGAGCGAGATGGATTCATTCGCGATCAGCTCGGCGAACTCGACGCACTGCTGCCGATGTCCCGAAATATCTCAATCGCGCTCGGAGCGGTCGTTCCCCGCGACGAGAGCGGGCGCGCAAAGCTCTACAACGCGGCCGTGTTGCTCGCCGGCGGAGAGCGCCGCGCGGTGCGTGCAAAATCACTGCTTCCCACCTACGACGTCTTCGACGAGCGCCGCCACTTCGCACCCGCGACCCGCCGCGAGCCGGTGACGCTGCGGGACGGCGGTCCGCTCATCGGGCTCACGGTTTGCGAGGATGCCTGGGTCGACCGCATGGGTTACCGGACGGATCCCGTCGCAGAACTCTCGGATGCGGGCTGCACGCTGATCGTGAATCTGTCAGCGTCGCCCTGGCACGTATCGAAACCGGCCGAACGCCGACAGGTGATCGGAGACCTGGCGCAAAAGAACGGCGTGCCGATCTGTTTCGTCAATCAGATCGGCGGGAATGACGAGTTGATCTTCGATGGCGGCTCGTTCGCCGTAGACGCACTCGGGCGCGTGCAGAAGAAACTCGCACTCTTCGAGCCCGCCTTCGAAGTCGTCGATCTGGGCGGCGAATCGGCGCCGTCGGCCGAGGCGGAGTTCGACGATCCGGATGCGGCCGCGCAGCTCGAAGCGGGGCTGGTGCTCGGGATTCGGGACTACTTTCGCAAGCAGGGGCTTCCGCCCGGCGCCGTGATCGGCGTATCGGGCGGAGTCGACTCCGCGGTCACCGCGCACCTGGCCGCCGAAGCGCTCGGGCCGGACCGCGTGGTCGGCATCGCGATGCCGGGACCCTTCTCGTCGGATCACAGCGTCGAGGACGCCGAAGCGCTCGGCCGCACGCTCGGTATCGAGGTTCGGCGCGTGGACATAACGCCCATCTACGACGCCTACTTGAGCAGCTTTCGCTCGCTCATCGGAGAGCGGGACAGCTACGGAGTCGCGGGCCAGAACATCCAGTCGCGAATCCGCGGCGCTTTGCTGATGGCGATCTCGAACGCGGAGGGGCGGCTCGTGCTCGCGACGGGCAACAAGAGCGAGCTGAGCATCGGCTACTGCACACTCTACGGCGACACCGTCGGCGGCCTCGCAGTGCTGGGGGATGTCTACAAGCGCGACGTCTACGCGCTCGCGCGGCACGCAAACGCGACCGGCGAACGAATTCCAACGCGCACGATCGAAAAACCCCCCTCCGCCGAGTTGGCACCCGATCAGCTCGACAGCGACGATCTGCCTCCCTACGACATACTCGACCCGATTCTCGAGAGTGCGATCGAGGGTGAACTCAGCGCCGAAGGCATCACTCCGCCCGCGGGTGCGACTCCACAGATGGTTCTCGACGTCGTCGAGCGACTCAATCGCAACGAATACAAGCGCCGCCAGTCGCCGATGGTTCTGCGAACGTCACCGAAGGCCTTCGGCTCCGGACGCCGCCTGCCCATCGTCCACCGCTATCGCGTCTGAAGAAATGCGCGCGGCCCCGCCGACCCCGCCCCGGAAGTTACGGGCGGCGACGAGCGCCCCGTCTCAATCGGATTCGGAAATCGCTCGAACGTTCTCGGCGCGGGCTCCGCGGGGGCCTTCCTGAACGACGTACTCCACGACATCCCCCTCGCCGAGTGAATCGTAGTCACTCTGACCCAGACCGGAGCGGTGAAAGAAGACCTCGCGCCCGTCGTCGCCTCGCACGAAGCCGAAGCCGCGCTCGCGCACCAACTTCTTGATCTTTCCCTTGACCTTGGGGCCGGTCGGCGCGGCACTTTGCGCGCTGGCGCGACGGCTGCGGCCTCCCTTCTTGGATCGGCCGCGCCCCATGTTGAATCGATCGCTCGAGACGAACTCTTCGCGGAAGAGCTTCACCGGCACCACGAGATCCTGCATCTCGGCGGATTCGGGGCTGAGGAGCACCTCGTCGTCACCCGCATCCACCATCGTGTAACGGAGCCCCGTATTGCGATGCGTAACCAGAGATCCCGGTTCGACTTCCTCTAATGACAACATGGCAGGACCCCCTTGCCGCGGGCGCACAGTCGAAGCGGGCCGGTTCGGGGGCGACCCGGCTCGGCCCGGACGGAGCTGTTTGCGGGCGTCGGGCCGCTGCTCGCACTTTGGGTGGAGTCATCAGAAACCCAACGAAGGCGGGAGGTTAGGCGATTTCTTCACGGGGGTCAAACTCGACTCGCGAGCTGCCGTCTCGGCTATCCTCGGCGCCTGGAGAGAGCGGTGGGGGGCGATCTCGGGATGCGCTGGAGAGGCCCGCAGCTGAAATCGCGACGCGACCGCGCCTGGCTGTTGAGCGCGCTGCTCGCGGCTGGACTTGCGGCCACGGGCGCAAATGCCACCCCGCTGCGCGTCGGGACGAGCGGCGACTACGCGCCGTTCAGCGTCGGGTCCGAGACGAACCGCTCCGACTTCGAGGGATTCGACATCGCACTGGCGCGAGCCTACGCGGAGGCGCGCGGGCGCAGAATCGAATTCGTCAAGTTCAACTGGCCCAACCTGAGTCGCGGCCTGATCAACAAGCGCTTCGATCTCGCGATGTCCGGGGTCACGGTCCGACCCGAGCGCAGCGCGATCGGGAGATTCAGCATCGCCGTCGCCGAGACAGGCGCGGTCGCCATCGCCCGCCCCAAAGATCTCTTCCGGAAGATCGAAGATCTGAATCGCCCGCAGGTGCGGATCGGCGTGAACGCGGGAGGCCACCTCGAACACGTCGCCCACGCGCACTTTCCGGCCGCAACCCTGGTCATGATTCCCGACAACGCGTTGGTCCTCGCCGCGCTGATGGACGGTGCGATCCACGCGGCGATTACAGACGACCTCGAAGCGCCCGGCTGGATGCGCGACCGAAAGGATCTGGTTCTCTTCGGGCCGATCACACGGGACCGCAAGGCGATCCTCCTGCGCGCGGATCACGCCGAACTCGCCGCCGACCTGAACAGCTGGCTGCTCGAAAGCGAGGCCAACGGAACGCTCGCGCGGCTGCGCGAAGAGCACTTCAAGAAATCGGATTCCCCGAAGCTCGCGTACCCGCTCCGAGCGCTGATGGCGGCGATCGACGAACGACTCGCGCTGATGCCATTCGTCGCCACTGCCAAACGGCGAAGTTCACTGCCGATTGCAATACCGACGCGCGAAGCGCTCGTGCTCGATGAGGCGGCCGAAAGCGTTCGAGCGGCGGCCGAGCGCCAGGGCGTCACGCCTCCACCGGAAGGCGCCGTCCGAGAGCTGTTCGTCGCGCTGATCGAAGCCGGCAGGGAAGTGCAGATCGCCGCGCTCGGCGATCCCTATTTTACTTCCCTCGAGACCCTGCCAGATCTGCGGTCGGAGCTGCGACCCGCCTTGCTCAGGATCGGGGAGCGCATCGCTCAACTTCTGGTCGCGCTTCCCGCCGAGCTGGACCGCGCGCGAGTCATCGAAGCTGCGCGGCGCGAACTCCGAAGCGCGCAGCCATCCGAAGCGGCAATGCTCGCGATCGCCGACGCGATCGTCGAACTCACCAAACCGTCGGCACCCGACGACTAATTCTTCGCCAGCTCCTCGTCGATCACGCGCGCAAACGCATTGTAGGGTTGTGCGCCGGACAGAAATCGGCCGTTGATGAAGAAGCTCGGCGTTCCCGAAACGCCCAGTTCGCGCGCCTTCGCGAGATCGGCATCGATCACCTTCCGGACCGATGAAGACGAGAAATCGCTCTTGTACTTCTCGATGTCCAGGCCGATCTCATTCGCGTAGCGCAGGTAGGTCTCCTCGCTCAGATCCTTCGGCTTCGCGAAGATCCGGTCGTGCATCTCCCAGAATTTACCCTGCCGATGCGCGGCTTCTGCAGCCTGGTGGGCCGCTCGGGCTTTGGTGTGCATCGAGAGCGGAAGGTGTTTGAAGGCGAAGCGGACCTTGTCGCCGTATTCCTCGTCAATCTTTTCGAGCGTCGGGGTGACGCGAACACAGAACGGGCACTGGAAGTCGGCCCATTCCACGATGGTGATCTTCGCAGAGTCGGAACCGCGAACCGGGCTGTCGCCGAGCTCGATCTCGTAGACCTTACCTGGATCCGGCCGCCCTGGAGCGGAGGGTCGAGCTGCGGGCGCAGGCGCTGCCGCCACGGTCTTCAGCGATTTATTGAGACCGGCGAGTTCGGCGGATCCGCGATCCATCGCTCCCGCGAGCAGATAGGCGCCTCCGACGATCGAGGCTCCGAGAATCAATGCCGCTGCGACCAGCGCGCCTCCGGATGAATTTCCCTGCATAGATTGTGCTCCTTCGCGACTGTGCTCGAAATCGTGGCTGTGGCCGGGCGGAACCATAACCCAGATTTACAACCGGATCGCGAGACGAGGCCAAATAGGCCTCGTCGCCGCAACTCGAATCCGAAGGATTCGACTGCCAGACGAGGCCGAATAGGCCTCGTCGCCGCAACTCGAATCCGAAGGATTCGACTGCCAGACGAGGCCGAATAGGCCTCGTCGCTGCAACTCGAATCCGAAGGATTCGACTGTCAGTAGTTCGTCGTTCGCGACCGGTGCCGGGGGTGCGCCTTCATCGCGGGAAGCTGCCCCCGCCGCCAGAGGCCCATATCGAGCTGCCGAGCCGTCGACTTGACACCGCACTTGCGCATCGATGAGAGGCAGCGCTCCACCGCGTGAACGGCACAGGCCCGGATCTCCACCTCTTCCGGAGAGCCCGCCTCCAGCAACACTCCGGAGTCGATGCGAGCCGCCAGCTCGCTGGTGTAGACCAACACGCCCTCGCGGCGGAGCACGTGGGGAACCAGGTTGTCGGCAAAGATCGTGAGCTGGTCGAGGTCTTCGAACGCCCCGCAGCCCTTCCCATCGAATACCGCGGCGAGGTCGGACGAGGTCAACTGGGCGCGCTTGTAGAACGGGACCTCGAAACCCGCATAACGCGAGACATCCCGGTAGAGGGGCATCTCGATCAGGATTTCGGCGAGACGCGCCGCCGAACGCTCGGCGGCGTCGATCAGACCCGTCGCTGCGCCGTCGAAGCGCTCCAACAGGAATCTGCCGAGGTCGTTCAGCGACTGGGCAAACAGCGACATCAATTCAGCGACTTCGGGAACGGCCGGATCTTGACCCGTCACCCGCGCGCAATCGCCGGCGGAGATCGACGCGAGCCGGTCCGCATCCCAGGGGCCTTCGGCCTCCCAACTTTCCCTCAGCGAAATCGCGATCGTGAAGTAACCCGAGCAGCCTGGACGCTTGTTGAGATACGGGAAGTAGCCCGAGCCAAAATTGATCGCATCCAAAGTGAGGATGTAGGCGGCGGTCGCTTCGGGCGCGCCCACGTAATAATCGACCGGCTCGGGCACAGGTGGATCAGCGATGAGATCCTCGCACCGCGCGAGTGCTTCGAGCGCATCGTCATCGATCGACACCGAGCGGGCGCACTCTGCGACGCGCGCGGCCCCACGCCGGACCGCTTCGAAGATCTCGGCGCTCATGGCTCGAAACCCAACAGTGTAATCGCGCCGGGAAGAATTTCGAAACGCGCGGGAAGCGCGCCCAGCGCCTCGCCGTCGACGTCGATCCGCACCGGTCCATTCATCGCGCGCGCCTCGACCCGCTTCCCCCGCCCGTGCAGGATCCGCGAATCGCGAAGATGCGAGCCGCTGTAGAGCAGCGGGATCTTCCGAAGCAGCGAGAGCCTCGACATCGCGGGGACGATCACCCAGTCGAAGACCCCGTCGTCGACGCGCGCATTCGGAGCGATCTGCATTCCCCCACCGAAGCGCGGCCCGTTGGCGATCGCGGCCGCGGCGAGCGCTCCCTCGAAGACGCTCTCGCCGTCCACGGAGATCGACACGGGCTCACTCCGGTAGCGAGCCAAACCGCGAAGCGCGCCGAGCAGATAGGACAACCGCCCGCCGAACCCCTTGCCGGCTCGATTGACCCACTCGGCGACGTCGCCGCTGAGCCCCAGGCTCGCGATGTTCGCGAAATAACTGGTGACTCCTTCTCGATCGTCGCAGCAGTAGGTGGCGCGACCCGCGTCAACCCGCAGGGTCTTTCCGTCCGCGATTCGATCGATCGCCGCGTCGAGGTCGCGGGACTCGCCAAGCCCGCGCGCAAAGTCTCCGGCGGTGCCGACGGGGAGCAGTCCGACCGCAGCGTAATCGCCCAGGCCCGCGGAGAGCAAACCCGTGACGACTTCGCTCAGCGTGCCGTCGCCTCCCGCGACGACGAGGCGCTCGACCCCGGAGCGCACACCCTCCCGAGCAATTCGCTCGGCGTCGCGAGGGGCGCGTGTGCACTCGAAGTCGAGCGGCCCGAGCGCATGCCGCAGTTTCGCTTCGAGCGACTTCAATCGCCGCGCCGTCGCGCGGTTTCGGCTCTTCGGATTTGCGATCACGAGCGTGCGCACGGGCATGTGCAGAGGTTAGGCGATCTCCGTCAGCCACCGCCGCGAATCCGCGCCGTCAGGGCGCGCCCGGTCAAGAGCCTTGGCGCAAGAGATTCAGTGCCGAACCCGCCTTGAACCAGGCGATCTGGTCCTCGTTCATGGTGTGGCGGGTCGATGCGACGTCTTCCGATCCATCGTCGTGGTGGAAGACTGCCCGCAGCTTACTTCCCGGCGCCAGGTCGGCGAGATCCAGGATGCTCACGCGATCGGTCTCGCGCACCTTCTTGTAATCCTCGGGGTTTTCGAAGTGGAGCGGGAGCACGCCCTGCTTCTTGAGATTGGATTCGTGGATGCGCGCAAAACTCCTGACGATCACCGCCGCACAACCCAGCAGGCGCGGCGACATCGCCGCGTGTTCCCGGCTCGAACCCTCACCGTAGTTCTCGTCACCGACCGCGACCCAGCGCAGCCCCTCGGCCTTGTAGTGCCGCGCGATCGCCGCAAAACCTACGGAGCGCTCGCCCGAGAGCAGGTCGAGCCCCTTGCCGGTTTCCTCGGTAAAGGCGTTCACGGCGCCGATGAACATGTTGTCGCTGATGTTGTCGAGATGGCCGCGAAACCGCAGCCAGACACCCGCCGGGGAGATGTGATCCGTGGTGCACTTCCCCGCGGCTTTGACCAACAGCGGGAGCTTCTCGTAGTCGCGACCGTCCCAAGCCGAAAATGGTTGCAGGATCTGCAAGCGCTCGCTATCCGGCGCGACCTCCACCTCGATATCCGACCGCTCGTCGGGCGGCTCCACGTAACCGGCCCGGCTGGCGACGAAACCTCGGCTCGGCACTTCGGGTGCGGGCGACGGCGGGTCGAGCACGAAGCGGGTCCCGTCGTCGGCTTCGATTTCGTCGGTGGCGGGATCGAACGACAAGCGGCCAGCCAGCGCGTAAGCGATCACGATCTCCGGGCTCGCGATGAACGAGAGCGTTTCCGCGCGACCGTCGTTGCGCCGACGGAAGTTGCGGTTGTAGGAGCTGATGATCGAATTCGCCTCGCCTTCCGGAACATCGTCGCGCTTCCACTGCCCGATACACGGGCCGCACGCATTGGCGAGCACGGTTCCGCCGATGGCCTCGAGATCCGCGAGTTGGCCGTCCCGCTCGATCGTCAAGTGCACCTGCTCGGAGCCCGGCGTCACCCAGAGCGCCGCTTTGGAACGCGCACCGAGTCGCGCGGCCTGTCGCGCGAGATCGGCCGCGCGCTCGAGATCTTCGTAGGACGAATTCGTGCAGCTTCCGATCAGCGCAGCGGAGAGCTTTTCCGGATAGGCGTGCTCGGCCACATCCGCGGCCATCCGAGAGGCGGGCCTGGCGAGATCGGGTGTGTGGGGCCCCACGATGTGCGGCTCGAGCGTCGAGAGATCGATCTCGACGATTTCGTCGAAGAAAGCGGTGGGATCCTTCGCGACCTGAGGATCCGCACACAACAGCTCCGCGCGTTCATTCGCCAGATCTGCCAATGCCTCGCGACCGGTCGCCTTGAAGTACGTCGCCATCCGCTCGTCGTAGGGAAAGATCGAAGTCGTCGCGCCGAGTTCGGCGCCCATGTTCGTAATCGTCCCCTTGCCCGTGCAGCTGATCGATGCGGTCCCCGGGCCGAAGTACTCGATCACCCGATTGGTCCCGCCCTTTACCGTCAGCGTTTCACAGACCTTGAGGATGACGTCCTTGGGAGACGACCAGCCGGAGAGCCGTCCCGTGAGATAGACACCAACCAGTTTCGGATAGAGGACCTCCCAGGGGAAACCAGCCATCACGTCCACGGCATCCGCTCCGCCCACTCCACACGCGAACATCCCCAACCCGCCCGCATTGGGCGTATGGGAATCCGTGCCGATCATCATGCCGCCGGGAAACGCGTAGTTCTCGAGTACCACCTGGTGGATGATGCCCGCGCCGGGTCCCCAGAAGCCGACCCCGTAACGCGCCGAGCTGCTGCGGAGGAAATCGTAGACTTCGCGGTTGACGTCGTTCGCCAGCGCGAGGTCACCGGCCGCGCCGACGTGCGCCTGAATCAGATGGTCGCAGTGAACGGTGGTCGGAACCGCCGTCGAATCCTTGCCGGCGAGCATGAATTGCAGCAGCGCCATCTGCGCGGTCGCATCCTGCATGGCCACGCGATCCGGGCGCGTGGCCACATAACTCTTACCGGGCGCCAGATCTTCCCTCTCGGGGTCGGCGAGATGGCCGAGGAACACCTTCTCCGCGTAGGTGAGCGGGCGATCCAGACGGCGACGCACGATTTCGAGATTGCGCTCGAGCCGGTCGTAGACGCCGCGAACGAGTGCGGCGGTCGTATCGATCGGGGGCATGGCTCCTCCTGCTGAAAAAAGGCCCGTCGAGATTAGCAGCCCAATTCAGCCAGCAGGTGCGCAGAGGATCGGGAGGCCTTGCGAAAGTCGTCGAGATCGAGGCTCTCGTTTTCGCCGTGGGCATTGCAGGGCGGATCTTCCAGCCCGAGCAGCAGCGCGGGAATTCCACCCAGAACGTCGCTGAACGGGCCGACGAACGGGATCGAACCACCGCAGCCGATCTCTACGGACTCGCGGCCAAATCCCGCCGCGAGCGCGCGCCGCGCCGCATCGAACGCCGGCCCCTCGGACACGGTCCGCCAACCGGTCACGGCGGTGTCCGCCTCGACCTCCACCGTCACGCCATGGGGCGGATCCGAACCCAGGAAATCGACCAGCAACCGCGTGGCCCGATCCGCATCCTGACCGGGCGCGAGGCGAACGCCCACTCTCGCCTTCGCCTCGGCGATGAGCTGATTGGCGGCCGTCGCGAGTGGCATGGCCTCGAGTGCGGTGACCGCCACCGAGGGGCGGTACCAGATCTTTTCGTACACCGAGTAGCGTTCGTCCCCCGCAAAGCGAGAACCGGAAAGCATCCCGGCGTCGCGACGGAAGGCCGCTTCATCGAAGGGAAGCGCCTCGAGCGCGGCGCGCTGGGCTGCCGAAAGTGCCGGAATGTCGTCGAGCAGCCCGGGGATCGCGATCTCGCCGGAGTCATCGATTAGCCGCGCCAGCAGGATCGAAAGCGCGGTGGCGGCGTCGGGAACCGGCCCTCCCCACATGCCGCTGTGGATGGGGTGGTCGATCGCGCGCAGCGTCACGTCGGCCGAAGCCATTCCGCGCAGACTCGTCGTGAGCGAGGGGATGCCGGTGTCGAGGTTGGCGGTGTCGGAGAGAACCAGCACGTCCGCATCGAATTGCTCGCGGTGGGCGGCCAGCAGCTCGGCGAGATGTTCGGAGCCGATTTCTTCCTCGCCCTCGACGATCAGCTTGACGTTGATCGGCAGAGACCCCGCGCTTTCGAGCCAGGCGCGAATTGCCGCCACGTGCAACAGGATGCCCGCCTTGTCGTCGACGACACCACGCCCGTAGAGCCGGCCGTCCGCGCGCCGAGTGGGTTCGAAGGCCGGGGTCTGCCAATGCTCGGGTCGGCCCGGCGGCTGTACGTCGTGGTGC
>JAFDBP010000169.1 GCA_019313245.1 Deltaproteobacteria bacterium
CGGATCCCGAATACGCGAAGTTCAGCCATCCGGTCGACTTCACCTGGTTCGAGCTCTGGCATCACGAAGGGCGTCGCGCGCGCCACGCCGCCTCGATGCAGGCGCCGGACTACACGCACTGGCACGGGACCTACGATCTGGCCAAGAACTGGCAGACCAAGTACATCCCCGAACTCCGTGACATCATTCACGAGTACAGGGATTCCGCGCCGGCCGAGGTCGCCGAACTCGAGAAGCTGCTAGATGAGGTTCTTCACAGCGACAACCACAAGTGGTCCATCAACAAAGAAAGCGACGCGGTGAAGGACGCGCGCAACAAACGGCAACAGGAATTCAAGGAGCGCTATCAGTAGAAGAGGGCTCCAGGGATTCCAACGAAGGGGCAGGGCGCAAGTCCTGCCCCTTTTGTCGCATTGGGTTCGGTGCATCCGCACCGAGAAGCCGGTTTGCGCCGCGCAGGCGGCGGCTCAGGAGCCGAGGCGCGTGCCGATCTCGATGCCCGCGTCGCGGGCGGCGAGTTTCTTACCCTCACCGCGTCGAATCTTTGCTATCGCGATGAGGGCGCGGCCGGCCGAGATCGTCAGCTCGTCGCCCTCGCTGCCGATCGCCGTTCCGGTGGGCGCGTCGCATTCCCCTGCAATCAAGCGCGAACCGAACAGGCGCACGCTTTCACCCGCGTACGCCGCGATCGCGCCGGGCCCCGGCGTA
The DNA here is from genome assembly GCA_019313245.1 of Deltaproteobacteria bacterium. Lineage (GTDB taxonomy): Bacteria > Myxococcota_A > UBA9160 > UBA9160 > SMWR01 > JACZVU01. Next base: position 709 of record JAFDBP010000169.1, read on the forward strand.
CAGCCGCGTATCAGTCGATCGATCTCCGCGGCTGGCCGGGACCAGTCGATGCGCGCGACGTCGTCGGTGATGAGCCCCTGGAAGCTCGCTTCGTCCTCGCGCTGGGCGCTGAGTTCCAGCGTTCCGTCGGCGACGCGCTCCACCGCCTCGAGCATCGCCTCGACGCCGAGCGAGTAGAGTTTGTCGAAGTAGAGCGATGCCGTGGTATCGGTGCTGGAGATTTCGACTCCGCGCTTCTGGACTGCGATCGGACCCGCGTCGACACCGCCCTCCACCCGGAACACCGACACGCCGCTTTCCGTCTCACCCAGGATGATCTGCCATGCGAGTGCAGCGCCACCTCGGTAGGCCGGCAGGATCGACGGGTGGAAGCAGAGCGATCCGTGGATGGGGTGGTCGGTGATGGGCTCGGGAAGGATGGCCGTCGTGAAGGGCATCACGTTGAGCTCGGCGCCGAGGCTTCGATATTCATCCACCCGCTCGGGGATCGCGCTGCCCCCGCGCTGGAAGCGCTCGTACCGGAAGAGCCGCCAACTGCGTTGATCTGCCAATTGGGCCAGTGGATCCGGCCGCGAGGCCTCGGGCGGAGCGTAGACACCGACGATTTCGTGACCGGCATCCGCGAGGCGCTCAGTCACCTCGCGGCCAAACGCCGCCTGGCCGAAAATTGCGATGCGAAGGCCCATTCGTGTCGAACCCATCCTTCGGTCCGGGTCTCTCAGGTCGAAGCCTTGATCTCGGACTTGCGCCGCGCCATGAACGCCTGGAGTTCCTCGTCGATCGCCGCGTCGAGGCCCGGATCTTCGTAGTCTGTGAGCATCTGCTTGTAGCGCTCGTTCGCCCGCACCAGTGTGTCCTTGGAGCCTTTCTCGTTCCAGAGGTTCACGTCTTCGAGAGAGGCCAGTTCACTTCGGTAGAGCGCGCTGCGGAAGTGGGTCAGCGTGTGGTTCGCCGAGAGGAACATCCCGCCGGGACCGGTTTCGGCGCTGGCCTCGAACGCGAGCGTGTCCTCGTTCACGGGGAGGCCGGGGTCGAGCATCCACTCGAACATCCGCAGGACTTCGAAGTCCATGATCATCTTCTCCGCGGAGATGATCATCGTGCTCTCGAGCGCGCCTGCGGCGTGCAGCATGAAGTGGGTGCCCGAGAGCAGCGCGGGCCAGACGCCCATCACGGTTTCGTAGCCCGATTGCGCGTCGACGATCTTGGCCGACGACCAGCCCCCGCCGCCGCGGAAGGGCAGGCCGTAGTGGCGCGCCATCTGCGCGCCGGCCAGGATGCTCATCGACCACTCGGGGCTGCCCAGCGTTGGCTGGCCGAGCGCCATGTCGGTCGCGGTGAGGTAGCCGCCGAAGACGCTCGGGCAACCCGGCCGGATGGTCTGAATGATGGAGATGCCGGCGAGATTCTCCGCGCACCAATGCGCCACGCCCCCGGCCAGGGTCACGGGCGCCGAGGTGCCCGCCATCAAGAAGGGAGTGACGATCACGGGCTGGTTGGCGCTCGCGAGCGCGTGCATCGAGCCGAGCATGCGAGCGTCCCAGACGAGCGGGCTCACGGGGTTCACGACGCCGATTACGCCCGGTGTCTTTTCGATCGCCTCCGCACCGCCGAACAGGATCGCCGCCATCTCCATCGCATCCTTGGTTGTCTCGTAGGAGGCGCCGACGGTCATCAGCGGCTTGTCGGAGTAGCGCATGACCAGGTAGTCCATGTCGAGGTGCTTGGTTTCGACGGGCAACTCCATCGTCTCGACGATGCCGGAGTCGATGCAGTGGATCTGCGGCGACATGTGGGCGGCTTTCACGAGCTTGATGTAGTCCTCGACGTTGCCGGGTCTGCGCCCGCCGTCGAGATCCGAAAGGAATGGAGCGCCGCCAGTC
>JAFDBP010000170.1 GCA_019313245.1 Deltaproteobacteria bacterium
GAACGGATGCAGCGCATCGCCGCTTCCCCGCGATTGAGGATGGCGAGCCGGCGAATGTTCTTTTCGGCGATCAACGGAGATCACCCTGCACTGCGCGAGAAGGATACGAGATGCTCGCGTGCGGAGCATCGTGCGAGCGCGCGGCTTTGCGGACCGCGATGCGCCGCGAGATCCGGGCCGCTGCGTCGATCCGCGGATTGCGACACGCAAATCCCGCGTACGCCCCGTGATGCGAGAGCGAGAGCTCCACATGCCCGACGCTGCCAGCCAGGACCAGCTGCGGGATCCGGTCGACCTTCTCGATCCGCAGCTCTGAAATCGCGACGCCCAACTCCGCGCCAATCGACGCGAGCGCGAAACGGCGCACTACCTCACTCGGATCGCGCAGCTCGGCCGCTGTGAGACGACGTACACCCGAAAGCGTTCCTGCGGTGGTTTCATCTCCGTTCACCACGGCGTGCACGCAGTCCCCGTCGATCCGAACCCGAACCGGCCAGCGGCGGGTACCGCACCAGACCGCTCCGCACAGCGAGCGATCGAGATCGACGACGAAACGCGCGGGCGAAAATACGACCCCGGCAGACACCCTGCGAGCTGCCTTGTAGGCGGCCTCCTTGGCCGACCAGAGAATCCAGCGGATCTGCACATCCGAGTAATCCGTCGAGAGCGATCGCCCTTCTTCCGCTCTGAAAACGCGCCGATCGAAACGCGAGTGACACGCGTCGCGGGACGATTCGGGGTCGGATAGATCGACGATGTCATTCCCGATCATCGAAATACTCCTGCTCCATCTCGGCGAGGCGCCGTGCGATCTGGCGCGCGATATCCCGAGAGGCGCGCAGCCCGCGGTAGTCCGTCTTGAGCTCGGCAATCGAAATGGCTCCGCGAAAGCGCTCGCCCCGCACGGGCATGTCCGAGTAGTCGTCCTGGTGATCACCTCTCAGGTACACACAGACCACCCTGCAGTTGGGGACGCCTCGATAGATCCTGCCAACTCCCGAGGCGGCAGTATCCGGGTCCACCCGTCCGGTCCGGCTCCGCCCGGCTTCGGGAAAGATCAATGCGACTTCGCAGTTGGAAATCGCATGGGTCAATTGCGCCAACACTCCAGTGACTTCTGTCCGACTGCCGCCGCGTTCGACGGGAAGACACTTCAGTGCATAGACCAGCAACCGCATATAGGGTGTGGCTGCGAAGATGGACCGCTCTGGAATGTTCCAGGGCAACGTCCTGAAATGTCGGAAATACCACCATGGTGATCCCAACGCCCACGCGATCACGAAAGAGTCGATCATCGTGAGATGGTTTGCACAGATCATCACCGGCCCATCCTGCTCGAGGCAGATCCGGCGGTACTCGCGCCGGAAATCCCGCAGGCCTTCGATGCGGTAACCCAAGACCCAGCGCAACGCGATCCCGATCAGCGGGATCGCGATAGGTGACAGCAGGCGGGAAAATTCCCGCTGCAACACCAATCTCCGGCGCACGCTCGCCGGCAGTGGATCTATGGACCGAAGCGTCACTACCCGATTTTCGCCTCGATCAACTCGACTGCGTTTCCGACAGTCTCGACCTTGTCCACATCGTCATCGTCGATTTCGATATCGAAGGCATCCTCGAATTCGAGCACGACATCGACCAGGCGAGCCGAATTCACTTTCAGATCGTCGAGAATATGGGTTTCCGGTGAGACGCCTTCGAGCGCCTCCTGGCTCTTCACATACGGGGTGAGAATCTTCACTACTTTTTCGAAAATCTCGCTCTTCTCCACTGATGGGCTCCTTTTTGCTCTTTCTGCAACGCACTCAGGCGCTGAATGCTCTCGAGGCACCTGCCCGATCGTGGGCAGGATGTCTCCCGAAGCGGGTTATTCATTCCACTTGCGAAATACCAGACACGCGTTCACGTCCCCGAAACCAAATCCCGCCTTCACGACGACCTGAAGCTCCGGTTTTTCCAGTGCGACGTGCGGGATCGATGCCGCGTAGGGCTCGATCTCCGGATGCACGTCTTCGCAGTTGATCGAGGGATGCACGAAGCCGCCATTGAGCATGAGCACACAGGCGACCGACTCGATTCCGCCCGCGGCACCGAGAGCGTGGCCGATCATCGATTTCGTCGAGGTGATCGGAGGCAGATCGCCCGGAGCGCAACCCAGGGCCTTCGCCCATGAGCGAACCTCTTTGGGATCTGCGCCCGTGGCGGTCAGGTGGCCATTGATTGCACCCACTTCTGCGGGAGCGATCTGCGCATCGGCGAGCGCGGCCTGGATGCAGCGGCTCACACCTTCGGGATTCGGCGCGGTCATGCTGCCGCCCGCGCGGTGACCGCCGCAATTGATCGCGGAGCCGGCCACTTCGGCGTAGATGCGCGCTCCGCGCTCCTGTGCGCTCTCGAGGCTTTCCAACATCAGCACGCCCGCGCCCGCGCTCGGGACGAATCCGGCGGCGGTGGCGCTCATCGGTCTCGATGCAGACTCGGGCGCGTCGTTGAAGCGGCGGCAGAGGACGCGCATCGCGTCGAACCCCGCCCAGATGTAATGACTCGCTCCCTCGACGCCTCCGCACAACATCCGCTCGGCGAGCCCGCGGCGGATCCGCTCGACACCCATCGAGATCGCTTCACTTCCAGTGCTGCACGCGCTGGAATTCGTGGTGACCTGGTTTCCCAGCGCCAGGATGCCCGACAGGCGAGCCGAAACTCCACTGGACATGACCTGCTCGACGGCGGTGCTTCCCATCCGACGAACCTTCTTCGCGTCGGTCAGCGGCACGACCCTGCTGGCAATCGTATCCATGCCACCGATCCCGGTACCCAGCACAGCGCCGGTATCCCAATCCACGCGGTCGTCATCGGGGTCGGGACGCTCGAACCCGGCATCGACCCAGGCGTCGACGCCGGCGATCGCTCCACAGCGGTGCCCCGAATTCATTGCGAGCAGGAGGTCATCGGAAAAATACGATTTCGCGATCTCATCGACGCCCTGGGGAACACCGGCCACGTGCGATCCGAAACCGTGCTCGACCATCTTCTCGTTCACCCGAATTCCAGAGAGTCCCTTCCGGAGCGCGAGTTCAAAATCGCGGATGCCGTTGCCGTTGGGCGCCAACACACCGATTCCAGTGATCACTACGCGCCTGCTCATTTGAAGATTCCCATTCCCGAAACGGTTCCCGAACAGACAACCGTTCCGTCGTCGAGCTTCATTTCCGCCCTAGATCGCAACTTTCGCCGGCGAAAGAAGACCTTTTCCGCTGTGATGGTCACCCGATCACCCGGATTGACGATTCCGGAAAATTCGACATCCGTATCGGTGAATAGAGTCATGATCTTGGTGACGTCGTCCTTGCTCTCCCGCGCGAGCAGGTAGAGACCCAGCGCGACGATGCCCACCTGTGCGAGCGATTCGATCAGGATCACTCCCGGAGTGACGGGGTTTCCGGGGAAGTGGCCGCGATAAAAATCCGCCTCTGGGCGAAATCGGTAGACACCCACGATGTGGTCTTCGTCCAATTCGACGATGTCATCGACGAAGCGAAACGGATCCTGCTGCGGGATCAGATCGAGAACCTGCTTGGGCGTCAGAATGACTCCGCTCATCGCTCCATCTTCCCCCCTCGCGAGCGCTCGGACGCGATCGGATAATCGGAGTACGCGATGTTCTGGAAGGTGCCGACTTTCGCGTGCTTGATTTCGTAGATCGGTTCGTCGTCGACGAACAGCGTCGCGTCTCCGACGACCAGCGTCGCACCGGCGTGGGCGATCTTCGTGAAGCGGCGGACGTCGATTTCGTATCGCACGCAATGGTCGTGCGGCCGAATCTGGCCCGAGAACTCGACCTCACCGCAACCCAGCGCCCGGCCGGACCCGAGGCCTCCATTCCACGCGCAAAAGAAGCCCAACAATTGCCAGACGCCGTCGACCCCCAGACAACCGGGCTGTACGGGGTCGCCGCGAAAGTGACATTGGAAGAACCAGTCGTCGATCGCCACGTCGCGTTCCGCAACGATACGGCCCCGGGCGCCCTGGGCTCGAATCTCGAGAATCCGATCGATCATCAACATGGGCGGAGCCGGGAGCTGCACGTTGAATTCGGGCGGCGCATCGGCGAAGAGATTCCCGTGTGCGAAGGCGAGCAACTCCTCCTTCGCAAAGCTCTTCTGTTGCTGAAACTCCAGGTAATTCACGAAATCTCTCCGAATCGAATCAGGTAACCCGACCAGGTGAGTCCGGAACCCACCCCGACCACTCCTACGTCGTCGCCGTCGCGCCACTTCTCCCACTCCATCGAAACCACCGAAGCCGAACTGGCACTGGCGGTGTTTCCGAACCACTCGACGTTGCTGAAGTGACGCTCGGCGGGAATCTCGCAGTGCCGACACACCGCCTCGAGCATGCGGTGATTCGCCTGATGGCCAACGAATTTGAATCTTCGGTCGGGGTCTTCGTATTGCTCCTTCAGGGCGTTGAGCAGGCGCGTCATCCGCTTGATGCCGAAGGTCTGGACCGTGCGGCCCTCCTGGTGGAAGAAGCCGAGCCGCGGGACGATGACCTTGTCGTTGCCCGCCGGGCTCGACTCCATCGTGTTTCCAACGATACGAGCCCGGCTCGGGTGTCGCGTCGAAATCACGGCAGCCGCGGCACCATCGCCCCATAACACGGCAGAGGAGCGATCCGAGTAGTCGACGGCTTTCGTCAGACAATCCATGACGACGAGAAGGATGTAGTCGGGAAGCAGCTCGGGTTGCATCATCGAAAGCATGTAGAGCTGTACATAGAAACTGGTGCACGCCGAATTCACGTCGAAGGCGGGCACCTCGAGCCCGAGCGCCTGGCCGACGTTGCAGGACTCGGCCGGCGACGTCGTGTCCATCAGCGACGTGCCGCCGATCAGCATGCCGATGTCGCTCTTCTCGATGCCGGCGCGTGAAATTGCGAGTTCTGCGGCCTTCTGACCCAGATCCGCGTTGCTGTAGAGGGCCGCCTCCATCGCGTCCCTGGGTTCTGCATTCTTGGTCTCTCGGATGTAATCGAGCGGCAACACGGTGCGTCGCGAACGAATGCCGACGCGGTCGATGATCCACTGATCGTTCGTTCCGATGTCCAGATCTTCGAGAAATTGATTCGTGATCTCGTTCTCTGGATGAGAATGTCCAATCCCGTGCAGATAGATCGTCAACGCAAAACCCCAGAAATGTGTTCTCCGCCATCCACTCGAATGACTTCACCGTTGATCCAGGCGGCTTCTGTCGTAGAGAGCAGGTAGATGACATTGGCAACGTCGATCGGTGTCGTCAGCCGCTCGAAGGGATTGCGCCGCCGGGCCTGGGCCTTGAGCTGCGCGCTGCCGGGAATCACCTGAAACGCAGCGGTATCGGTCACGCCGGCCTGGATCACGTTCGTTCGAATCCCGTAGGGAGCGAGCTCGACCGCCATCGAACGCGCGATCGACTCGAGCGCCACCTTGGCAGCTGCGACTGCCGCGTAACCCTTCCAGGCCACTTCGTTGCCTTCGCTGGTGAGGCCGAAGATGCGCGCGTCCTCTCCGAACAATCCGCGCTCCAGCACGGTCTGCGCCCAGCCGAGCAGGCTCGTTCCCATACTGTGGATCGTTCGGCCGAGGTCTTCGTCGTCGATGTAGGCGCGATCGGGGTAAGCGGGCGGAGTGGCCAGGGTGTGGAGGCCGTCGGTGCCCGCCTCGAAGAGCTCGTCGGCCGCGGTTGTCAGGCTCTCTTCGCTGACGCCGAGTCGTTGCGCGAGGTCGCCGGGGGTCGAAGACGCAGTCCGCACATCGGGTGCGATCAGTTTGAGATTCCCAAACGCGATCGAGTGCAGCATGACCCGCAGCTTGCCGTCGGCGCCCATCGCGCCCTCCAGCTCGGTCAGGATTCGATCGCGGTTGGCCGGATCGAGCGCGTCGGTGTTGAAGGTGAGCAGGCGCGCACCGGTGCCGCGGATCTTCTCGAACTCGGGTTCGATGCGCGTCATCGCGCCGCGCCGGTCGCGATGCACGACACACAGACTCATGCCCTGCTCGGCGAGCTTCTTCGCGGTGGCCAGCCCGAAACCGCTCGAGCCGCCGAGTACGATCGCCCACTGGTCGCGGTTGAAATCCTGGTCCACGCGTCCCCTCAACTCAATTTGCATCTTCCCCGAGGGGATACATCGCTTGTATCGGGTGCCGCGAGGACCTCTCGATCCACCTCGCCGCGAAATCTGGAGCGCTTCGAGAGCCCTTTCCCGGCGCGACCGGACCGCCGGTCAGCCGTGGCGCGGGATCTCTTCCGAAGCCCGCCCGATGATGACTCCGGGTCATTTTTTGTCAAGACGGCGTTCGGGGAATTCGAGAAATCCGCCGCGCCCTCTGGTAGCCCCCCAGGGGAAAAGGGAGTGCCATGTTATCCTCGGCGCCATGTCCGATCCGGTCGCCGACCTGCTCCGCTTCATCGATCGCTCGCCCACCCCCTATCACGCGGTCGCCGAATCCGCGCGCCGCCTCGAGGCGGCGGGCTATCGCTCCCTCGGCGAAGACGAGGTCTGGGATCTGAAGCCCGGAGATCGGTGCTACCTGGTGCGCTGCGAGGGCAGCCTGATCGCCTTCCAGATCGGCGAGATCTCGCCCGCGAGCGGGGGCTTCCGGATCGTCGGGGCCCACACGGACTCGCCCAATCTGCGCATCAAACCGAGACCGGACGTCGACGCGGACGGCTATCGCCAACTCGGCGTCGAGCCCTACGGAGGCGCGCTGCTCCACACCTGGCTCGATCGGGACCTCTCGCTCGCCGGGCGGGTCACGCTGCGCGGAGAGCCCGAGCCGCGCACGGTGCTGGTCGATTTTGCGCGGCCCATTCTGCGCATCCCCAATCTCGCGATCCACCTGCAGCGCGAACTCAACAAGAAGGGCCTCAAACTCAACGCCCAACAACACCTGATGCCGATCCTTGGTCTGGACGATCTGCCGCCGCTGCGAGAATTGCTCGCGTCGGAGCTTCACGTACAAAATCGAATCGAGGTCGACGCGAGCGAGGTGTTGGCCTTCGACCTGATGACCTACGACGTGCAGGCGTCGGTCGTCTCGGGGCTGCGGGGCGAGTTCATCCACGCCGCGCGACTCGATAACCTGGCTTCGTGTCATGCGGGGTTGAGCGCGTTGATCGACGCGGGCTCAGCCGCGCTGCCTCGATACACGCGCGTCGTGGCGCTCTACGACCACGAAGAAGTCGGCAGCCGAAGCGCCCAGGGAGCCGCGAGCCCGCTGCTCGCGGGCGCCCTCGAGCGATCCATCCGCGCTTTCGACGGCGGCGAGCCGCAGGGGCTCGAGCGCGCGCTGTCCCGCTCCACGCTGATCTCCGTCGACATGGCGCACGCCGTTCACCCCAACTACGCGGACCGCCACGAACCCCAACATCGCCCCGTGATCGGGCGCGGACCCGTCATCAAGACCAATGCCAACCAGTCGTACGCGAGCGACGCGCAGACCGCGGGCCTATTCGCGGGATTGTGTGAGCCGTTGGGCATCGAACCGCAGCACTTCGTCTCGCGCAGCGACCTCGGCTGCGGATCCACCATCGGCCCGATCACCGCCGCCCGGGTCGGAATCCGCACCGTGGACGTAGGCAACCCGATGCTCTCGATGCACTCGTGCCGCGAGATGGCGGGAACCGCCGACGTCGCGCCGATGATCGACGTGTTGCGCTCGTTCCTGGGAGGCTAGAACCGCCCGTGAACACCGACGGCGACCTGGATCGGGATTTCATCGCGAAATTCGTGCGCCGCGGGATCGTGATCGCAATCGCCGCGGCGGTGGTCCTGCTGTTGCTCTGGCTGCTGAAGAGCGCCTTGACACCGCTTGCTGTCGCGTTCGTCTTCGCCTACTTCCTCGATCCGCTGATCGACCGATTCGAGGCGCGACGCATCCCGCGGCGTGTCGCGATCCTGTTCCTCGTCGCCGTGTCCGGAGTCGCCGCCGTGGTCGTGACGGTCTTCGTCGTCCCCAAGCTGCTGCAGGAAATCGCCAACCTGGCGACGAAGCTGCCGGGTTACCTGAACGGCGCCATCACGGCGATCAACCCCTGGTTCGAATCGCAGTTCGGGATCGCCATACCGACCTCCATCCGGGAGGGTCTCGAATCCTTCAAATCCAGCGGCGCGTCGGTGCCGCTGGAATCCCTGCACCGGCTGATCAAGCAGACCGTCCACGGTGTCACCGGCACGCTCGGGTCGGCCATCGCACTGCTGGTGATTCCCGTCATCACCTACTACGCGTTGCTCGAGTTCGACAACATCAAGGCCTGGTTGCTCGACCTGGTCCCCGTCGGATACCGGGAAGCCGTCGAGTCGAAGTCGTCGATGATCGACGAGCTGGTCTCGGGCTTCATCCGGGGGCAGCTCATCGTCGCGATGCTGCTCGGAGCCCTCTACGCGGTCGGCTTCTCGCTGATCGGAATCGACATGGCGATCGGGATCGGCCTGATCGCGGGAATGCTCGGGATCATTCCCTACGTGGGCAGCGCGGTCGCGTTGGCCCTCGCCGCGGGGCTCTGCGTCTTGCAATACGGTGTCGGCCTGCAATTGCTCCTCGTAGTGGGCTGGTACGCGATCGTCCAGACACTCGAGGGCCTGTTCCTGACACCCCGGATCGTGGGTCAGAGCGTCGGCATCCACCCGGTGGCGGTGATCGTGGGGCTGCTGATCGGAGGTGATCTGCTCGGCTTCCTGGGCCTGATCGTCGCGGTTCCGGCCACTGCGATCATCCAGGTCTTCGTCGTCGAGCTGCTCGAAACCTATCGGAACTCCACGCTCTACTCGGGTCCGACGCAGCCCCCCGGCTGACCGCAGGGCCCGCGACACAGGCTTTTTTCGTGGACCGCCCCACCACCCGCGCTACTCTCGCGCCGATGAGCGACGATCGGAACGAAAATCTCGGAACGGAAGAAGAGGACGACGAGGGCCAGCCGGCCCCGACGCCGTTCGACAATCCGTTCTTTCTTCCCGTACTGCTGGGGGCGTTCGCGCTCTGGTGCGCCTGGGACATCATCACCGACGCCCCGGCCTATCAGGACCACCCGTGGTTCAACATCGGCGGCCTCGTGTTGGGGGGCCTCGCAGCGCTCTACTTCACCTGGTCGGCGGTCAAGGAAAAGCGCGCCGAGCGCGAGAAATCGCCCGACTGATCGCGCCGCCGCCCGGCGAACCCAATCACACCCTTGCAACGAGTGTCGCGGTCAGCCCGCGAGCAAGCTGCGCGCAATCACCTTGAGTTCGAGAATCGGCTTCACGCCCTCGAAGATCGGCAGCACCTGGGCATCGACCACGTAGCGACTGATCGGATACTCCTCCGCGTAACCCCAGCCCCCGTGGAGCAACTGACCCTGCTGGGTGAGTTCGACCGCCACGTCGCAGCTGAGCAGTTTCGCCTGCGCGGCGAGAGTCGCGGCTGCGCGCTCGTCCTCGTCCATCTCGACCGCCGCCGCATAGGTGATGGCGCGAGCGCCGGCCAGCTGCGCGGCCATCCGACCCAACGCGTACTCGGTGAGTTGAAAATCCGAGAGCGGCTTCGAGAACTGCTTGCGGTCCACGACGTACTCGACGGTCTTTTCCAACGCGCCCTGAGCGAGCCCGCAGGCCCGGCCGCCGGTTTGAAGCCGCCCCGCCGCAAAGCCGGCCATCTGGAGATAGAAACCGCGTCCGAGTTGCGCTTCGCCACCGACGAGGCAGTCGGACGGAACCCAGTAGTCCTCGAGGTTCAGCGTGAACGAGTGCATTCCGCGATAGCCCGGCGTAGCGTCGGCCTTGCCGACCATGCGGCCGCCGCCCGGCTGCGTCATATCGAAGTCGTGCCCGGTAAACGCATCTTTCGGCACGATGAAGAGCGACAGACCGCGGGCGCCCTTCGAGACGTCGGGATCGGTGCGAGCCAGCAATGCGAGCACGTTCGCCCGGCCGGCGAACGTGCACCACGACTTCGGCCCGGTGATCACCCAACCGTCCCGGCCGTCGACGTTGCGCGGTTCGGCCTTGCACTTGACGGCGGCCACGTCGCTCCCGACGTCGGGCTCGGTGACCGCGATTCCGACCATGAGTTCGCCGGATGCGATCCCGGGCAGCCACTGTTGCTTCTGCTCGTCGGTCCCGCCGCCGAGCAGGGCCTTGGTGAGAATCTCCGGCCGCGTGATGAGCGACCCCGCACCGGCCAGTGAAACGCGCGAGAGTTCCTCCGTCGTGAGGATCATCGCGAGATTCCCCATCTCAGAGCCACCGTACTGCTCGGGAACGCCCATCCCGAAATATCCGAGTTCGCTCATCTTGCCGATCAGCTCCTCGGGGATCAGCGCATCGGTGCGGTGAATGTGTTCGGCCTGCGGCGCAACCTCGGCGTCGGCGAATTCGCGCACCGATTCGCGGATCTGTTCCGACATCTCGTCGAGGGGCAGATCGTTGCGTCCGCGAATCCCGACGACGTGTCGGCCGATGGCTCGGTACACAGACTCGTGACCTGCGCGGCGCAACAGGGCGCGGTGCTCCGCGGGAAATGCCTGTTCCAACGCGGCCTCGCCGATCCCGAGATCGTCGACCGCGGGTGCGAGGCGAACGAGCAGGCTCTCGACGAGACCGGCCACCGAGGCCGCGAAGGTCACCTCGGTCAGCTCGGAGGATCGGCCCTCTTCGCCGAGCGCGGTGGCGAAGTCCAGTGCGGCCCGCGCAGCCCGCCCCTCGGTCACCGCGTAGGCGGCGCGCTCTGCCAGCACCTGGTGGTCGTCGATTCGCTTCCCACCCTCCGTGACCACGCTCGCGCGCTCTACGGTCTGGTCGAGAAGTCCTTCCGCCGCTTCGAGCAGCGTGCGGGCATCGGAGAGGGTCGGGTTGGGGGGCATCGCGTCAGTCCTTTCGTCGTTCATAGAAATCGAGAGCGGTGTAGGATAGCGTGGCGACGGAATTGCTGCGTCGCATTTTCAACGGAGGGACGATGACCGCTCGGATTTCAGTTCTCGCCAGGAGTATCGCAATCGCAACCTTCGCGCTGGCCTCGGCCAGCGGCTGTGGGCTCCACAGCCACCCGGACGCGGCTGGCGCCCTCGCCGGATATCAGAGCGATGTCAGCGAGGTCCAGGTGATCAGCGCCGTCGTGGGCGGCAAGAACATCTTCATCCCCTCGACGATCGTGGTCAGCGCGGGCAAGCCCCAGGCCCTCTCCATCTTCAACACCGCCGACAAGCCCCACGGCTTCACGATCCGAGGCCTGTCGATCGAAACCGTGCTGATGCCCGGAGAGGAGACCCGGGTCGAGCTTCCCGACCTGAAGGGTTCCGAGATCTACACGATCGGATGTCAACTGCACCCACCCCACCGAACGGCGACGCTCGTGGTGGTGCCCGGTCGCTAGCGGATCGGCGGCCGCGCTCACGCGCGGCTGGCTCTCGCGTTCCGCTCGGCGGCCGCGCTGGCGCGCGGC
>JAFDBP010000171.1 GCA_019313245.1 Deltaproteobacteria bacterium
ATGTCGGTGGTGGCGCGAATGTCGGCGAGCGGGTCCGAGTCGAGCACCATCAGGTCGGCGAGCTTGCCGACCTCGATCGAGCCGATGTCCTTCGGCGCGCCGAGGAAGTGCGCGCCGTGGGCGCTCGCGAGTTCGAGTGCGCCCATCGAGCCCAACGCGGAGGCGGCCATCCAGACCTCCCAGTGAGCGGCGATGCCGTGCTGCTGCCCGTGCGAGCCGATCGCGCCGTAGCCGCCTTCGGCGATGATGTCCGCGAGCCCCTGTGCGATCAGCGGGTAGCTGTAGTCGGTGAGCGGGCGCAGCATCCGGCGGCGGGAATGCGGCACGAGCTGTCGCCACGGCAGGAAGCGGCGCAGCTTCGGATCCTTCCAGACTTCGCCACTCTGGTAGAAGTACTCTTCGTTCCACGGGCCGGGCCCCCCGACGACGAAGGTCGGCGAGTAGACGGCGCGGGCCCTGCCGAGAAAACGCGCGACGTCGCCGTAGATCGGCGCGGCCGTCAGCGGGTGTTCCCAGGCGGTCTGCCCGTCCATGATCATGCCCAGGTTGTAGGGGAGGTCGCCGCCCTCACCGGTCACGATCAGCTTCTTCTCGCGCGCGACGTCGGAAACCCACTGCCGCTGTTCGCGGCGGGGTTGCAGGTATTGCTTCAGCGACACCGCGCCCCAGGATTGCAGCCGCTCGATTTCCTTTTCGGCGACTTCGCGGGATTCGATGTCGTTGTTGCGCAGCCAGTCGCCCAGGAAGAGCGGGTCGCCCGTGCTGAAGGAGCGCGGCCCCACCAGCAGGCCGGCTTCGGTGAGTTCGGCGGTCGGAAACACGTTTTGCGACCAGGGCGAGTTTTCGAGCGTGGTCGTGACCCCGTAGGCGAGATAGGCGGCGGCCTCGTAGTCCTTCATCGGGATGAAGCCGCGATGCTCGGAGTGGCGGTGCGCGTGCATGTCGACGAAGCCCGGGATGATGAACTTGCCCGAGGCGTCGATCACCCGATCGGCGGCCGAAGTGTCGCATTGCCCCACGCACTGGATCCGCGTGCCGCGAATCACGACGTCGCCCGAGTCGATGACCCTGCGGTCGTTCAGGGTGATGATGCGCGCGCCCTTCAGCGCGATCGTTCCGCTGGGTTCGTAACGCGCAAGCCGCAGATCGATGCTGAACGAATGCGTCTTCTCCGAGTCGACGTCGTAGCGGAAATAGCGGTCCGCGCTGCCGAACTCGATGACGCTCGGCGAGTGCCAGCGCGGATACAGGCCGCCGGTATCGGTCAGGGCGCTGACCGGGAATGCCGCCTCGCGCCGGTCGAGTAGCGGCGGATCCGCCTCTGCGCCCGGAGCGTCGAAAGGGCCGATCCGAAGCGGAAACTGCGCGAGGTAGACGTTGCTCCCCTCCTGGAAGGCGATGCGCTTGCCGTCGGGCGATGGGATGACGTCGTCCGCGAACGGAAAGCGGGCGTGGATGCGGCGGTCGCCGCCGTCCGCCCGCACGGACACGAGTTGGCTCACGGTTCTGTCGTTGCCGCCCTCGCCCTCGACGGAGACGTGCTCGGTGAAGAAGACGCGACCGTTCGGGCCGAACGACGGCCTCGGGATCTGGGTGCGCTCGTGGTCGTAGAACTCCCACGGCACGCCGCCTATCTCGGCGAGAAGTTCGGGGTCGCCTCCGCCGGCCGAGATACGCACCAACTCGTACCACGAATTGGCGACCAGGGCGCGGCCTCGCGCAGTCGCTCCCGCACCGCGCACGGCGACGAGGAATTCTCCGTCCGGACTCCAGCTGGGATGGAAATACTCACCGGGCTCTCGGGTCAGCCGCTCGGGTCGCCCCCCGGCCGAAGCAACCCGCCAGAGGTGGCCCGCGCGGCTTTCGTCGATGGTCGTGAACGCGATCCAGCGCCCGTCGGGCGACCAGGCCGGCGCGTATTCGAACGGTTCGAAATCAGCGGAGGTGAGTCTGCGGGGCTCGCCCGTGGGAAGATCCTGAATCCAGAGCTTGCCCACGCCCTGAAAGGCGAGTCGCGTCGCGTCGGGCGATGCGGTGGTCCAGCGCAGAAAGCGCGACCGCAGCGGTCCGTCGTCGATGCGCCAGGGCGTGTAGGCCTGCTCGGAGATGGTTCGCACGACGCGAGCCGTAAAGGGGACCGTCTCGACGCTCCCGGTCGCGACCTCGGCGCGGCGCAGCTTGCCACCCTGTGAGAAGAACAGGGACGCGCCGTCGCGACTCCACGCGTAGCCCGGAAGCACGCGCAGGTAGGGATCGCCCTCTGCGGAATCGGGCTCGATCGGATCGATCAGGATCTTCTCGGCGCCGGTTTCGAGATCGCGCAGCCAGAGCGCCGTGCGGGGTCCGAAGCGATGGCCCTTGTGGGAGATCGTCGCATCCGGAATCCGGCGCGCGAACGCGAGCGCCTTGCCATCCGGAGAAATTTCGGGTGCGTACATGCCGCCGCTCGAGCTGCGGATCTGCTGCTCGGAGCGGCCCGCGCTGATCTCCCGCACCTGACCGGTCTGGAAATCGAAGCGCCGGACCTGCCACGAGCCGCCGAGTGAGTCGGACCGCCCACCGGCCGGGTCGGTGCGCTCCTCGGTCTGGAAGTAGAGGTATCGGCCGTCGGGGGACGCCGACGGCCACCCGACCGCGGGCTGTTCTTCACCGATCAACTTGATGCCCGTGCCGCCTTCGCGATGGACCATCCAGATCTCGTCGCCCGTCATCTTCCACCACGGCGCGAGTTCGCGGCGGCGAAATACGATGTAATCGCTGTCCGGCAGCCAGCTCGGATACGCGGCGCGCGCATCGGCATCGATCAGAACGGATTTCGGATTCGAGCCGTCCGCTTGCATGATCCAGAGGTTGTTCTGGCCCTCGCGGTCCGACACGAAGGCGATCCACTTTCCGTCGGGCGAGTAGCGCGGGTGGTAGTTGGTCGCGACCCCGCTGTCCTGGGTCAGACACTCGGCGGCTCCGCCTTCGATCGGGACCCGATAGACGTGAGCGAGCAGGTCGAAGACCAGCCAGCGCCCATCGGGCGAGACGTCCACCGACATGCGGGTTCCCTCGTCGGTGGTGAAGTCGATCTTGCGGGTGCGGCCGCGCGCTTTCGTGACGTCCCATTTTTCGGCGTCCGCCGCGTAGCTGGCTCCATCGAAGCCGGCGCTGAAGACGCACAGCAGCAGTGCGAAAAGCAGAGTCGATCTCGCCATGGCGCGTTGCCTCCTCGATTCGTTCTGGACAGGTCGTTCGAAATCCTACGGCGCCGGAGTGGGTGCCTTTGCCGCGCGCAGCTCGGCTGCGAGCGCTCGCGTGCGGTCGCGCGCATTCGTCAGGGCTTTCGCATAGACGGTAACCTGGGCGTCGAATTGCTCGGGTTTGCCGTCTTCGATCGACCAGCGCAATCCCGGCAGCGTCGATTCT
Organism: Deltaproteobacteria bacterium; assembly: GCA_019313245.1. Lineage (GTDB taxonomy): Bacteria > Myxococcota_A > UBA9160 > UBA9160 > SMWR01 > JACZVU01. Next base: position 3,412 of record JAFDBP010000171.1, read on the forward strand.
TCGGATTCGAAGCGCAAGGCCGAAAATAGATTCCGCGACCACCTGGAGCCCGGCAATCCCTCGGGCGCGTAAAACGAGCGCTCCACCTGGCGGAGTTTCGCGTTCCAGTCGCGCCACCGTTCGATCGAGATGCCGGAGCCCGCGCGGTCGAGCAGCAGCTCCCGGCGCACTGCGTTTAGATCCGCGGCCGCTTCGCGCCACGCTTCGGCGATCCGGTCGAGCGACTCGATCGCCTGACCTTGCGCCTCGCTCTCATCGGAAGATTCGCGCAACCAGGTCATTGCCTCCCGCCAGGCGCGTGCCGCAGTTTCGACGTCGAAGGGGAGCAGGTCCGCCTGCGACATGCGCAGCGCCGCCGTCCCGAGGTACGCGGTCATCATTTCGTGATAGCCGAAGTCCGGATCGACGACCGTCTTCATCCAGTGGGGATTCTCGTAGATCGAGTGGTACATCCCGTAATCGGCGCCGTAGTACATGTCGCTCACGGGCAGCGCGAGGTGCAGATAGAAGACGGTCTGGTCGTCTCCGATCGGGTCGCCGTAGACGAATGGCTCGGTGAGCGGTGGGACATTCTCGTCCGGTTCACCGGTGTCGACCGATGCCACGTTGCGAAAGCGGTTCTGCGATTCGAGCCAGACGTCGTAGGTCGGAATGTTGCGCCGGGGATCCGGTACGGCGCGCGCTGCGTCGAGCCAAAGGCCGTGGATCGACGGGCTCGCGGAAACCGACAGTGGGCGGTCGGGATTGAAGACCGCCGAGTCCATGTTCAGGATGGCGACGGTCTTCTGCTCGAGTTCGGCCGCGTGGTCCTCCATCCACTCGGCCGCTCCGCCGAGCGTGATCTCCTCGGCGTCGAAGATCGCGAGCAGGAGCGTGCGTCGCGGGCGCCAGCCCTCCGCGAGCAGCGAACCGAGCGTGCGGCCGAGTTCGAGGAAGGCCGCCGTGCCGCTCGAGGGATCGCCCGCGCCGTAGATCCAGGCGTCGTGGTGATTGCCGAGCACGATCCACTCGTCGGGGAAATCGCTGCCGGGGATGCGCGCGATCGCGTTCCAGATCCGCCCGTCGCGGTTGTCCATCTTCACGTCCAGGCGAACCGTCGCCGGCCCCGGGCCGAGGTGGTAGGTCAGCGGAAGCCCGCCCTGCCAGGCCGACGGTGCGACCGGGCCGGCGAGCCGCTTCAGGATCTTTTCGGCGTCGCGGTAGGAGACGGGCAGGACGGGGATGCGCGGCAGTTCTTCGACATCCGACGGGGACAGGCGCTTGGCGCCCGGGCGCGACGCCCAGCCGGGTGAGAGCGGGTCTCCAATCGAGTCGACGACACTGCGCCGCATGATGCTTCCGGGCGGACGCCAGGGGCCGTCTGGATAGGTGTCACCGTACACGTAGCCGTCTTCTTTGGGATCCGAGTAGAGGATGACCGCGGCGGCGCCCGCGTGTTGCGCGCGCAGCACCTTCTCGCCTTCGCCCGCGCCGAAGTAGCGCATCAGCACGATTCGATTCTTCAGGTCGACGCCGATACGCGCGAGTTCGGCGAAATCCTGCCGGCTGCCGTGGTGGGCGTAGACGATCTGCGCGGTGACGGCGCCCGACGCCGAGTACGCATTCCAGCCCGGGTGCTCTTCTGTGTCATGGGTAAAGGGATCCGCCTCGATGATGTCTTCGGTCAGCTTTAGCGGCACCGCGTCCGGCAGCACGATTTCAGCGCTCACGGAAATCGGGGAGGAGATGTAGTGGACGTATTCGACGGCTTCCGCGTCGAGTCCCGCAGCGCGCATCTGTGCGGCGATGAAGTGGGCGATTTCGCGTCCCGCTTCGCTGCCCGCGCGGTGGGGCTTGGACGCCAACCGGTCCAGGTTTGCGCGCAGTCGCTCGCGCGAAATCCGCGCGCGCAGGCGTTGCTCGAGGCCTCTCTGGTCTCTCGCGTGATCGCGCGTGAAACTCGTCGGGGCGTCGACCGAAATCGCCTGGTCGGTAGCGGGTACCGAATCCGAAGTCTCGCCTGCGATCGGGAATGCGAGCGAAGAGAACAGGAATGCCGCTGCAACCGCGGTCGCGCTTGCGAGTGAAATGATTTTCGCACGCATCAGTGCGCTCCGTGCCGGGCGCCCGATCGGGACTCGGTGCGGGAAACATCGGTCATTTCGCCGAGCAGCGCGCGGGCCTCATCGAGCAGCCCGGCAGCGCGATCGAAGCCCGCCGCGAGTTCCTTTTCGTAGCCGGGAATCTCCTCCCAACGCCCGTCGTCGATCGCCTCGAAAATCCGCGGCAGGACTTCTTCGCGGTAGCTCGGCTGCGGGGCGTAGATCAGGTGCTTGAAGAACGGGCGGCGCACGAGTCCGCTGTCTTCCGTCATCGCCCGCTCGACACCCATCAGTGTGGTGTCGATGCGGCCGGCAACCTCACGCGAAAGGGGTGGGTCGGACGACAGGCGCCGCTGCAGTTCGGCTTCGAAGGCTTCGGCAGACTGCCGCCAGCGGATCGACGCCTCGCGCGCCAGCGCGAATTCGATCTGCTTCCCGCCCGCGCGCGCGGCGCGCTCTTGCATCTGTTCGAGATAGCGGCCCACTTCCTCCGCGTAGCCCGAATAACGCATGGGCAGCACGTCCGCGTTGGCGATCCGCCAACTCAGCACGGCCCAGAGCCGCGCCATCGCCGTGTTGTAGCGAAAGCCGACATCGGCGATCTGGCTCATCCAGTAGTAGTTGTCGTACTGCGAGTGATAGACGCCGTAGGGGCCCGAAAAAGACATGTCGATGCAGCTCATGCCGACGTTGCCGAGAAAGACCGTGTAGTCGGTGGCGCCGACGATCTTTTCCACCTCGACTTCGCCGGTCTCCGACCTCGCGAGCGAGGCGTCGTAGACGCTGCCCCCGCTGTCCGGGTCGCCGATCGACTTCGACACCTCGCGCACGAAATCCGCCAGCGACGGCACGGCGCCGGGCGCAAACTCGCCACCCGCAGCCGAGCTGTCCACGTTGATGTAGACGACGCCGTCCTTGCGGAGCTTGTCGCGGTTGTCGAGCCCCCAGGCCGTCGAGCCGCCGAGCAGCTGCTCCTCGGCATCCCAGTTGGCGAAGATCACGCTGCGCCGGGGTCGGTGGCCGGCCTCGAGCGCGCGCCCGAATGCGCGCGCCACTTCGAGCAGCGCCGCCGTGCCGCTGCTCGGATCGAAGGCGCCGTAACTCCAGGCGTCGCGGTGGTTGCCGATCACCACCCAGCGCTCCGGTTGCTCGGAACCCCGAACCTGTCCGATGACGTTGCGCATCGTGCCGATCTGTTCGTCGTTGTCGACCTGCAGGCGAATGCGGACGGGCCCCGGCCCGATGTGGTACGCGAAGGGGAGTCCCCCCTGCCATTCGACGGGCACCGAGGGTCCGCCGAGGCGCGAGAGGATCTCCGCGGCATCCTCGTGCGACATCGGAATCGAGGGGATCTTCGGCAGGCGGCGGTCGCGCGCGCCCGCTTCCACCCGGCGACCGAAGCGCTTCTTCCAGTGAAAGGTGAAGGGCGTCGAGCCGAACCAGTCGTAGACGATCGCGCCCCACTGGATGTGGCTCGGCGGGCCCCAGGGGCCGTGGGGGTAGGTTTCGCCGCGTCCGTAACCGTCGTCCTCGGGGTCCGAGTAGATGATGGCGCCGGCCGCACCGCGGGATTCGGCGAGATAGACCTTGTAGCCCCGGTAGCTGTAGGGCTCCGAGTAGCGCATCACGACGACCTTGCCGCTCACGTCGATCCCGAGTTCGTCGAGCTTTGCGAAATCCTCGGGACTTCCGGCGTTGGCGTAGACGACTTCGGCGGTCACATCGCCGTCGTTCGCGTAGGCGTGAAACGGAATCTGGCTCGGGTCGCTGTAGAGGTAGCTGTCCTTGTCGCGCGGGTAGGGGGCCTCGGCGAGTTTCAGTTTCAGCTGCACCGGTTCGACGATTTCAACCGCGGCCGAACGCGCGTAGCTCATCAGTGCGGGCGTGTCGTGGAAGTGCACGTCCTCGAGTCCGTATTCGACGAAGCGATCGCGCACGTAATCGGCGAGTTCCATGTTGCGCGGTGTGCCGGTCTGGTGCGGCTCTTCGGTCAGGTAGAGCAGGTGCTTCGAAAAGCGCTCCGCGCTGGGCGCCATGCGCAGGATCTCTTCGATTGCGCGTTCGCGCTGCGCGGAAGACCGGCTGAAGCCGGAAAGCGCCGGGCTTTCGGAATCGCTCGACACCGCCGGCTCTGCAAGAGCGAGTGATGTGAGTGTGAACGAGCCGCAAAGAAGGGATGCACCAATGGCTAGACGCATGGGCTCGACGCTCCTCCAATCATCTGATGAGGCGCTCGCTTTGCTGGAGTTTCTGGATCCGACAGCCGGATTCGGCGGTCATTCTCGCGCAGGGCCGGCGGTTCTACCAAACCGAATCGCGATGCTTCCCGCGGCGAGCAACAGTGCTGCGTAGAGTGCGGTTCCCCACGCAGAGAAGAGCGGCACTCCCGGCACGTCGGCGTGGTCTTTTCCGGGCAGCCAGAGCCGGCCCGTGGCATCGGGGTCGAGAAAGGGCTGCAGGCTCGCCCATTGCGGTGCGATCTTCGCGTACTCGTCCCATTCGAAATTGCTGCAGTTGGTTCCCACGCCACCCGTCAGGGCGCCGACGAGCAGGTTGTCCTGATCGAGCAGCATGCCGCCCGAGGATCCGGCCTCCGTGACGCCCACGTCATACAGGTCGATTCTCCAGTAATTCGGACCCCATCCATTTGGGCAGCCGCCCGCCGCGCAGTCGATCACCGGGTCGTTGCGGATCGAGATCTGTTTGGGTTTGTCGGAGGGGAATCCGATCGTGGCCGCAGAGGTGGGCGTCTCTCCGCTGCGATTCCAGCCGACGAAGTAGATGTCGTAGAGGCCCTCGAGATCGGTTCCGTCGAGTTCGAGCAGTTGCAGATCTGCAGCTGCGCTGTGATAGAGGTCGGTCGAGCCCGTCGAGAAGCGCAGGGGCGCGTCGTTCGATCCGCAGGTCGAATTCTCGTAGTTCCAGTAGTAGGCCATTGTCGACGGATCGATCCACCACTCGCAGTGCTCGGCCGTGATGTAGAGATAGCGGTTGTCCTGTCGGGCGTTGTTGATCAACTGTCCGCTGCAGATGTACTGACCGTCGTAGCCCTCGGCGACGGCGCGCTTGACGTCCTGGTAGGGCGCGCCCTCCGGGCAATTGATGTCCCGCTGGCAGCCGAATGGGCCGATCGCCGCCGCGGATGCGAGCGCGCTGGAGGATTCGCACGCGGCTGCAGACGGGCCACCGCGCGGCGCGAACGCGCCCATCCCCATCACGTCGCGGAAGCCGTGCGAAACGGATTCGAGTTCGAGGCTCGCGGGTTCCGAGCCCTCGGGAAGGAACAGCTCGATGATCGCCGAATCGCCCGGAACCATCGGCGAACCGAAGCGCCTGGGCGGGCGGTTGTGCCTCTCCGTGTAGGCGCCGTCGTGGTATCTGCGGGCGACGGAGATGAAGTGGAGTTCCGCACCTGCCGGAAGTTCGAAGTCTGAAAACTTGAAACTCAAGAAGACGGCTCCGGGCGAGTCGACCCGCAGTCGCCAGACGCTTCCCACCCCCGGGATGGTTTCCCAGGTCCCCGCATCTTCCGGGCTCGCGCGCAGCGGGATCGCATAGGCGACCCGATACGGAGCGGGCTCGTCCCGCAGCCTCTCGTCCTCGGCGAGGCGGGCGGCCAGGTCGATCGCCGGCAGCGAGCGGCTTTCGATCTCGTCGGTGGGGCGCAGAGCGTGAAAGAAGCTCTTGGGCGGCGTATTCGGCTTCGAAAATGCCGCTCCAGCGATGAAAACCAGTGCAATCAGGACGGGTAGGGCGATCGAACTGCGCTTCATGGATCGGTGCCTCTCCGTCGCATCGGGTATCGGGCGCCGGTCGTCCGGCGCGGGCGCTCGCGCGAATGTCGCGGCTACTGAGAGCCTTCTACCACTCGCGGCCGCGTCAGGTCAATCGATCTCTCGAGACGCGATCGCGCGATCCCTCCTCGCGCGATTTTGGCGCGTTCTTCTTGCGGCGCGTCGAGCGTGCTATTGAATCGCAGGTTTCGTGCGGGAGGGGGTGTCGGTGAACATCGAGCGGCTGCGGGGTCGCGCGAAGGAACACCTGCCCGGGTGGGCACAGGATCTCGCTCGGCGCGCCATCGCCGCCAGGCGCCGCTGGCTGCCGCACGCGCGGTTTGTCTTTCCGACCGCGCGCGAGGATTCCCCCGCGAGCCCCTACGGATTTCCGATATCGAGCCATAATCCGCTCGAAGAGTTGGGTGCCAAGTACCTGCCCACAAAGCGGATTCACAATTACCTGCCCTACTACTGGATGCACTTTCGCGACATCCGATTCGAGGTCCGGCACGTGCTCGAGATCGGGGTCCAGACGGATCGCTCGATCCGGATGTGGGAGGAGTTCTTCCCCAACGCGACGATCTACGGGCTCGACATCGACCCCGCGTGCGAGCGGCTCGCGGACGGCCGCTGCAAGATCTTCATCGGAGACCAGAGCGATCGCGCCTTCTTGAATCACGTGGTCGAGCGCGCGGGTGGTCATTTCGACATCATCATCGACGACGGCAGTCACCGGGTCGAGCACCAGCTCACGACCTTCGACGCGCTCTTCCCCGCGCTCTCCGATCACGGGATCTACGTCGTCGAAGACACCGGCGGTTGCGTGGGCGACCCGGGCCTGGCCACGGTGAATGCACTCAAGGGGATCGTCGACCACGTCATGTACTGGCCCAGGGGCTTCCGCCCCGAGGACTGGCCGCGTCTGGATCATTTTCCGAGCGGCGCGTCGTGGGTCGATCGGAACGCGATCGGCGTCGCGTTCTACCGCTGGATCGTATTCGTGATGCGCGGAAACAACCCGGGCGACAACCCGCATCTGAAACCATTGCCGGGTGCGCAACCCGACACGTAGACCGCTCGGATGGCTCGGGGTCAGCGATAGGCGGCGAGGGGGTCGGCGACCAGCCGCTCGCCCATCGCTCGAAGTCCGTTGCTGAGTTCGGCGCGCTTGATCGAGGCCGCCTTCTCCTTCACTGCGGTACGCACTTCGCTGAAGTAGCGCTCCGCGAGTTCGCTGTCCCCCCGACGGCGCGCGACCTCCCCAATCAGCGAGAGCGCTCGCCAGGCGACCGGTGGATGCTCGATGTGGGTCGCGATCACGAGCGCTTCGCGAAGCGCGGGTTCAGCTTCTTTGCAGCGGTCCATGAAGACGAGGGAGCGGCCGCGCAGCTCCAGTGCGCGAGCTTCGAGTTTTCGCGCACAGCGCTCCCGCGCGCCCGCAATCTCTGCGTCCGCGCGCTCTAGCGCGCGCTCTGCATCACCTCGCGCGAGATCGACGCGCGCCAATCCGTCTTGTAGATGCAGCGACCAGCGCCAGCGCATCCACGGGTCTTCGTCCGTGTCGTGTTGTTCCTGGATCGCAGCCAGTTGCTCGGCCGCTGCCTCGATCTCACCGAGGGCCGTGAGATTGCCGGCCAGGTTGACCGCCGCATTCGCGTAGAGTTCCGGCGCGCCCGCAACGAGGCCGAGCTTGACCATTTCTCGCGCGATCTCGGTACCCATGCGGTTGTGCTCGATGGCTTGCGCGTGGCAGCCCAATTCGGCGTAACTCCAGCCGACGGTATTGAGCAGGCGGGCCTTCACCGCGCGGTCTCCAATCCGGTCCGACAGCTCGAGCGCGGCGCGGAGGAGCCCGAACCCCCAGTTGTACTCACCGGCCGCAACGCTTGCGATGGCGAGGAACCACTGGCCGAAAAGGGATTCTCCGGGCATTCGGTGATCGGTGGAAATCTTGACCGCTCTTTGCGTGTACTCGATCGCACGGCGGAATTCGCCGCGCCATTCGGCGCGCTGGCCGATGTGTTGGAGCAGGTGCGTGTAGACCGCCATGTCGCCCGATCGCTCGGCCAGCATGGCAGCGGCTTCGGCCTGCGCGTCGTCGCCAAGGCCGCGCCCGTGCACCAGTTCGCGTTCGTCGTGGACCATCTGTGAGTACGCGATCGCGGCCGTCGCCTCGTGGGCTTCAGCGAGCTCGCGGGCCTGGCCCTCGAGTTCGCGCGATTTTTCGTAGTCGTGATTCCAGTGGTAGCTGAATGCCGCGCGTCCGAGCATCAGCGCGCGTTTCGGCGAACTCTCGGCGCAGGCGGCGGCCTGCCGGAATGCTTCCGCAGAGGCTCTGAACTCACTCAAATGCCAACAGCTCACTGCGAGTCGCTGTAGCAGCGCGTGTCGCCGCTGCGGCGTTACGCGATCGCCGAGTTTTTCTGCGATCGCGATCGCCGACCTGCAGTGGTCGCTCGCTGCGCGATTTGCGTAAGTGGCTTGCGATTTCTCGGACGCGAGTTCGTGATACCGAAGTGCGCGCTCCCAGTCTTCAGCTTCGCTGAAATGGTGAGCGAGCGCCTCGTAGTGTTCCTGAATCCGGTCCGGGTACAACTCTTCGATCGCGGTTCCGACGATCTGGTGCAGCATCTTGCGGCGCTGGACGAGCACACTCTCGTACGCGACGTCGTGGGTGAGCGCGTGCTTGAACATGTAGGCGAGTTCGGGGTACGAGGCCTTCTCGTAGATCAGCTCGAGTGCGCGGAGTTCGCCCACGATCTCGCTCAGCTGATCGCCCGCCTCGGTGATTCGCTCCAGCAGGCGAAGCGCAAATTCGCGGCCGATCACCGAAGCGATCTGGATGGCGTGTTTGGGCCCGTCCGGCAGCCGATCGAGCCGTGCCATCAGGACGTCCTGAATGCGATCCGGGACGTTGATCCCGCCGAGGTCGCGCGCCAGGTGGGGCACGCCTCCTTCCACGCTCACGACTCCCTCTTCGAGCAGGGACCGAACCACTTCTTCGATGAAGAGCGGATTGCCTTCCGCCTTGTTGGCGATCATCTGCTGCAGCGCCAGCGGCAGTTCGTCGGATTCGAGCACGGACTGCACCATCTGGCGTGTCGCCTGCTGGGAGAGCGCTCGAAGTGGGATGCGCACGTGGAAGCTTCGGTCGCCGAAGGGGTGTTCGTAACCCGGCCGATGGGTGAAGATGAGAAGTACCGGAGCTGCCGGGATGGAGTCGGCGAGAAAACTCAGAAACTCCTCCGACGCGGCGTCGATCCAGTGGAAATCCTCGATCACGAGCACCAGCGGTTGCTGTTTCGCCTCGCGGAGAAAACGAGCCTGTAGCGCGCGGCTGCACTCGCTGCGGCGGGTCATCGCATCGAGGGCGTCGACTCTGGCATCCCCGCTGGGCAGCGAAAGCAGGCGTCGCATGAACGGGAGCGTCCACTCCAGGCCGCCCCCGGCATCGAGTTCCAGGTTGGCGAGCTTCTCGGCGATCGCCGCGTCGTCGTCCTGATCGTCGATGCCCGCGCGGCGACGGATCCCGTCGATGACCGCGTAGAACGGCGTGGTCTGGGCGAATGACGCGCACCTCCCCTCGAACCAGCTGTGCGGCACATCGGCCAATCTGCGGCGGAATTCGTAGAGCAGGCGGGATTTTCCGAGCCCCGCTTCGCCGACCAGGAACGCGAGTTGCCCGAGCCCTGCGCGTGCAGACTCGAACGCCGCGAACAGCGCGGCGCTCTCGGCCTCGCGGCCCACGAAGGGTGTCAATCCGGACTCGGTGAGGACATCGATCCGTCCACTGGCCGTCCTCTTGGCCAGCACTTCGAAGGCCTGGATCGCGGCCCCCTTGCCCTTGACGGCTGTCGGTTCGAGTGCGCAAAAATCGAAATAGCCCTCGCCCAGGCGCCGGGTCGATTCGGATACCACCACACCGCCGGGCGCCGCGAGCTGTTCGAGGCGCGCTGCGAGATTCGTCGTGTCGCCAACCGCCGTGTAGTCCATGCGAAGGTCGTCTCCGATCTTGCCCACGACGACCGGGCCGGTGTTGATTCCGATGCGCATTGCGAAGCTGCGCCCATGGGCGTTGCGGACCTCGGCGTCGATGCCTTCGAGTGCGCGGTGGATTGCGAGCGCCGCGATTACTGCCTTGCGGGGCGCGTCTTCGAGTGCGAGTGGCGCCCCGAACAGGGCCATCACGCCGTCGCCGGTGAATTGATTCACCGTCCCCTCGTAGCGGTGCACCTCGGCGAGGATGCACTGAAACGCGCGATCCATCAGCGCGTGCATTTTCTCCGGGCCGAGCTGCGCGGCCAATTCAGTCGAATTGGCGAGGTCCGCGAAGAGCACGGTGACGTGCTTGCGCTCGCCCTCGAGCGCCGCTTTCTGCCGCAGGATCCTTTCGGCCAGGTGCTTGGGCGTGTAGTCGCGCGGTGTCGGTGCGCCCTCTGCGACCGGTTCTGCGAGGGAGCTGCCGCAGTGGTTACAGAATCGAGAAGCCGGGGGATTGGATTGGGAGCAACTGTTGCAGCTGATTTCGAGCGCAGTTCCGCAGCGGTTGCAGAACCGGGCGGTCTCGGGATTCAGATGTTCGCAAGATAAGCAGTTCATCAAGGGTTGGGGGAAGAGGCTAGCGTGACACCGCAGAGTTCGCAGCCGCCCCAAACTCGCCCGCGATAGCCGGCGCTTTGCTCGTTTCAGCTGGCTCTCGACCGGCAGTGCTCGACCGGAGCCCCTTGACTCGAGGCCAGGACCCGGACGACGATACCCGTCCCCTGACAGGAGGATGTCTTGACGGAAATTCGCCTCGCGTGGCTGTGCCTCGTCGTCGCCATGGCGCTGACCTCGGTTGCGCATGCGGCCGACACAGAGAAGATCGAAGGGCGCAAGCGGATTCGGGATCTCGGGATCTCGATCGGCAGCCTCAGTCCGGGCCCGCACAATGCCATCACCGATGTCGGTGGTGTCCTCGTGGGTCACGTCACCCTCAACCGCGGCGAGGGCAAGCTCGAGCCCGGGGTGGGGCCGGTGCGAACCGGCGTGACCGCGATCCTGCCGCACGGCGGCGACCTCTGGCGCGAGAAGGTCCCCGCTGCGACCTACGTGCTCAACGGCACGGGGGAGATGACCGGGAGCATCTGGATCGAGACGCAGGGTGCGCTCGAGGTGCCGATCCTGTTGACGAATACGATGAGCGTCGGGCGCGTGATGGACGGCGTCGTGGCGTACATGATGAAGCACTATCCCGACATCGGCATTCACGACGATGTGGTCGCGCCGACCGTCGCCGAGTGCGACGACTCGACCCTGAACGACGCGCGCGGCCTCCACGTTTCGATCGAGGACACCATTCGCGCGATCGAAGATGCGAAGGGGGGAGCCGTGGCGGAGGGCGCCGTCGGCGCCGGCACGGGCATGATGGCATTCGGCTTCAAGGGCGGAATCGGAACTTCGTCGCGAGTGCTCTCGGAAGCCGAAGGCGGCTACACGGTGGGAGTGCTCGTCAACTCCAACATGGATACGCGCAAGAACCTCCGAGTCGACGGCGTGCCGGTAGGACGGGAGATCGGCGACGCTCAACCGACTCGAGACCAGGACGGTTCGATCATCATCGTGATCGCCACGGACGCGCCGCTCGATCACCTCAAACTCAAACGCCTGGCCTCCAAGGCATCGCTCGGCCTCGCGCGCACGGGTGCGACCTCGCGCCATGGCAGTGGAGATATCTTCATCGCGTTTTCAACTGCGAATCGGGTGCCCCATTACCCGAAGGAGCGCACCTACGAGATGCGCGTGGTCGCCGACACCCATCTCAACCCGATCTTCGAAGCTGCGCAAGATGCAACCGAAGAGGCGATCCTCAACGCATTGACGATGGCGACGACCACCGTGGGGCGCGACGGCAACACCGCCCACGCGATTCCACTCGATCGACTCGTGGCGATCATGCGAAAGTACGGCCGGTTGGAATGAGCGAGCGGCCCTGAGTGCCCGCTCTGCGCCAACTGGCGTTTGCCACCAGCGGGTGCAATTCGAACTTCCGGGCTCGAGGTCGTCGATCCCCCACGGCTGGAGTTGTACAGATTGCGTACCTACTTTCCTCTGTGAACTGAATTCGTTACATAGAGCGTCCAATTGAATCCGAGTGAGGACTTGAATTCTTGATCGAAGTCACCCGTCACGACATTGTGATCGTCGGAGGAGGAGCCGCGGGCTTGCGCGCCGCCATCGCCGCGTGCGAGATCGATTCCAACGCCTCGATTGCGCTGGTCTCGAAGGTCTATCCGATGCGCAGCCACACCGTATCGGCGGAAGGCGGTGCCGCGGCCGTTGCGCGCGACGACGACAATTTCGAGATGCACGGTTACGACACCGTCAAGGGCTCGGACTTTCTCGGCGATCAGGACGTCATCAAGTACTTCGTCGAGCAGGCTCCGCGCGAACTCACGCTGCTCGAGCACTGGGGCTGTCCGTGGAGTCGCAACGAGGACGGAACCGTCGCGACGCGCGCGTTCGGCGGCATGTCGACCAAGCGAACCTGGTACGCGACCGACAAGGTCGGTTTCCACATGCTCCACGCGCTGTTTCAGCACTCGCTGCGCTTCGACAACATCGTGCGTTACGACGAGCACTTCGCAACCAAGCTCCTCGTAGACGGCGGGGTGGTGCGCGGCGTCGCGGCGCTCGACATTCGCAGCGGAATCGTCCGGGTGGTGCTCGGCCGGGCGGTGATCATGGCGACGGGTGGCGCCGGCAAGATCTTTCCCTTCACGACCAACGGCAACATCAAGACCGGCGACGGCATGGCGTTGGCGTATCGCGCCGGTGTCGCGCTGAAGGACATGGAGTTCATCCAGTACCACCCGACGGGCCTGCCCGGAACGGGCATCCTGATCACCGAAGCGACTCGAGGCGAGGGCGGCTACGTGATCAACTCCGAGGGCGAGCGCTTTCTGGCGACGCGGGATTACGGGGTGGGCACCAAGGCCGAACTCGGGCCGCGCGACATGATCTCACGAGCCATCATCCAGGAGATCGAGGCGGGTCGCGGGATCTCGGGTCCCTACGGTGAATACGTCCACCTCGACCTGCGCCATCTCGGAGAGCAGAAGATCGTCGCGCGCCTGCCGATGGTGAGGGAGATCTCGAAGATCTACATCGGCGTCGACCCCGTGCACGAGCCGATTCCGATCCGCCCGGTGGTGCACTACATGATGGGCGGCATCGATACCGACATCACCGCGGGGACTTCGCTTCCGGGCCTCTACGCGGCGGGCGAGTGCGCGTCCGCTTCGCTCAACGGTTCGAATCGGCTGGGTTCGAATTCGCTGACCGAATGCCTCGTCTTCGGCGCTTCGGCGGGACAAAACGCGATGGCCTTCGCGAGGGGATCGAGCGAGGGATCCGAACAGGCGCTGCGACGCGAGGGTGAGGAGGAGGCCGCGCGAATCGTCGCGCTGCGCGGCAAGCAGAAAGGCGGCGAGAAACTGGCTCGGATTCGTGCCGATCTACACAAGGCAATGGAATCGGGTTGCGGCGTCTACCGCAGCGCGGAGACGATGAACGAAACCGCGCGCACCGTCGCACAACTCAAGGGGCGCTACGCCGACGTCGCGCTCGAAGACTCGAGCGCGGTATTCAATACCGAACTCGTCGCCGCACTCGAGATGGGCAACATGCTCGACGTCGCAGAGGCCGTCGCCAACTCGGCCGCGTCACGAGACGAGTCTCGCGGCGCCCATACCCGCCGCGACATGCCGAACCGAGACGACCAGAACTTCCTCTACCACACCCTCTGCCATTTCGATCCGGCCGGACCCCGACTCGGCAAGAAGGAGGTGACATTGGGCCATTGGGAACCCGAGGAGCGCAAGTACTAGATGAGCGACGGCCAACAGAAGAAGACTTTCGTGATCACCCGTTTCGATCCGGATCGGGACGATGCGCCGCGCAAGCAGGCCTACGAGATTCCCGTTCATCCGGATTGGAAGGTCCTCGACGCGCTGAACTTCATCAAGGACGAAATCGACGCGACACTTTCGCATCGCTGGTCGTGCCGGATGGCGGTGTGCGGCAGTTGCGGGATGATGGTCGACGGAGAACCCCGCCTGACCTGCAAGGAGGCGCTCGACCAGTACGGCGATACGGTCGACGTGGCGCCGCTCGCGAACTTCCCGGTGGTGCGCGATCTCGTGATCGAAGCCGACGGCTTCATGGAGAAGCTGACGAGCGTCAAGCCGTGGATCATTCGCGCCAAGGAGCTCGCGGTCGAAGAGGGCCCGATGCGCCAGTCCCCGGGTGAACTCGAGGAGTTCAAGCAATTCAGCATGTGCATCAACTGCATGCTCTGCTATTCGGCGTGCCCGGTCGTCGCCAACGAGCCGGAATTCATCGGGCCCGCGGCGATCGCGTTGGGGCACCGCTACAGCCTCGACTCGCGGGACGAGGGCGCCGCCGAGCGAAACGAAGTCTTCCGCGGCGAGGGAACCGTCTTTTCCTGTTCGTTCGCGAACGAGTGCAGCGAGGTGTGCCCCAAGCACGTCGACCCGGCCGCGGCCGTCAACCAGGCGAAACTCAACGCCGCAATCGACTGGGCGACGAGCCTCGTCTTGTCGAGGGGAGGGAGCAAGTAGATGTCGCGAAACGCGCACCCGCACGCGATGGCGCCTTCGAAGCCGGGCCGCACGCGCACGGCGCCGCCCCAGCTGCCGGATCGGTTTCCGTTCGGCGGGCGCTACCTCGCCTACACACTTTTCGATCTGACGGGCATCCTCTACCTGCTGCTCGGTCTGCTCGTGCTCTGCGCGGTCTGGTCGCTCGGCTCGGGTGAAGCCAGCTGGAACGCTGTGCTCGAGCGCCATCGCAACATCTTCTATCTCGGCTTTCACGCGATTGCGTTGGCCGGCCTGATCTTCGTGGGCATTCGGTTCTTCGGTTTTTTTCCGAAGGCGCAGCCGCCCCGCGTGGGCCCGCTGAAGCCGCCGCCGAAGGGCGCCATTCTCGTCGGGCTGTACGCGTTGTGGATCGGGGTGACGGTCTGCCTGTCGATCGTGCTCGCGGGCGGAGTCTTCCAATGAAACACCCCCTGCTGAAACTCGAACCGCTGATCTGGCTGCTCTTCGGCCAGGGCATCCTGCTCGGAACCATCCTGCTGACGCCCTGGGTGCTCGTGGTGGGGTTGGGGGTTCCGCTCGGCATCGTTCCCGCCGAGGCGCTCTCGTACGAGCGCGCGATCGCACTCGCCTCGCACATCGTCGGCCGCTTGATTCTGCTCGGCTTGATCGTGTTGCCGCTCTGGAAGGGCGTGCACCACATGCGCCACAGCTTCATCGATTTCGGCGGCGCCGAACGCGACGCACTGGTGGCGCCGCTGCTCTACCTGCTCGCGACGATCGGCAGCGTGCTCGCCCTCGTGGCGGTCGTTCGGATCTGATCGCAGCCGATCTCGATCGGATTCTCGTGGAGGTAGATCGCTCGCCCTCGCGTCGGGGCGCCTACCAGACGCTCCCGAGCGCAACGCGGACGGCCTCGCCGCTGACGCCGCTCGACTCTTCCGACGCGAAGAACGCGATCATCTCGGCCACCTCCTGAGGCGTCGCGACACGCCCCGGCGGATACAGCGCCGCCCGGTCGTCCCACACCCGCTCGGGGGTGATGCCCATCTGTTCCGCCTCGGCGCGCGCCGAGCGCTCGGCCATCTCGGTGCGCACCCAGCCGGGCAGTACGGCGTTCGAGGTGATTCCGTACTTGCCCGCGTCTTGTGCGACCGATCGCATCAAGCCGATCAAGCCGTGCTTGGCGGCCGAGTAGGCGCTTCCCGCGTATTCGGCGACCAGGCCGGCCGTCGAACTCGTGTAGACGAGTCGCCCGTAGTGGCGTTCGATCATCCTGCGCACCACCAGCCGCGAGAGGTGGAAGGGGCCGTCGAGGTTGATCCGCATCGTCTCGTCCCAGACCTCCGGATCCTGCTCCCAGATCACCCGCTCGTGGGCCGAGCCGATCCCGTGGTTGCAGACGAGAATCTCGATCGGCCCCAGCCGGCGCTCGGCTTCGGCGACGGCATGCGCGCAGCCCTCGGGTGTGCCGAGATCTGTCACCGCATATTCGAGGCCGAGCGAGGCGAGTTCCTGTTCGCTGCGCGAGACGCCCATGACCCGAGCACCCCGCGCCGTCAGCAGCTCCGCGGTGGCCCGCCCGATGCCTCGACCCGCGCCCGTGACGAGCGCGACCCGCCCCTCGACTCCCGGCATATTCCAATCTCCCTCATCGAACCGCAGCGCGATTCTTGCGGTCGCGCGCGGCTCCTACTCTACTGGCGGGCACGCGAACTCGCGAATCCGGGTCTGGATCTCGTCGCGGAGTTCGTCTGCGACGAACGGGCTGCCGAGGCGAATCTCGCGCAGGGCCGTGCGTGTTTCCTCGCAGCGCCCCATCGCGCTCCAGGCCTGCTCGGCAAAGGACCAGATCGGATTCCAGCGGCGCGGGTACGCGTCGAGGGCCGCCTCGAGCCAGCGCTCCACCCCGGCCGCATCCCCTCGCAGTGAAGCGACGAACATGAGTTCTCCGTAGAGGAAGATCTGCAGCGGATCCGCGCGTTGCGCGGCGAGCAGCGCGCGCTCCGCCCTTTCGAGATCGCCGCGCCTGCGCCAGTAGAAGCCGCGGCTGAGCTTCAGATCGATACCGTCCGGGAGGAGTTGGGATGGAGGGGGCAGCCGGGTTCGCGTCGCGCCGGCGGGCGGGAAGAGCAGCGCGCTGCGCGGATCGATGTAGGCCACGCGCCACGCCGGGCGCGCATTTCGCAGTGCGGCGGCGATGCGCGAGTGCGTCGGGACGAGGGCGGCGTCGACGCCATGGGATTCGAATCTCTCCCGCCAGTGCTCCGCGGCATCCATCATGCCGAAGTATTCGGCCGCGAAATCGTCGCCGTAGAGCGTGCTCGCACGGCTGTCGATGAAGACGGGAACGTCCGGGGCGTAGAGCATCAGGTAGCCGCCCCAGTTGTAGAAGTTGAACAGGTGTTTGGGCGGATCGGGCATGGCGGCCAGGTAGGCGACCGCACCGCTCGGATAGGACTCGGCGCTGGTCCAGCGCTGGAGCGGGCG
>JAFDBP010000172.1 GCA_019313245.1 Deltaproteobacteria bacterium
GATCCCGTATTCGTCACGCTCGACGCCGGCCGGCCGCGAATCTGGCTGCTCTTCTGTCTCCCGCTGGCGCTCTTGGCGGGGGCGCTCGCCAGCCGCAAGACGCGAGACTCCGGTTAGAACGTCGAGGGGGTGACCCATGTCCGACCGACGTACACGCGATCGATTCGAGCAGAAGCCCAAACCCACCCGATGGTTCTTCTCGCTGGCACTCATCCTATCGCTGCTGGCATCGCTGGCGAGCTGCTCGAAAGCTCCGATCACACCGCCCACCGTCGAGGCGGGTGGGGAAAGCCTACTCGGCGTGCACCTCGACCCCGAAGGCACCTTGACCGTATTCCGCGGAATCCCCTACGCGGCCCCGCCGGTTGGCAGGTTGCGTTGGCAGCCGCCCGAGCCGCACGTGGCGCGCGCGGGCCTGCAGGACGCGTCGAGATTCGGCGCCGCGTGCCCGCAACTACAGGGCAACCCCGAGTGGTATCGCGACGTCGCGGAGAAATTCGGCCGCTCGCGGGATGAAATTCCGGATCTGACGAACATTGCGGAAGACTGCCTCTTCCTGAACGTCTGGTCGCAGAACCTCGGCGGCGAAATCCCGCAACCCGTCATGGTGTGGATTCACGGGGGCGGCAACGTCAACGGATTCTCTCACGAGCCGAATTACCGCGGGTACAATCTCGCGAAGCGGGGCGTCGTGGTCGTCTCGATCAATTATCGCCTCGGCGCGCTGGGCTTCATGGCCCACCCCGCGCTCACCGCAGAATCCGCGCTCAACATCTCGGGAAACTACGGGCTGTTCGACCAGATCGCGGCGCTCAAATGGGTGCGCGACAACATCGCGAATTTCGGTGGCGACCCCGACCGGGTCACGCTGTTCGGAGAATCCGCGGGAGCCGCGAACATCGGCACCCTGATCGCGTCTCCGCTCGCCAGGGGCCTGTTCCGGCGCGCCATCATCCAGAGCGGCGGCTACCCGCTCTACGACACCACGACCGTCGGTGACGCCGAAGAGGCCGGGGTGAAGCTGATGTCGGCCCTCGGAGTGGGCGACGGCCCCGCACGACTCGGCAAGATGCGCGCGTTGAAATGGCAGCAAATCTTTGCCGAGGCGCAAAATGCGGAACCGGGATCCTTCAGCCGCGCGCTCGTCGACGGCTGGCTGCTGCCCCGGCCCGCCGCCGAGATCTTCGCAGCCGGACAGCAGAACCCCACCGAGATCGTCATCGGCTCGAATGCCAACGAGTGGCTGATGTACCTCGCGCATCCCGTCGACGATTCCGCGTTGCACGCGACCCTGAAGCAGAGAGTTCGAGAAGGCAATCGCGCCGAGGTGCTCGCCGCGCTGAACAAGGCGGTGAGCGGAGACGTCACGGCCAAGCTCGACCTGCTGACGGGCGCGCTCGACTTCCACTGCCCGTCACTCGCGCTCGCGGAAGCGCAGCGCCGCGTCACCAATCACGTCTACGTCTATCGCTTTACGCGCGTCCGCCCCGGAGGCGAGAAGTTGCTCGCCTACCACGGTGCCGAAATCCCCTACGTGTTCGACACCGCAGACCACTGGCTACCTGCCGACGAAGTCGATTGGGCGCTCACAGAGACGATGCTCGGCTATTGGAGCCAATTTGCGAAGACCGGCGATCCCAACGCGGAGGGGCTACCCGAGTGGCCGCGCTTCGACGCGAAGAGTGGCGCCCACCAGGAACTCGGCGACGAGGTCCGAGCGGCAACCGGACTCGAACGCGAATTCTGCGAAGTGCTCGACCGGAGCCGAATCTGACGACCGGCGCGACGCGATTGGATGCCGCAACACGCAACGATCGACGTGTGTATGCGTGAATTGATTCGTATCCGAACATTGACCTCGTGGCGCCAGCGTGCACGTTGAAAGGCGAGAATCTCAGCGCTCTGCTGCAAAGGAGATGCCGTGATCTTTCGGCAATTCATCGACCCCGAGACTTCGACCCACACCTATCTGCTCGCCGACGAATCGACGCGCGAGACCATCCTGATCGACCCCGTGCTCGAACAATTCGAGCGCGACCGGACACTCCTGCGCGAACTCGACCTCAGCCTGCGCTACACGCTCGAAACCCACGTGCACGCGGACCACATCACCGCGGCGGCTCTGTTTCGCACGGAAGAGGGTTCCGAGATCGGCGTGAGCGCTGCG
Organism: Deltaproteobacteria bacterium; assembly: GCA_019313245.1. Classification (GTDB taxonomy): domain Bacteria; phylum Myxococcota_A; class UBA9160; order UBA9160; family SMWR01; genus JACZVU01. Next base: position 2,168 of record JAFDBP010000172.1, read on the forward strand.
GCAGGAGTGAAAACAGCAGATCTCGAACTCGACGAGGGAGACGAGATCCGAATTGGATCGACGACCCTCGAGGTCTGCTCGACACCGGGGCACACCGATGGTTGCGTCTCCTACATCTGCCGCGCCCAGGGCATGGCATTTACCGGGGACGCGCTCTTGATACGCGGATGCGGGCGCACCGATTTCCAACAGGGCGATGCCTCCCTTCTCTTCTCATCCGTCCGCAACAAGATCTTTGCGCTGCCCGACGAGACGCTCGTGTTTCCGGGGCATGACTACAAAGGTCGCATGGTGACGAGCGTGGCCGAGGAAAAGCGCTGCAATCCGCGACTCGGGCTCGACAAGAGCGAAGCCGACTTCGTCGCGATCATGAAACGACTCGACCTCGCCTATCCGAAGCAGATCGACGTCGCGGTACCCGCCAATCTGAAGTGCGGGCTGTTGGAGATTCCGAGCGGATCCCCACTTCCGCAATCCGCCTCAGCTGCGGCGAAACCCGTCGCGAGCGTGATGGAAGAACAGGGGCGTCAAGACGCCGAACTCGACGAGTCCTGACCGTGCGATCGCATCGCCGCGATGGGAACCGGGCGTGACAGCGGGATGCCCTGCGCCATCACACCCGCACCTGGCGTGGGCGCCTAGAGCGCCCGAGTTCTGCGCCGGCGCAAGCCGGCAAAGGTCGCGAGGCAGGCGAACCCCGCAGCGAGACCGACGATGGAGGTCGGCTCCGGCACAACGACGAGTGTCGGATCCGACAGGAACACGAACGCGGCGCCCTCTTTGAGCTGGCCCTCGTCGAAGACCGGGGCGCCCACGATCACGTCGGGCGCGCCGTCGTCGTTGACGTCGCCGGCGCCGGCCACGCTCCAGCCGAGCCACGCCCACTCCAGGTTCGACTCGAGCTGCACGTCGGCATTCGCGGGGTTTCCGTTCGCGACGATCCCGCTGGCGCCACCGAAGAAGATGAACGCCGCGCCCTCTTCGTTCTCGCCCGCGTCGTAGCGGTACGCGCCCACGATCACGTCCGCGTAGCCGTCACCGTTGATGTCTCCGGCCCCCGCCACGCTCTGACCCAGCTTGGCGTATTCCTGGTCCGACTCGAGCTGGGCCGCGGCCGTCGTGAGATCGCCATTGGCGATCCCCCCCGCGCTGCCGTGGAACACGAATGCCGCGCCCTCTTCGATCTCGCCGGCTTCGTATTGCACCGCACCCACGATCACGTCCGCGTAGCCGTCGTCGTTGACGTCACCGGCTCCCGCCACACTCCTGCCGAAGAACGAGCCGAGCTGGTCGTCCCTCGCCTTGAGCTGCGTGTCGGCCGACGCGGGGCCACCGCCGGAAACTCCGCTGGCACTGCCGTGATAGATGAATACGGCGCCCGATTTCTTGACTTGCTGGGGATCCGAACCCGGACCCACGTTGTAGCTCGGGGCGCCCACGATCACGTCCGCGTAGCCGTCGTCGTCGATGTCGCCGGCCCCGGCCACCGCGTAGCCCAGCCACGAGTCGGCCCGATCCGAGATTATCTGTGTGTCGGCATTCTGAGGGGTTCCGTTCGCAACGATCCCGCTGGCGCTGCCGAGAAAGATGAAGGCGGCTCCCGCTTCCGTCTGAATGGGATCGGGAAAGAACAAGCGGGTGTAGGTGTACGCGCCCACGATCACGTCCGCGTAGCCGTCGCCGTTGACGTCGCCGGCTCCCGCCACGCTCCAGCCCATCTGCGCTTCGGGCTTGTTCGACTCGAGCTGCGAGTCGGCGTTCGCGGGGTTGCCGTTCGCGACGATTCCGTCTGCGCTGCCTAGAAAGACGAAAGCCGCGCCCTCGTCGACCTCGCCCGCATCGTAGAGGTGCGCGCCCACGATCACGTCCGCGTAGCCGTCGCCGTTGACGTCCCCAGCCGCGGCCACGCTGACGCCCAGGTTGCTGTACAGCTGGTCGGATTCGATCTGCGAATCGGCGCTCGCGGTGAGCAGGGGGTCGATCACGACGGGGTAGGCGGCCCCGTCGTCGTCCACCACCAATCGCAGACGCGAGTGCTCCGGCACCTCGAAGTGCGAATCGAGCGTGCGGCCCCGCGCATCCAGCACCACGAGCTTCGCGTAGTTCAACTTTCGCCCGGTCGGCGTCGCGAAGGTCACCTGTGCGTCGCCCAGTGACGCGCGCGCGCCGCGAACCAGCAGCTCCACCACCAGCGGCCCCTCGCCCGCGGGCTGCTCCATCAGCGTGACGCCCTGCTCGAGACCGGCCGGGGAATTCTCGTACCACTCGATGAGACCGGGGCGTACGATTTCGACGCGTCCGCCTTCGCTCGTCACTTCGCCGGGGCCGATTCGGGCCGGCGTCTCCCCGCGACCGACACCCACGAGGTTCAGCTCGAGCAGCTCGGGAGCATCCGAACGCGTGCGGTCGTGCACGCGGATTCCCGTCGGGCCGAAGTAGGTGCGCAGGTTGTGCTCGCGGTTGGGCGCCTGGAGCCCGTCGCGGTTGACGCTCGCGCGATACTCGCGCCGCTCGATGTGCCGCTGCAGCGCCGCGAGACCGCCATCCGACAGTGCCGCGGGAGCTGGATCCGAAGCGAGCGACGCGCCGGGGGATGCGGCCGCCTCGGCGCCTTCTCGCCCACTCGCGCCATGGGACGCATCGCCCAACAGCAGGGAAAGTGCGACCAGAGTGAGGACGGGACTATAAACAGAGCGCCGCGAAGCCATCCGCTCGCCTCCATCTCGAAGCCAAGGGCCGTCTCAGCGAGGCTCCCCCCGGGGCGGTTCACTCGTCGGCGCTTGCTCGGCCTAGATTGGGACCGTTCTGGCCACTCTACACTCGGCGTCTCGGGAAAACCAGCGCCATCGTGGCGGGGACGTTGGTGAATATTCACCCCCATTCGGACGGGTGTCTCAACGCTTCGCGCCGAACGGAGGTGAATACTCACCAACGTCCCCGCTTCTTCGTCCGGGTCAACGCGCCCAGAGGCGCCCTCGAGATCCAACCGAAGTCAGGCGAGCTATACAACCGCTGCGGGCTCGAACTCGGATGAGGCGGAAACCCGCGGAGGCTCGCAATCCATGAGGCTCGACCTGCGGTTCATTCTGCTCCTGCTGTGTTTCTTTCTCTCGGGCTTCGCGGCGCTGCTCTACGAAACCGCCTGGGCGCGCGAGTTCGCGTTCGTATTCGGCACATCGGAATTCGCGGTGGTCAGCGTGCTGGCAGCCTACATGGGCGGCCTCGCCGCGGGCGCAGCCGTGGCCGCTCGCATCGTCTCGCGCATTCGCCGGCCGATCCTCGCCTATGGGCTGCTCGAGCTGGGCATCGCGGCGAGCGCGCTCGCGGTGCCGTTGGGAATCCGCGCGGCGATGTGGCTGCAGACGGCGATCGCGGGCGGCCAGAGCGCGCCCCCCGACGAAGCCGCCGTCTCGGGTTCGTTCTTCTACGCGGCCTGTTCCTTCGCGATCCTGATGATTCCGACCGGCCTGATGGGTGCGACGCTGCCGCTGCTCGCGCGCCACGCGGTGCGCAGGGAGAGCGAAATCGGCGGCCGGATCGGCGTGCTCTACTCGGTCAACACGGTGGGCGCCGTGGTCGGTGCCGCCGCGACCGGCTTCGCAATCCTGCCCGCGCTGGGATTGCGGATGACGGTCTTCGCGGGGGCCGCCACCAACGCGCTGGTCTTTGTCGCCGCGGCCCTGCTCGCGCTGCGCTCGCCGCCACTCGCACGGCTCGCTCCGTCGGCGTCGGCGCCCCGGCTCCAATTCCACTGGATCCTGCCGGCAATTGCACTCTCGGGCTTCGCCTCCTTCAGCTACGAGGTGGTCTGGATTCGCCTGTTGGGCATATTGCTAGGCGGCAGCATCCAGGGCCTCGCCACGATGTTGGCGAGCTTCCTGCTCGGCATCGCGATCGGCAGCGCCGTCGCAGCGCGCTTCGCGCGCGATCCCGTCCGCGCCGCGCACGGCTTCGGCTGGGCGCAGATCGGCACCGCTACGCTGTCGCTGCTCGCCTTCGCCCTCGCCGACCGATTGCCCGAACTCGCGCAGGCAGTCGGGGCGGGTCGCGCGGGCTCGCTCACCGCCAACGCCCTGATCGCGGCGTTCGGCTTGTTCCCGGGCGCGCTCTGTGTGGGAGCGACCTTCCCGTTCGCGGTGCGCCTCTTCGCGAGGCACGAATCGCAGGCCGGCCCCGCAGCCGCGCGCGTCTACGCGTGGAATACCGTGGGTGCAATCAGCGGAGCGCTCGCGACCGGCTTCGCGCTGCTGCCGTCGCTGCACTTCGCGGGAACCCTGGTTCTGGCGGCCGGCCTCAACCTCTGCCTGGCGCTGGCAACCGCTGGCCTGACGCGACCGAGATTGCGGATCGTCGCCGGCGCGGCGATCGCCTGCCTCGCGGTCATCGCGATCCGCCCACCGGAGGCGCCGCAGAAGATCTTGCGCTACGGCGCCTTGAGTGGAGCCCAACAGGCGGGCGACGTCGTCTACTACGGCGTGGGTCGTTCGTCGACGGTGATGCTCTTCGACCAGGGAGACGGCTGGCGGCTCGTCACCAACGGCCAGCCCGAATCGACCATCCTGCGGCCCAACCCGGGGCCCGAACGCTTCGTCACCGCGCGTTGGCTCGGCGTGCTGCCGAGCTTGTTGCACCCGAGCGCCCGCTCCATGTTGATGATCGGCCTGGGAGGCGGGCTTTCGCTCGAGGCGGCGCCCTCCGCGATCGAGAAGATCCACGTCATCGAGCTCGAGCGCGAGGTGGTCAACGCGCATCGCGCCCTCGAGAAACTGCGCGGTTTTTCGCCGATATCGGATCCGCGGGTCGAGGTGGTGATCAACGACGCGCGCGGCGCACTCATGCTCACGGACGCGCGCTTCGACGCGATCGTCTCGCAGCCATCACATCCGTGGACGGCGGGCGCATCCCACCTCTACACCCGCGAATTCTTTTCGCTCGTTTCGAAGCACCTCGAACCGGATGGCGTTTTCGTGCAGTGGATCGGCATCGCATTCGTCGACGAAGCGCTGCTGCGGAGCATCGTCGCGACACTGCTGGAGGTCTTCCCGCAAGTAGCCGTATTTCGCCCCATCGCGGGATCCGTTCTGTTTGCAGCCTCCCATCGAGAGATCGACCCCGTCGCGACAGCTGCGATCGCGCTCGAGGCGTCTCCTTCCGACTACTCTCGCTACGGGCTGTGGCGCACCGAAGATCTGATCGCGGGCTGGTATCTGAACCTGGAAGGCGCTCGGCGCTTCTCCGAGGGAGCCGACATCAACACGGACGATCGCAATCAACTGGCGACGCGATCGGCCGGGCTCGGCGCCAGCGCGCTGCGCGGCCAGCCCGCCAATGAGCTGTTCGCCCCCTTCGATCCGATTCCGCTGCGGGCAGCCGAATTCGAGACCACCTATCTCGTGCGGCGGCTCGCGGCGAGGAATGAATCGGCGCGCGCGGTGAAGTTGGCCAACAAGGAATCGGATCCGACACAGCGAATGACGAATCTGGGCTGGGCGACGGCTAACGAATCCCCCAATCGCGCGGTGGCGCACTTCCGCAGCGCACTCGAGCGCGATCCGACCGCTCAATCGGCGCGCTTCGGGCTGCTCAAGACGAAAAGACATCCCGCTCGATCGGACGACCCGGACAGGCTCGAATTGGCGCAGCCACTGGTGGGAACGGCGTCTGCGGTGGTTACGGGCTGGCGCCTGGCGGCCGAGGGCGAATGGCAGGCACTGCGCGAACTCGAGCCCGAACTCGCGGCCGCCGAATGGTTTGACCCCGCCTACTCGGATGCGCAACGGCTGCGCGCCCAGTGGCGCGCTGCGAGCGACGACCCCGCATTGCACGCCGAGGCCGTGGCGATCGCCAGCGAATTCCTGCGTTCCAGCGGGCTCTCGGAGGATCTGCTCGTCGGCGCGCAGGCGTTCGCGGTCGCCAACCAGGGCCAGAGCGCCGTTCAACTGCTGGACGCACTCGGCAAGCGGCGACCGGCTCAGTGGATCCTGCGGGCCGCCGTCGAACTGGTCGACTCGCTGCCGCCAGAGATCGACGAAGCCCAACGCGCGGCACTTCGCAGCCACCTCAACCGAAGACCGAGGCGCGCGAGGCCCCGGGTCGACGGCGGATGATCTCGATTCGCGTTCGGCGCGGATGCCCCCGCTCGAGCGGGCCAGACCAGCCCGCATAATGGCCCCAGATCCGGGTGTTTGGGCCGATCTCGCCGCACGGCTGGCATTTTGCCCCAGTTACCATATATGATTGGCGAATATGCCCCAGTTACCATATAGGTAATCGGGGTTTTTGTGTGTCTCGTTGATGAGGGATCCGAGCCGCCCCCGATGAGCCGTCCGAACGGCCCTCGGCTGGCGCGGCTCGACTGGCGAAGCCGCCAGACTCGCAATCCGGTTCGAGCCCTGGCGCCGCCCCCCGCGGGATGCGGTTCGGAAGCGAGAAGGGATGCGTTGGCCGACCGCTTCTCGAGACCGCACTGCAGGCGAGCGAATCGGGCGGGCGAGAAGAAACAACCGCAACCGGACACTGACTTTCACATTCGATGATCCGACATTGCGCGCGAGACGCGCGCCGGGTCAGACCATCGGAGACCGAGGGGCCGCATGTCGAAAGAACGAACTCCCGATCGAATTGCGTACTGGGCCTTCCTGCTGACCCTGATCAGCGTGGGGGCATGGATCGCAGTGGTCTTCATCTTCATTCTCTGAGGAGCGGGTCAAAATGTTCGAGGCCTTCAGGGTCGAAGCGCTCTCCACCTTCGCCAGTGACATCGACGATGTGATCATCCTCGTCACCGTACTGGTCGGCTTCTGGTTCCTACTCGCACAAGCCGCACTCCTCGGCTTCTGCGTCCACTTCCGGCAGCGCGACGGCCGCAAGGCCCAGTACATCGCGGGAGAGGGCAAGAAACAGCTCAGCTGGATCACGATCCCGCTGGCGCTGATCGTCCTCTGCGACGTCTACATCGCCGTGGTCGACGGACCGGTGTGGAAGAAGGTCAAGGAAACCCTGCCCGAAGCGGATCGGGTCGTTCGGGTGATCGGTCAGCAGTGGGCCTGGACGTTCGTCCACCCCGGACCGGATGGGAAGCTCGATACCGCGGACGACATCGAGACCGTCGGCGAGCTGCACGTGGAGGTGGGCAAGGTCCATCACTTCGAGCTCTCATCCCGCGACGTGCTGCACAGCTTCTCCGTACCGGTGTTTCGCCTGAAGCAGGACGCGATTCCCGGCCGGAAGATCGTCGGCTGGTTCGAGCCGACCGGAACCGGGACCTACGACATCCAGTGCACCGAAATCTGTGGGATCGGGCACGGCCTGATGCCGGCGCGCATCCACATCGAGACGCCCGAACAACACGCCGCCTGGATGTCGGAGCGCTCCCAGACGTTGCTGGCGTCGACCACTTCGCCGCGTGCGGGTCAGGAGTAGAGCATGGCCGAGAGCGCACACGCGACCCACGGCGACCATCACGAGCAGTCGTTCTTCATCAAATACCTGTGGTCCACGGACCACAAGATCATCGGCATGCAATACCTGTTCACAGGCATGTTCATGGCGTTGATCGGCGGTTTCTTCGCCTACGCGTTTCGGATGCAGCTGGCGTTTCCCGGTCTCGACATTCCGGGTTGGGGCACCATGACGCCCCCGAACTACAACGCCCTGGTCACGAACCACGGAACGATCATGATCTTCTGGGTGGCGATGCCGGTGCTGATCGCCGCCTTCGGAAACTTCCTGATCCCGCTGATGATCGGCTGCGACGACATGGTCTTCCCGAGGTTGAATCGACTGTCGTATCAGGTCTTCCTGCTCAGCACGTTGGTCCTGCTCGCTTCGTTCTTCGTACCCGGTGGCGCTTTCGGTGGCGCCTGGACCGCCTATCCACCGCTCTCCGCGCAGGCCACCTACAACCTCACACCATGGGGAGCGCCGCTCTGGTTGCTCGCGGTGGCACTCGAATTCGCGGCTTTCCTGATGGGCGGCATCAACTTCATCACGACCACGATGAACTCCCGCGCCCCCGGCATGAAGATGCACGACATCCCGATGGTGGTCTGGATGATCGTGCTCGCGAGCATCATCTTCATGCTCTCGGTCGGCCCGCTGTTTGCGGGCGCGATCATGCTGTTCTTCGACCAGGTCCTCGGGACGGGCTTCTTCGATCCCGCTCGCGGGGGCGATCCGGTTCTCTGGCAGCACATGTTCTGGTTCTTCGGGCACCCCGAGGTCTACGTGGTGCTATTGCCCGCCATGGGGATCGTGATCGACATCATCACGGTCTTCGCGCGCAAGAAGTTCTTTGCCTACAAAGTGGTGCTCTACACCACTTTCGCCGCGGGAGTCGCCAGCTTCACCGTCTGGGCCCACCATCAGTTCATTGCGGGAATCGACCCGAGAATGGCCCACATCTTCACGGTGACGACCCTGATGATCTCGGTGCCCATCGCGGTGATCGTATTCTGTTCGATTGCCACCCTGTACGGGGGATCGATCCGGTTTACGACGCCGATGTTGTGGGCGCTGGCCTTCATCTTCGAGTTTCTGCTGGGTGGCGTGACGGGCATCTATCTCGGTGCTGCCGGCGCCGACATCTACTTCCACGACTCCTACTTCGTGCTGGCTCATTTCCATTACACGTTCTTCCCGATCGCAATCATCGGAACCTTTGCTGCGGTTACCTACTGGTTCCCGAAGATGTTCGGGCGGCACATGAACGAAACACTCGGAAAGATCCACTTCTGGGGCACCGTCATCCCGTTCAACCTGATCTTCATCCCGCTGTTCATTCTCGGCCTCGCGGGCCAGCACCGGCGCATCTACAACTTCTCGATGTATCCAGACCTGGCGAAGCCCGAATTCCAGGACCTGCGAGTGCTCGCAACGGTCTCACTGATCGTCATGCTCGCCTTCCAGTTCGTATTTCTCTTCAACTTCTTTGCCAGCATGATCAAGGGGCGGAAGGCTGAAAAGAATCCCTACGATGCGAACACGCTGGAGTGGACGACGGAATCGCCGCCGCCGCACGGCAACTGGAAGGAGTTGCCGTCGGTGTACCGCGGCCCCTACGAGTACAGTGTTCCCGGCCGGGCGGACGATTTCTGGCCGCAGAATGAACCGAGCTGAGGCTCTCAGAGCGCAGGAGCTGAAATGAGACCCGTCGCAACTACACGCAGCGCCACGGGGATGCCGACCGCGCGGCTCGCCGTCTGGTGGTTGATCGCCTCCGAAGTCGTGATCTTCGGTGGGCTGCTCGCCTCCTACATCATGCATCGGCTGGCCCACGACGCGTGGTCGGTGCAGGCCGCCTATACGAATACGTGGATCGGAGCGTTCAACACGCTGGTGCTCCTGACGTCGAGCCTGACTGCGGTGCTCGGGCACAAAGCCGCCGATGAGGGAGACGGCGAGCGAGCGGCAAAGATGCTGGGCTTCACGATGCTCGGCGGCGTGACGTTCCTCGTCGTGAAGGCCTTCGAGTGGACCATAGAGATCCAACACGGCTTTACGATCACTTCGAACACTTTCTGGTCCTTCTACTACTCGGCGGCCGGGTTGCACGCCCTTCACGTGTTGGCCGGTGTGGTCGTCATGGGAATCGTGGCGGCTTCTGCCAGGAAGAACGAAGAACTCCACAGGGTTGAGCTGATCGGGCTTTACTGGCACTTCGTCGACATCGTCTGGATCTTCCTCTTCCCGCTCCTATACATCGCAAAGTAGGATCCCTATGTCTGAAGAGCACACGCATCATCCGAACTATGTGAAGATCTGGGCGATCCTCGTCGTTCTGCTCGTGATCAGCGTCACCGGCCCGATGATCGGGATCAAGTGGGTCACACTGTTCACCGCGTTTGGAATTGCGATCGTGAAGGCCTACATGGTCGTCGTGAACTTCATGCACATCGGGGCCACCAGGCGCTTCGTGCCCTACCTGGTCGTCACCTGCCTGCTGTTCATGTTTCTGTTCTTCGCCGGAGTCGCCCCCGACGTGATGAAGGCAGACGGAGAGAACTGGTCGAAGCCGTCATGGCTCGAGGCACAGGCCCAGGCGGCCTTGGAAGGCGACCATCCGCACTAGCGGCGAGGCCGGCATCGGCACGGCTGGCTGCAATCCACCGGCGATGGGTCCGGTTTACCCGAGACCCGCGGCCCGCGAAGTCCTCAGTCGACTCCCGCTGAGATCGACTCGCGCTCGTCGCGAATCTGGCGCGCGCGGCGGCAGAGCCACCCGATCAGCGTCCCGACCAGCAGGATCGGAAGTGCCGTCAGAATCCCCGTAGTCACGAGGAAGGCGACGCGGGTCTCATCCGCGCGCCCCGTGAAGCAGACCGAACACGCGGCGGCGAGCTGCGGCGCGAGCAGCAGCGCCGACGACACCAGCAGCGCAAGAGCGAACCGGATCGAACTCACAGGTACACCATGAAATAGAGCACCGGCCACAACCCCACCACGAAATACCAGAAGACCTGCGCGGCGGCGAACGTATCCGGGGCCAGCAATCCCTTCGAAAGCCTGAAACCCGCCCGCGCGAGCACCGCCAGGCCGGCGATCGCGTGAAGGCCGTGCAATCCGACGATCAGGAAGAAGAAACTGCCGTGATTGCTCGACGTGAGCCTGAGCCCCTGGCGGATCAGCATCACCCATTCGTAGCCCTGAAACACCACGAAGAACGCACCGAGCCCCAGCGCAAATGCGAGCGGTCGTTTTGCGAGGTCGCGGTCGCGCGCAAAGGAGCGGTTGGCGAAGAAGAGAACGACCGCGCTCGCGAGCAGCACGGCGGAATTGAACAGCGTGGCCTCGACGGGAAGTCTGGGCTGACCGGGGGGCGGCCAGCCGAGTGCGCCGGATTTGACGATCGAGAACGCGCTCATCAAGCCGGCGAACAACATCAGCTCCGCGACCACGAAGATCAGCATTCCGAAGACCGCACTCGGCAATACCGGGTGCGGACCGGACAGATCTCGGGGCGACGCGACGGAACTCGGCGTCATCGGGGAGAACTCCTCGGAGCAGTGGTGCGCGAGAGCCTGCATCTCGATCGGAGCTGCGGGGACACTACGTCCCGAGCGTCATGATGTAGGCGATGACGTTCTTGATGTCCTGCTCGTCCTTGAGCTGCATCATCATCGGGCGCATCAGCGCTCCACCCTGATCGCCCGGTCGGGCCCCGCGGATACCGCTCTTGAAATTATTGACCTGTCTGAACAGGTACCAATCGCTCGAACGGTTGAGCGGCGCCGCGCCCATCATGTCCTTGTTTCCCGCCGCTTCGGGGCCGTGACAGGTGACGCAGATCGTCGAGAAGATCGCCTTGCCGGCTTCGAGGTCGCCACCGGTCAGCGTGGGCTCCGGATCGACCGGTGGCAGCGCCGCGATATGGGCGGCCACAGCCTCGACGTCCCCTTCGCGCACGAGCGACAGCGCCATCGGCCGCATCCGCATCCCCATCAGGTCGTCGGAGTGGGTCCCGCGGTTTCCGTCTTGAAATTGCCTGAGCTGGGCTTCGAGGTACCACTGCGGCATGCCCGCAATCGCCGGAGCGCCGATGGCCTGCTGTCCCCCCGCATCTTCGCCGTGACAGACCGCGCAGAGCCGGAACAGATCCGCTCCGCGTTGGTTCTCCTCCGCCCCCGCGCTGCCGCCCGCAACGAAGCAGGCGATCGCGACCGACACGAGGACTGCGGCGCAATTTCGATTGGGTGCCATCGCCATCCCTACCAGTAGCTAGAAGATCAGAGGAATTCCGAGCGGTGTCGGGGCGTCCGGGAGAAGCCAGCAGATCTGAGGAAATTCGCCTCTTTCTTCGGGTTCCAGTTCCACGAAGCCCCACCTGTGGGGCGAGAACACCCTCGCCGTCGACGATTAGCCAATCCCTCGCGGATCCTCAAGCCGGACCCGCGGAATCACACGCGGTCGAGCAAGGCTCGGCAGAGCGACTGGCGCGATGGCCGGAGATCCGCACCCCCCGCTCTCGAACGGGCCGATCAGGGCTCTCGCACGGGTCGTCCGGCCCGGAATTGCTCGAGGTGCGCCTTCGACTCTTCGATCAGCTTGGGATCGCCCGCGGCCTCGTGCAGTGCGAGCGCGCGCTCCCCGGCCCGGACCGCGCTCTGGAAGTCGCCGACCTCCGCGTACGCGCAGGCGAGGGTGTCGAGGAAGTCGGGGCGCTCGCCCTTCTCTCCCTCGCCAATCAGCCTGGCGATCCGCAGCGCCTCTTCGCCGTCCCGATCCGCCGCATCGGGATTGGTGGCGAGCGCGTAGGCGTAGTTGTTGAGGATGCCGTCATCGCGCGGGCACTGATCGATGCCCTCCTTGAGCAGCTGCAGATGCCGGCCGCGGTCGTTTCGCTGCGCGGCGAGGTAGGCGAGTGTCGCCCTCGGGCTCGCCGTACACGGATCGATGCTCAGCGATGCGGCGAGAAGCCGCTCGGCCTCGTCTTGGTCGCCCCGTCTGAACATGACGTGGGCGAGATTGGCGTAGGCGGGAGCCGTCTCGGGCGCGAGTTCGATCACCCTCGTGAGGGTCTCGAAGCGCTCGTCGTCTTCATCCAGTTGCTTGAGCACGTAATCCAGCTTCATCATGAGCGGAACACTGTCGGGGTTGCGCGCGATCGCCTCTCTGAACTTCTCCGCCGATTCCTCGTATCGGTGAGCCAGCTTGAATCCCGATGCGGCGGAAACCAGATTCATGTCTTCGGTCAGCGCGGCGGGATCGACGCCCGAAACTTCGAGCAGCGCGACCTCATCTTCGAGTGCCTCGGTCGGCGCCGCGGCCATGTAGCCCAACGCCTCGAGCTGTGCGGCGGTGGCCGGGTCGATCGCGGTTCGCGCACCCGAAACCTTGTCTGGGGCCTCTTCCACCAGCGTCGACAGTTCCGCCCGCAGCTGCTCGACCATTTCGGGGCGCGCGCTCGCCAGGTTGTTCAATTCGCCCGGGTCGGCCGCCAGATCGAAGAGCTCCGGCTCGACCTTGTGGATGTACTTCCACCGGCCCTTGCGCACGAATCGCAGCACCGACGCGCCGAAGACGATGTGCGGTTCAATCGATTCGCCGTAGCCCACGAGATCGAGGTCGAGCGATTCCCCTCTCATCAGGGGAAGCAGCGAGGTCCCCTGAATCCCCTCGAGCGGGGGCAGATCCAGCATGTCGAGAATCGTCGGGGCGATGTCCACCGTGCGCACCAGGGATTCGATCTTCAGCCCCTGCGGCACCGTCGCACCCCAGAACAGCAGCGGCACGCGCATCGTGCCGTCGTAGACGAAGTACATGTGGGTCTTCTCGCCGTGCTCGCCCATCGCCTCACCGTGATCGGCTACGACCACCACGAGTGTTCGCTCCCGAAGGCCCAAGCCTTCGATCATCGCCACGACCCGGTCGATCTGCTCGTCGATGTACTGGACTTCGCCGTGATAGGCGCTCTCGGAGCTCGTCTCGTAGAAGCGCCCGGGTGGCGAATAGGGCTGGTGGGCGTCGAAATAGTGGAGCCACAGGAAGAATTTCTCACTCCGATTCTCTTTGATGAAGCGAAGTCCGAAGTTGGTGATGTCGTCCGCCTCGCGCTCGTCGACCTCGACCGGCCGCTGTTCTTCACCGTCGCGCACGACGATCGTCTTGCGCCGGATGTCCGGAAAATCGAGATCGTGATAGCGATCGAAGCCCTGACCCAGTTGGGTGTGTCCACCGATGACCGGAGCGGCGATCTCCGCCGCGGTCTTGTAACCGTGAGCGCTCAGGACCTCGGCGAGCGTGGTGTTTTCATCGGAGAGCACGTAGCCCGCATTCGACCGCACACCGTGGACGAACGGGTGTCTGCCGGTGAAGACCGTCGCGTGCGAGGGCAAGGTGCTCGGAGCGGAACTCACGCACTGCTGGAACTGCGTGCCCTCCGCGGCGAGCCGATCGAGATTGGGGGTGATGGGTCGGTGCTGTCCGTAGCTGCCGAGCGCATCTGCGCGGGTCGTATCCAGGGTAATCAGCACGACGTTCAGCGCGACGTCCTCGGCGGGCTCGGGCGCGCTGGCCGGCGCGGGCGGCGCCTCGGATTCTCGCTGACATCCGACGAGCGCAATACACCCGATGCAAGCGAACGCGCCCGCGAGAACTGCAATCCATCGACTCGAGCCCATTACCCCTACCCTACAGATACACGCCGAGCGTGCAACGGCCGGACCCCATCGCGAGACCGCCTCAGCGCAGCGGCTCGCCGTCGTTCACGCCGCAATTTGCGGAACCAAAGACATTTTGCGGGTCGACCGCTCGCTTGAGCTGCCGGTTCCACTCCAACATCGGAGCCGACATGATTTCGGGCAGGAACCCCGCGCGCAATTTCCCGACGCCGTGATGATGGGACAGCGACCCCCCGCTGCGAAGCACCTCGTCGCGGGCGGCGTGCTCGATCTCGGCGAAGACTTCGCTCGGTCGATCGACGCCCTTGTAGTAATAGGCGAAGTAGAAATAGATACAGACTCCGGTGTCGTAGAGCTGCGTGACGCGGCAACTGATGAACGGCACGCCGGGCAAGCTGCGCGCCGCGTGCTCTTCGCGGATCCTGCGATTCACGTTCTGGCAAAGCGTCAGCGCCTGACTCCAGGAGACGGCGGTCTCGAAGGACTCCGCGAGCAGGTAATAATCGATCATGAAGTCCCGGATGTAGGCAATCGCGAAGGTCAACTCGTAGCCGCGCTTGCCGTTCTCTGCGCCCGCCTTGAATCCGCCGTGTTTGCGGGCGATCCGAAACAGCGCCGACTCCTGTGCGGCGACTTCCTCCCGGCTGCCTTCGAACAGCAGCGTGCAGGCCACCATCTCATCGGGATCCAGCCCCTTGACGCGGGTGACGTAGAACTTTTCGAGCTTGCCCTTCAAGCGCTTCAGGCCGACCGCAGCGGGTTTGAGGGCGCGGCTGAACTGGAATTGCAGGTTGTCGGTCAGCCTCACGCTCGCGGGCGGAGTGGCCTGCCGCTTCAGTTCGTAGAGGAAGGCAAATCCCGCCTCGAAGTTGCGAAAGACGACGCTCTGGTAGCGCTGGACTTCGGGCAGCGGAAACAGTTTTACGGTTGCGTGGGTGATGATGCCCAGATTTCCCTCGGATCCGTACAGACAGCGGCGCAGGTCGACGCCGATCGACTCGCGCGGCGAGACGCCGGATCGCTCCAGAACACCCGCGGCAGTGACCACGGAAATGTCGAGCACCAGGTCTTCGATGTTTCCGTAGCGGTTCTTCTTCATCCCACTCGCGTGGGTCGCGATCCATCCGCCGAGCGTCGAAAACTCGATGCTGTCGGGTTCGTGGCCCATCGTGAAGCCGTGCTGCGCCAGGGTATCGGCGATCTCGCGACCGACCGCGCCGGCTTCGATGCACGCCATCCGGTTCTCGGGATCGATCCAGCGAATTCGATTCATCCGCGAGAGGTCGACGGAGGCGATGACGCGCTCCTCGTCGGCGGGGCACATGAGCGCCTGCGTGACGTTGGTACCGCCACCGTAGGGGATCAGGCACGCGCTGTGCTCGAGCGCGGCGGCGACCAACGCCTCGACCTGCTCGGCTCCGTTCGGGTAGACGACGAGATCCGGGATCCGCGCGAGCTGCGCGTGTTTGATCGCGTAGATCTCCTCCTGGGTGTGCCCGTGACCGTGTCGCAGCCGGTTTTCCGCGTCGGCGCAGATCGCGTCGTCGGGCAGGAACTTCCGCAGCGCGGCGAGAAAATCGGGATTCGCGCGGGGTTGCGGAATGTCGGGCGGGTATTGCGAGAGATGGGTTTCGCGCGGATCGAGCGCAACGCCGATCGTTCGGCTCACCCACGGCAGCAGGTCCGGCAACTCGGTACCGGCCAGGTCGTAGCGATCGCCGCCCATCTCGACGGCGCCGTCGGCGCGGATCCGGAAGCCGCTGTCCGCAAAGCCCCAGCCGTCGAGCCGCTCGCCGTCCGCCGAGCAGCGCCGCGGCGGTTCGGGGCAGATCCGTCGGCCGTGGTCGCCTTGACTCATCGCGTGGGTCCTCGAGAGCGACTCGCGGCGGTGATCAGTTCGCGGTACGGCTCCGCGGCACGTAGCGCCCGTCGCGCGATTCGAAGTATTCGTCCACCAGCGGGTGGCGACACGGCAATCCGGATTCGTCGCTGAGCAGGTTCTGCTCCGATACGTAGGCCTCGTAGGTGGTCTCGTCGTTCTCGGCCAGCAGATGGTAGTAGGGCTGGTCCTTGATCGGTCGAACCGCCTCGGGAATCGAGAGCCACCACTCTTCGGAGTTCGAGAACTCCGGGTCGACGTCGAATATCACGCCCCGGAACGGATAGAGCCGGTGGCGAACGACGTTGCCAATGGAAAATTTCGCGTTTCGATCTTGCACGATTCCTCCCCCTCCCGGGCGCTAAAGATAGGACATCTCGACAGCGACGCCGTGGTTGGACGCGCGGCGGGCGGGATTCGTTCACGCGGCCCAGCTAACCGCCCGCCCGCGGGCGCACGGGGAGCCGGCGCGAACCCCAATCGCCCGGGCTCGCTTCGAAGACACCCGCGCACCGCGCCCCGCAAGCCGAGCAGAGGCCGCCCGCGCCGAGGCCCCACTGGGTGAGCGCATAACCGTCGCGGCCGATCAGGCACTCGCCGCATTCGTGGCAGAGCGTGCTGCTGCCGGCCGGGTCGCGAACGTTCCCCGTGTAGACGTAGCGGATGCCGTGACTTCGAGCGATCTCCCGCGATCGCCGCAGAACCTCGACGGGCGTGCGGTTCCGGTCGAGCATCCGGTAGTCGGGGTGAAACGCGGTGAAATGCCACGGGACGTCGGGCCCGAGGTTTTCGGCAAACCAGCGGCTCGCCGCGTCGATTTCCGCCTCGGAGTCGTTTTCACCGGGGATGAGCAGCGTCGTGATCTCGAACCAGACCTCGGTCTCGTGTTTGAGGAATCGCAGCGTCTCGAGCACGGGATCGAGTCGACCCCCGCAAACCTTCCGGTAGAAGTCGTCGCTGAACGCCTTCAGATCGATGTTCGCCGCATCCATCGAGGCAAAGAATTCGCGACGCGGCTCGTCGCAGATGTAACCCGCGGTCACCGCAACCGACTTCAAGCCCAGTTCGCGGCACGCCTGCGCGACATCGACCGCGTATTCCAGAAAGATCACGGGGTCGTTGTAGGTATAGGCGACACTGCTGCAACCGTGTGCGCGTGCGGTCTGGGCAATTTCCGCCGGAGATGCGGCGTCGGCCAGCGTGTCGAACTCGCGAGACTTGGAGATGTCCCAGTTTTGACAGAAGCGACACGAGAGGTTGCAGCCCGCGGTCCCGAACGAGAGCACCGGGGTGCCCGGCAGGAAGTGGTTGAGGGGTTTCTTTTCGATCGGGTCGACGCAGAATCCGCTCGAGCGCCCGTAGGTGGTGAGGACGACCTCCTCGCCGCGCCGCGCGCGCACGAAGCACAGCCCGCGCTGGCCATCGAGCATGCGACAGCCCCTCGGGCAGAGATCGCACTGCAGCTGGCCGTCGTCGAGCCGGTGCCAATAGCGCCCGGATACCTCCGAAGCGATTTCCGCGAGGTCTCCCATGATCTCGAAACCCTCCCCGTAGAGGATGCAATGAGCCGCGAGCGTGTCAAACTAGAGGGGTTCGCCGCAGCAGGCGGCCGACAGGCGGTAAAGCCAAGATGAGTTCGACCCGCGCGCCCGCGGTGGCGGGCTTTTTCTACCCCGAAGGCAGAGCGGAACTCGAGAGCGCGCTGGCGGGTTACCTCGCCGCGGTTCCGCCACCCCCGAGCGGCGCTGCGACTCCGAAGGCGCTGATCGTCCCCCACGCGGGCTTCGTCTATTCCGGCCCGGTGGCCGCGAGCGGGTACGCGCGAATCGCCGCTCAGCGGCTGGCGATCCGCCGGGTCGTGCTGCTCGGCCCCTCCCATCGGATTCCGCTGTACGGACTCGCGACTTCGCGCGCGGACGCGTTCGAAACTCCGTTGGGTGCGGTCCCGCTCGATCGCGAGGCGATCGACCAGATCCTCGATTTCCCCCAGGTACAGATCTTCGAGGCCGCGCATCGCGAGGAACACAGCCTCGAAGTGCAGCTTCCGTTTCTGCAATACGTGCTCGAAGATTTTGCGCTCGTGCCGCTGTCCGTGGGCGAGGCGGAACCCGAAGAGGTCGGCGAAGTGATCGAGCGCTTGTGGAACGGACCGGAAACGCTGTTCGTCGTGAGTTCGGATCTCAGCCACTACTACGACTACGAAACGGCCCGCCGCCTCGACAGCGCCACCTCTCGCGCGATCGAAGCCCTCGACGCCGCAGCCCTGGGGGTGGAATCCGCCTGCGGGCGCGCCCCGGCGCGCGGCCTGTTGGTCGCCGCGAAGCGCCACAAGCTGTCGGTGGAAACCGTCGATCTGCGCAACTCGGGGGATACCGCGGGCGACAAGGCGCGGGTCGTCGGTTACGGATCCTATGTGTTCAGCTGATCGCCCGAACGAACGCCAGCGCACGAACTCGGGAAAGGCGCTGCTGCTCGACGTCGCACGGCGGTCGATCGAGTCGGGTCTGCGAACTGGCCAGCCCCTCGCCGTCGATCCCGACGCCTTCCCGCCCGAACTCGGGCAGCTGCGCGCGACCTTCGTCACGCTCCGCCGCGACGGCGAGCTTCGCGGTTGCGTCGGAGGCCTCGTGGCGTGCCGCCCGCTCGTCGCGGACGTCGCGCACAGCGCGTACGGGGCGGCCTTTCGCGACAGTCGCTTCCCGGCGCTCGAAGCTCGCGAGCTGGATCGAATCGAGATCCACATCTCGATCCTCGGCCCGCTCGAACCCGTTTCGGCCCCCGACGAGAAGGCGCTCCTCGCTGCGATTCGCCCCGGAATCGACGGCCTCGTCGTGCGAGACGGCGCCCGACAGGGGACTTTTCTGCCCGCGGTCTGGGAGAGCCTCCCCGAGCCGGCGGAGTTCTGGCGCGAACTCAAGCGCAAGGCGGGAATTCCGCTGGACGCCTGGTCGAGCCGCTGGGAGATCTTCCGCTACACCGTAGAGTCCCTCCCGTGACGCTAGGAGCTTGACTCAAGACTGTCGTGGTAAGGTCCGAGCGTCGATGCGCGCTGCTGGCAAGGCGCTCGATTGAGCCCCCCGGAGCCAGATCCAGAGGGTCTGGCGACGAAGCAAAGAGAAGTCGAAGACTTTTCCAGCTAGCAGCGCTAGGGCGATTGAGAGCAACGCAGCCAGCGGTGATGCAGCGGCGCTCGGCCGGCGCGACAGTCTTGAGTCACGCTCCTAGGCGACGCACCGTGGAAATTGCGATCCAGCGTCTTCCGGTTCGCGATTTCGTCGGTTAGGATCGGCCGCCTGCAAATTGCGCAAAACCCCTCTCATCTGGGATGAACGCCGATGACGACCCCCACCAAGATTACCGATGGCAACTTCTTCGAAGATTTTTCGCGAGGCCAGATCTTCCAGCACGCGATTCCCCGGACCGTTACCGAGGGCGACCTCGCGGTCTACATCGCGCTGACCGGCGATCGCCGGCCGCTGAACTGCTCGAGCGAGCTCGGGCGCGCGCTCGGCTTCGAGCGGGAGATCGTCCACGATCTGCTGGTCTTCCACATCGTCTTTGGCAGGGCCGTTCCGGACGTGTCGCTGAATTCACCCGCCAATCTCGGCTACGCAGATGTGCGTTTTGGCGTGCCCGTATTTCCCGGCGACACGCTGCGCTCGGAAACCGAGGTCATCGCCAAGCGCGAGACCTCGAAGGGCGACGTCGGCATCGTCTGGGTGCGCACGCGGGGCTACAACCAGCACGACGAACTCGTGCTCCACTTCTACCGCTGGGCGATGGTCAACAAGCGAAATCCGGATCAACGCACGGGCGACGATGACTCGCCCGATCTGCCCGCGCAGGTCGCGGTCGAGGATTTTTCGATTCCCGGCGAACTCAACGTCTCGAGGTTCGATCCCGTGGTGACGGGCGGCAGCGCGTTCTGGGGCGACTACGAACCCGGCGAGCGCATCCTGCACCCCCAGGGCATGACGATCGAAGACGCCGAGCACCAGATGGCGACGCGGCTGTATCAGAACACGGCCCGGGTGCACTTCAACCACCACACCCAGAAGGACTCTCGACTCGGCAAACGCATCATCTACGGCGGTCACATCATCTCGCTCGCCCACATGATCTCCTACGACGGGCTCGAGAACGCGCTGCGCATCCTGGCCTTCAATTCGGGCGCCCACGCAAACCCGACCGTGGCCGGTGACACCCTCTACGCGTTCACGGACGTGATCGAGCGGGTCGAACTCGGCCGGCAGGACCTCGGGGCGCTTCGCCTGAGGCTGATCGGGGTCAAGAACCAGGATCCGAGCCTCGAGCACTTCGAGATCAAAACGAAGGACCCCGAGAGCGGGCGCGAGCGCTACGCGTCGAACCTCGTGCTCGACCTCGACTACACGGTCTTGATTCCGAAACGGCCCTGATCGGCCGCCCGCGGCCGGGCCCACGCCCCGCATTCGATCGCGCGCCCTTGCCAAACCGCGATCTTTCCGCTGGATTCCCGCGGCCCAAACTGCCACAGTGAGCGGTCGCAGGCAGAGGGTCCGTCAACGAGGAGCGAGATATGCCCGAGGGAAGGCGCAAGGGAGCAGGACGTCGCGGACGCGCAGCCCGAATGACCGTGCGCGAGCAGGCCCAGTTCGAGCGGGCCAGGGTCGTCTGGCCGGGAATTCCGGGCGGCGCCGTCAAGCCGCTGACCGATCGCGAGCTCGAGCGGATCAACGACGGGGCGCTCCAGATCCTCGAGCGCGTCGGCATGGGTGACGCGAACCCCGAGGTGATCGAAATCGCGCGCGAGAAGGGACTCGCGATCACCGACGACGATCGCATCCTGTTCTCGCGCTCCTATATCGAAGACATGCTCGCGGGCGCCGCGCGCAACTTCACCCTCTACGGGCGCGAACGCCAGCACGACATGGAGTTGACGGGAACCAAGGTGCACTTCGGGACCGCGGGTGCCGCGGTCTCCGTGCCGGACCCGAAGACCGGCAAATACCGACCTTCGACGCTGCTCGACGAGTACGACTTCGCGCGGCTCGCCGACCGCCTGCCCAACATCCACTGGTTCGGGCGCACCGTGGTGCCGACCGAAATGGAAGGCGGCCTCGACATGGACGTCAACATCACCTACGCGCTCGCGTCCGGAACCACCAAGCACGTAGGTGCGGGCTTCACGACCGGCGCGGGCGTCGAGGCCGCTGCGAAGATGTTCGACATGATCCTCGGCGGCGAGGGCAAATTCGCCGAAAAGCCCTGCTGCAGCCTCTACTGCACGGGCATCGTGCCGCCGCTGCGCTACGGCGAACTGAGCCTCGAAGTTGCGAGCGCGGCCGTGCGCGTCGGCATGCCGATCGACATGATCATCGCCGCGCAGGCGGGTGCGACCGCGCCCGCGGCCCTCGCGGGCGCGCTCGTGCAGACCACCGCGGAAGGCCTCGGCGGCGTGGCGATGGTGAACCTGCTGAAGCCGGGGCACCCCACCATCTTCAGCAACTGGCCGTTCACCTCGGACCTGCGGACCGGGGCGTTCTCGGGCGGCGGCCCCGAAGAGGCGCTGCTCAACGCCGCGTCCGCACAGATCGCCAATTACTATGACCTGCCGAGCGGTTGCGCGGCCAGCATGACCGACTCGAAGATTCCGGACAATCAAGCGGGTGTGGAAAAAGCCATCAACGCGCTGATGACCGGACTCTCGGGCGCGAACATGATCCACGAGTCCGCGGGCATGCAGGCGAGCCTGCTCGGTTGCTGCTTCGAGGCGATGGCGATCGACTCGGAGATGCTCGGATTCGTGCTGCGGGTGCTGCGCGGGATCGAGGTGACCGACGAAACGCTCTCGGTCGACTTGATCGAAGAAGTCGTCAAGGGCCCCGGGCACTTCCTCGGCAGCGAGCAGACCCTCGGCCTGATGGAGAGCGAGTACATCTACCCCGAACTCGGGGACCGGCTCCAGCCGACGCTCTGGGAGGAACTCGGCGGGCAGGACATCCGCGAGCGCGCCAAAGCGAACGTCCAGCGGATCCTCTCCTCCCACTACCCGAGCTACATCGATCCGGCCGTGGACGCCAAGATCCGAGACGCGTTCAATATCGTGCTCGATCTCGATGCAATGAAGCCCGGCAACGGCCGCTGGTAGCGGGCGGCGGCAGATCCAGCCCGCCGATCGGGGACGCCAAAACAGCCGTCATCCGCTCCGGATCCGCCGAAAATGGCGCCCAGAGCCGCCTCGGAGCGGCCCCGGAGCCCAATCCGGAGCTAAAACGCGCTCTGAGGGCCGATTGGCGCTCTTTTGGTCGAATCTGAATCATTCGTCAATACTGACGAATCATTCAAAATAGGATACCCTGCGCGCCGGTCCGGTGAAGCAGGAGCAGCGGGATGACTTCCGCGAGTCGCGTCGAACCCACAGAACTGGTCAAGGAGCCGCGCGACGCGCGGCGCCGAAGGGAGCTGATCGAAGCGACGATCGCCTCGATCGCGCGCTACGGCCTCTCCGGCACCACGGTCGCGAAGGTCGCGAAGCTCGCCGGGCTGTCGACCGGAATCGTCAACTTCTACTTCCACTCCAAGCAGGCGCTGCTGCTCGCGACGCTCGAGCACGTCGATCGCGAGTTCGAACTCCGCCAACAGGAAGCGCTCGAGCGCGCGGGCGAAGACCCCGTGCAACTGCTCGAAGCGATGATCGAAGTCGACTTCGACCCCGAGGTTCGCGACCCCGCCCGGATCGCGGTGTGGGCCGCTTTCTGGGGGGAGTCCAGCGGGCGCGAAGATTACATGCGCGTGTGCGGCGCCCGCGGCGCCGCGATGGAGCAACGGATCGTCAAGCTATTCGAGAAGATCGCGAATGGCGGCAACTACCCGCACCTCGACCACGCTGCACTGGGCCGGGCCTTCTATCACCTGCTCTCCTCACTCCCCGACAACATGCTCCAGGACGATCCCGCGTTCGACTTCGAGAGCGCGAAGGCGACACTGCGCGGTTTTCTCGCGAGTGTGTTTCCGGCCGAGTTCTCCACCTTCGGCCCACACACCAGTGTGATCAATGCCTACTCGCCGAACGAAACCGATCCGGAGCCCGAGATCAGGACCCTCCCGCCCTGGGTCTACCTCGATCCCGAGTTCTACGAACTCGAAACCGAATACATCTTCCGACGGCACTGGCTCCTCGCGGGTCACGCGAGTCAAGCGCCCAACCCCGGCGACTACCTGACGCTCGACGTCGCTGGAGAGCGCGCACTGGTCATCCGGGATGCCGACGGCGAACTCCGCGCGTTCCACAATGTCTGTCGACACCGCGCGTCGCGAGTGGTGACCGGCGAGGCCGGAAGCTGCAAGGGAGCCCTCGTTTGCCCCTACCACGGTTGGACATACGGCTACGACGGCAAGCTGCAATCGGTCCCGAGCGACCAGGGCTTCGACCACCTCGACAAGTCGCGGCTGAGTCTTCCGGAAGTCGAGATCGAAGAGTGGATGGGTTTCGTGTTCGTGCGCTTTGGAGGTGACGGCCCCAGCGTCGCTGCGACCCTGGCCCCGCTCGCAGAAGTCGCAGAGCACTTTCGGTTCGCCGAGATGAGACCCTGGGGAGTTCGCGCTTCGCAGAGCTGCGCTTTCAATTGGAAGGTGTTCTCGGAAGACGAATCCGAGGGTTTCTACATCCCGAAGGGGCTCTCGGCGATGGGTCGACTGTTCGGCGACACCCCCGCGCACGCTGAACCGATCGCCGCGGGCTCACCGCATTTCGCGGTACTTCAGCAGGAAGAGTCGGCCGTCTGGTGCGAGCGCGCCTATCAGCGCCTGCTACCGAAAGTCGAGCACCTGGACGAAGCCTATCAGCGGGCCTGGACCTACTACGGAATCTTTCCGACGACGGTCTTCCTGCTGACGCCCGATCTCGTGGGTGCGTATCAGGTGCTGCCCGATGGACCCGAGCGCTGTACAATCCAGCGCTTCGCGGTGGCGCTCGAGGACGACCGGCGCGAGATGCGCGCGGCGCGCTATCTGAATCGGCGGATCGGCCGCAACATCATCAAGGAAGACCTCGAATTCTGCAGCTGGACCGGCGCGGGCGTTCGCTCGAGCAGCTACCACGGTGGCGTGCTCTCGGGTCAGGAATCCGGTGTTGGGAGATTCCACGAACGCATTCGCCAGCTGATTCCGGTGGCTGGACAGCAGGATGCGCCCCCGACCGGGCGTGTCGCTGCGGTAAACGACAAGGTGCGACGCGATGGCTGACCAGAATTGCATCGCTGTGATCACGGCGCCGGCGAGGCTCGGCACCCGCATTGACGAATATCAACCATTCAGCACTCCTCGGCGGCCAGAAAGTCCACCGATGGGTATTGGAGCCTTTGAATAGCCGACGGCCGGAAGCCCGAAGCGCAGCAGTCAGGAGATGACCATGTCCAACGAAGAGATCGAAAACGAAGAAGAGGTGGTGCTCGCGGATCTGCCGGACGACGAGCTCGTCAAGCAGATGCACGACGACATGTACGACGGGCTCTCCGAAGAGATCGAAGAGGGAACCAGAATCCTTCTCGACCGCGGCTGGTCGGCGAGTCGCGTGCTCGACGAGGCGCTCGTCGCCGGAATGACGATCGTCGGCATCGACTTTCGCGACGGCATCTTGTTCGTACCGGAAGTGCTGCTGGCCGCCAACGCGATGAAGGCCGGCATGGCCATCCTGCGCCCGCTGCTCGCAGAGACGGGTGCGAAGCCCGTTGGCAAGATGGTGATCGGCACCGTGAAGGGCGACATCCACGACATCGGCAAGAACCTCGTCGGGATGATGATGGAAGGTGCCGGTTTCGAGGTGATCAACCTCGGGATCAACACCCCGGTGGAGGACTACATGGCCGCCATCGAGGAGCACCAACCGGACATTCTCGGAATGTCGGCGCTGCTGACCACCACGATGCCCTACATGAAGGTCGTGATCGACACGCTGAAGAGCGAGGGGATTCGCGACAACTACATCGTGATGGTGGGCGGGGCGCCCCTCAACGACGAGTTTGCGACGGCAATTGGCGCTGATGCCTACTGCCGTGACGCTGCGACTGCAGTGGAGACGGCGAAGAAGCTCGTCAGTCAACGAGCACAGGCGGCGTAGAACCCGGGATGGGAGGAGCTGGAGGTCAGCGCAGATCGGTGCTGCTGCTCGCATGCGGCGCACTGTCTCGAGAATTGCTGGCTCTCAAACGCCTCGGCGGTTGGGACGACATTGCGATCGAGTGCCTGCCCGCCCTGCTCCACAACACGCCCGAGGAAATCCCCGAAGCCGTGCGAGCCAAACTGGAGGAGGCCAAAGACAAGTACGACGAGATCTTCGTCGCCTATGGAGATTGTGGCACCGGCGGGCGCCTGGACGCCGTACTCGACGATTACGGCGTCAAGCGGCTGCCCGGAGCTCACTGTTACGAGTTCTTCGCAGGCGCCGAGCGCTTCGCGGAAATCCACGAAGCGGATATCGGAACCTTCTATTTGACGGACTTCATGGTCCGCCAATTCGATTCGATCGTGATCCACGGTCTCGGGCTCGATCTTCACCCGGAACTTCGATCCGTCTACTTCGAAAACTACCGGCGCGTCGTCTACTTGGCCCAGACGGACTGCCAGGAACTCACCGCCAAGGCGCGCAAGTGTGCGGAGAAACTCGGCTTGGAATTTGAAACCCACTTCACCGGGCTGGATCCGATCCATCGGGTTCTGCCCATCGAATCGAATCGATCGAAAGCGCTGGAGGACTCGCGTTGAACAAGTTGATCACCGTTTATTGGCGCGACATCCCCGCCCAGGTCATGGTCAGGCAGGGGCGCAAGACTTCCTTCAAGAAGGAACTCCACCCGCGCTTCCAGCGCGCGATCGATCGCGCGGCCATGCGCGCGCGCAAGGAATCCGAAGACGCCTACCTAGCGGACTGGCGGCGAGAAAGTGAACCCTGTGGTGATGATCTGGAAAAAGCCATGAACGAAACCGTCGCGCGCCTCGAAGCTGAGTGGACGGTTGAACTCCTCGACACGGTGGCGCGCCGAGGGGGTGTTGTACCGACGGAAGAAACGAGCAAGACAACGCCGCAGGGCGGCGAATAAAGGAACCCAGAAATGCTTCCCCAGACTGTAGTGAGTTCAGCGAGCAAAGAAGTCGTAATCGGCCCGGATCGTCCGTTCGTCGTGATCGGCGAGCGCATCAATCCCACCGGACGCAAAGCGTTGGCCGCCGAGATGAAGGCGGGCGACTACTCCCGAGTCGAGGCAGACGCCATCGCCCAGGTCGAGGCCGGAGCCACCATGCTCGATGTCAACGCGGGAATCCCGCTGGCCGACGAGCCCGCCATTCTCGCCAAGTCCATCGAGCTGGTGCAGTCGATCACCGACGTTCCGCTCGCAATCGACTCTTCGATCGTCGCCGCGCTCGAAGCGGGACTCGCAGTCTACAAGGGCAAGGCCCTGCTCAATTCCGTCACCGGCGAGGAAGAGCGTCTCGAAAGCGTGCTGCCGCTGGTCAAGAAGCACAGCTGCGCGGTCGTCGCGATTTCGAACGATGACAGCGGAATCTCGCAGGATCTCGAAGTGCGCTTCCAGGTCGCCAAGAAGATCGTCGAGCGAGCGGAAGACCACGGCATTCCGCGCTGCGACGTTCTCGTCGACCCCCTCGCGATGCCGATCGGTGCGATCGGGACTGCGGGCAAACAGGTTCTGCAGCTCGTTGCGCGGCTGCGCGACGAACTCGGTGTCAACAGCACCTGCGGCGCATCCAATCTCAGCTTCGGCCTGCCGAACCGCAAGGATCTGAACACGACCTTCGTCGCCATGGCGGCCGGGGCCGGGCTGACCTCGGCGATCGTGAACCCGCTCCACCCGGAAATGATGACCGGCATCCGCGCGGCCAACGTCGTCAATGCAACCGACAAGGATTGCATGGGTTGGATCACGGCCTGCCGGGCGGCTGCGCCGAGCGATGCCGGTGCACGCCGCAATGGGCGCCGCGATCGCAGCAAGAAGTCCTGATTGCCAGACCGCGGAAGGGTGTTTCGAACGTGATCAAAGCGAAGACCGACGCGCTCGTCGTATTCACCCCGTCAGGGAAGAGGGGGCGGTTCCCTTTGGGAACCGCCCTGCTCGGCGCTGCCCGGGAACTCGGCGTAGACATCGACTCCGTATGCGGTGGGCGCGGCATCTGCGGACGCTGCAAGTGCCTGGTAGCCGAAGGTGATTTCGCCAAATTCTGCATCCGGTCCGATGCGACCCACCTCGATCCGATCACGGAACCCGAGAAGCGTTTTGCGCGGCGCGAGGAACTGCAGCCTGGATTTCGACTGACCTGCCACGCGACCCTGCGGGACGATGTGGTGATCGACGTACCCGCGAGCAGTCAGGTTCACCACCAGGTGATTCGCA
Organism: Deltaproteobacteria bacterium; assembly: GCA_019313245.1. GTDB lineage: Bacteria > Myxococcota_A > UBA9160 > UBA9160 > SMWR01 > JACZVU01. The sequence continues at coordinate 29,551 of JAFDBP010000172.1, forward strand.
AGGAATACGAGAGCCACGACACCAAAGTCAATCCCGTCATACACCCCTACTACGTGCAGGTCACAGAACCCCGGCTCGAAGAGCCGCGCGGTGATCTCGAGCGGCTGTTCGATGCGCTCAAGGCGGAGTGGCAACTCGAAGATCTCCAATGCCAACCCCATGTGCTCGCGGGGCTGCAGGATACGCTTCGCGAGGGCAAGTGGTATGTGACGGTCGCGGTTCGGGAAGGTCGCGAAGTCGTCGCCGTGTGGCCGGACTTCAGGGATCGCCTGCTGGGCGTCGCAGTCGACGTCGGATCGACGACGATCGCCGCGCACCTGTGCGATCTCGCCACTGGCGAGGTGCTCGGAAGTGCGGGCGTGATGAATCCGCAGATTCGTTTCGGCGAAGACCTGATGAGCCGGGTTTCGTACGCGATGCTCAACGAGGGCGGCGACAGCGAAATGACCCGCGTTGTGCGCGAGGCGCTGAATGCGCTGATTGTGCAGCTCGCCGCTGACGCCGATGTGACTCTCGAAGACGTTTTCGAATTGACGTTTGTCGGAAATCCCATCATGCACCACCTGCTGCTCGGCATCAGCCCGGTCCAACTCGGCGTGTCGCCCTTTGCGCTGGCGATCGACTCCGCGACGAACCTGCCGGCTTCGATGCTCGACCTGTCGGTAGCGACGGGGGCGCGAGCCTATGTACTTCCCTGCATCGCCGGCCACGTCGGCGCCGACACGGCGGCGATGCTGCTCGCCGAAGCTCCCTGGGAAAGCGATGCGATGACCCTGTTGGTCGATGTCGGAACCAACGCCGAGATCGTGCTCGGCAACAGCAAGCGCCTGCTCGCCGCTTCGAGCCCGACGGGCCCAGCGTTCGAAGGCGCGCAGATCTCCTGCGGCCAGCGCGCGGCACCCGGTGCGATCGATCGCGTGCGGATCGATCGCGAAACCCTCGAACCCCGCTTCCACATCATCGGTTGCGATCTCTGGTCCGACGATCCGGGATTCGAAGAGGCGCTCGAAGAAACCGGAATCACGGGAATCTGTGGAACCGGCATCATCGAGGCCATCGCCGAGCTCTTTCTCGCGGGCGTCATCGACCCGGAGGGCCGGATCGTCGGTTCGATGCGCGAGCGCACTTCGCGGGTCGTCCAGGATGAGCGCACGTTTCGCTATGTGCTCCACGAGGGGTCTCCTTCGATCAGCATTTCGCAAGGCGACGTCAGGGCAATCCAGCTCGCGAAGGGAGCGCTCTACGCAGGCGTGCGGCTCCTGATGAATCAACTCGAGATCGAACGGGTCGATCGGATCCGGCTCGCGGGTGCCTTCGGAAGTCACATCGATGTGAAATACGCGATGGTGCTCGGGATGATTCCCGATTGCGCCCTCGCGAACGTTTCGTCCGCCGGCAATGCCGCCGGAACCGGAGCCGTGACCGCACTCCTCGACGGGGACGCGCGCCGATTGATCGAATCCAGGGTCCGGACGATCGAAAAGATCGAGACCGCGGTCGCACCCGAGTTCCAGGCGCACTTCGTCAACGCGATGGGCCTGCCCAACAGTGTGGAGAGCTTCACGGAACTCGCCAAAGAAGTGACCCTCCCGGTTCTGGAGGCGCCTTCGGAATCGGAGTCCGGGGAGAGCACCCGCCGCAAGAATCGGCGTCGGAGCCGCAACAGCTGAACCGAAGTTCGCCGATTCCGTGCGAGCTGTTCGAGACCAGGGAACGACCGATCGATGGGCATTTCACGCCGAATACAGAATCACCCGCGCATGCTCGCCATCGGCTACAGGGCAAACTACTGGATCGCGATGCGGCTTCGATTCTTGATCCGGCTACTCGGTGCGGAGCGCCTCGCCCGTTGGCTCTACGCGCCCGAAGAGTTCAGCAAGCGCCGGATCTTCGATTGCAGAATGTGCGGTCAGTGCATCCTCCACTCCACGGGCATGACCTGCCCGATGACCTGCCCGAAGAATCTCCGAAACGGACCTTGCGGAGGCGTGCGTGCGAACGGCCATTGCGAGGTCAAACCCGAGATGCGCTGCATCTGGGTCGACGCGTACGATCGCAGCCAGATGATGACGACCTACAGAGACGAACTGCACATCGTTCAACCGCCGGTCGACCGCCGGCTGATGAAGACTTCGTCGTGGGTCAATTTGATGACGGGCGCAGACAAGATCGAAGTCGCGGGTTGGGACGACTCTCGCGAGTCGGAGGTCTAGATGACGCAGCCGCCCCCCAAATCCGACGGCCGCCTCGAAAAGGTCTTGCGCGCGGGTCTGTTTGCGGTCACCGCGGAACTCAACCCGCCGGACAGCGCCGATCCGCACGACGTCTTCGACGCCGCGCTCGTGCTCTCCCAGGTCTGCGATGCCATCAACGCGACCGACGCTTCGGGTGCACACTGCCACATGTCCAGCGTCGCGATCTGCGCGCTGCTGACCCACGCCGGCTATTCGCCGGTCATGCAGGTCTCCTGCCGCGATCGCAACCGCATCGCGATCCAGGGCGACGTGCTGGGCGCGGCCGCCATGGGAGTCCACAACGTCCTCTGCCTGACCGGCGACGACGTGACGGCGGGAGACCAGCCCGGAGCCAAGCGCGTCTTCGACCTCGACTCGCTCCACCTGCTGCGGACGATCCGCACCATGCGCGACGAGGGTCTCTACATGAGCGGCCGCAAGATCACCGAGCGCCCGCGCCTGTTTCTGGGTGCCGCGTCGAATCCCTTCGCCCCTCCGCTCGATTGGCGACCGCATCGAATGGCGAAGAAGATCGAAGCCGGGGCGGACTTCTTTCAATCGCAGTACTGCTTCGACGTTCCGCGATTTGAGACGTTCATGCAGCGCGTGCGAGATCTCGGCCTGCACGAGAAGGCCTACTATCTGGTCGGTGTCGGCCCACTGCGTTCGGATCGAGCCGCGGAATTCATGCGAGCCAACGTGCCCGGCGTGCACATCCCCGATGAGATCATCGAACGCCTGCGCAAGACCCCCAAGGAGCGCAAGCGCGAGGAGGGCAAGAAGATCTGCGTCGAGATCATCCAACAGGTGCGCGAGATCGAAGGCGTCCACGGCGTTCACCTGATGGCGTATCGCCAGGAAGAGCTCGTCGCAGAAATCGTCGAAGAATCGGGCCTGATGTCGCGCCGCCGCATTGCCGACAGATCCGCGCCCAACAGCTGGCGCGCGGGCAGGCGCGGATCGGCGCGATCCGAATCGCATGCCGGCCAGACGCAGCCGGGCGAGAAGCAGTAAACGCGCAAACCGGGGCAAAAGGAGATTCGCGATGGTCGACGAACGAGAACGGCGGGTTATGGATCTGATCGACACGAATCACCGGGAAATCATCGACTTGCTGCGCGAACTTCTCGCCTTCAAGACGATCACACCGGGCGATCAGCCCGTCGAGCACGACGAGTTCATTCGGCATCAGGCATTCCTGAAACAGACCCTGACGAACCTGGGTTTCGAAGAAATCGACGTCTGGGAAGCCGACGCCGCCAAACTCGGAGCCGAGCCGGGCTCGGGCGTCAACAAGAATCGCGACCTTCGCAACATGCCGATCCTCGTCGGGCGGCTGCCGGGAGCGGGCGGAGGCCGATCGTTGATCCTCAACGGACACTACGACGTCGTCCCGCTCGGTCTGCTCGAAGCCTGGACGCGAGACCCGTTCGCCGGCGAAATCGCGGACGGCAAGATCTACGGCCGCGGAACGAACGACATGAAGGGCGGGATCGCCGCGATGCTGAAGGCACTCGACTTCATCGCGCGCGCGGGCTTCACACTGGATGGAGACATCCTCGCACAAATCGTTCCCGACGAAGAGGCCAGCTGCATGGGAACGCTGGCCGCATGCCAGCGCGGCTACACGGCCGACGCCGCGATCATCCCCGAACCCACGAACATGCGGGTGGGCACCGCGGTGCGCGGCTCGATGGGCGGGAAGCTGACCGTATTCGGCCGCGCGGGCCACGCCGAACAGCCGCAACCGCACTGGACGGAAGGCGGTGCGGTCAATGCGATCTCGAAGGCGATGCGCGTGCTCGAGGGGATGGCCGAGGCCACCGAGGAGTGGCGCACCCAGCCCGACAAGCAGCACCCGCTCGTGCCCCCGGATCACATCATTCCGACCGTCATCCGCGGAGGCGAGTGGGCGGTCACGATCCCCGAACAGGTCGAAATCGAATTCGACTGCATGTTCGTGCCGGGCACGAACGACAAGCGGGCCGAGATCGTGGAGAAGCTCGATGCGGTCTGCGCCAACGATCCCTGGCTGCGCGAGAACCCCCCGGAACTGGATCTCGGGGACCCCGAAGGGTGGATCTATCCGGCCGAGGTGGGCGAGGACGAGCCGATCGTCCAGACGGCGCTGCAGTCGTTGGCCGATGTCGGCATCCAACCCGCGTTGATGGGATTCGGTTCCCTGACGGACTGCGTCCATCTGATCAACTACTCCGAGATCCCGACGATCAATCTCGGCCCCGACATCGAGTCGGCGCATTCGGCCGACGAATTCGCAACCGTCGAGCAGTTGATCGATCTCACCAAGACGCTCGCGCTCTCGATCATGCGCTGGTCGGGAGTGCGCGAAAGTGCGAGCGCATAGACGCCACCTGCTGCACAATCGGACTGGGAGGCCCTGATGAAGCACCGAATCCGCCGGGGGGTCGTGCTCGTCGCCTGCGCGATCGCGGCCTGGGCGATCCCGGGATGCGGAGAGGATCCGGAGCCCACGGGCGACGACTACACGCAGGATGTGATGCGCGAGATCTTCGACGGCATCCGAGTCACCCTGCCCGCCAGCATCGATCCTGACGTCTTCAGTGCACCCGAAAACCAGGGTGAGATCTTTGCGGCGCTCGACAGCCTGGCGCGCAACGCCGCTTTGCTCGAAGCGCACGCGCAGGGCTGCAACGCCGAGATGGGTTTTCTCGCGCGGTCGGCCGAGCGCGATGCCATCGAGGCCAAGACCAGCTACCGGCACGGGCACTACAAACGAGCCGCATTCGTGCTGCGCCAGATCGTGGAGAGCTGCGTGATCTGCCACACCCGGCTTCCGGACGATTGCGGTTCGCGGATTGCAGAGGAATTCGTCGACGAGGGCGTGATGGCGTCGTTGCCCGCGCATCCGCGGTCGGCGCTGTTGATCGCAACGCGCCAATTCGACAGGGCCCTCGAAGCGCTGGAAGAGGTGCTCACCGATCCACTGACCCACCCGGCAATCATGCTCGGCCCACTCACCGACTACATGGTCGTCGCAGTTCGCGTCCTCGGCGACTACGAGCGCCCCATTCCGGTCTTCAGGACTTTCGCGCGGCGCAAAGATCTCTGGCCGAGCCTGAGAGAAGACGTCAACGAATGGATCGCCGCCCTGCCCTCGTTGCAAGAGCGCACCGCCCGAGCGTCGACCGTCACGAGCGCGCGGGCCATCATCGAAGAGGGAGAAGCGCTCGACGAATACGGTGACGGCCAGGGTTCGCTGCTCCACTTCATCGCCGCGTCGAGCATTCTCGAGCGCTACATCGAGGCCCACCCGACGAGGAACGCCGAACTCGGCGAAGCCTATTACCTCCGCGGCATTCTGGAGACGCGGATCGGGCGCAACTACTGGGTGACCACCGCGCCCTTCTTCCTCGAAGAATCGATTCGAATCGCTCCGAAAGCGCCCTCGGCTGCAGAAGCGATCGTCGTGCTCGAGCGCGAGATGTTGGCCGCCTATGAGGGATCCGACATCGAAGAACTCCCCGACGCGGAAGAGAAACACCTCGCCGAGCTGCGCGCGCTGATCGAGGGAAGCTGATCTCCTCGCGCCGCGGCAAACACCTCTGAACGAAACTAGCGTTGGCCGGGTCGATCGTCGGAAGGTTTCCCGTACTGAAACGAAACCACCTCACATGCCGAACAGCGAAACGCGTGGAGGCGAGGTCGGCCACGCCAACCCACCGTTCCCGCCAGGCCTTTCAGTGCATGCGGCAGCCCGATCGGTTCACCGATCTCGCGCCATTGGATTGCAGAGACGAGCGGCAGGTAACCCTCCTCCATCGCTTCACCACAGACGTGGCATCGAATCTCAGCGGGATCCGCTCTCATGCGACGCTTCGGATTCACCGGGAGAGTAAAACTGCGACTGAGCGTGACCCCAAGCGCAATCAATCCGGCGAGTATCGATCCAATCACGGCAACCATGAACCAGATGATCCAACCAGAAGCTTCGACCGTCGAACTGAGCTCGCACTCGCCCGGCTTCCATGCGACATAGACGACTTCCAATGATTCTCCGATTTCAGTGGCATCGTAGATCGCGACCGATGTATCCGCTGTGCAGACTTCTCCGACATGTGGCCCATCGATGACACGGAGAGCGAAGGTTTCGTTCGGCAGCTTCTCGACGACTTCGGCCTGTTCGCGCGCGGCATTCTCGTGGAGCTGGTAGCAGTGCCACGCAATGCGCATCGGACCCCAGAGCGGGATCGCGATCAGCGCTACGAGAGCCGAAATCGCAAGCCAGATGCACAGCTGTTTGGAGCGAGGTGCCATGATCCAATGCAGCGGCGGATCGCGGGCCTGGCTTGAACCGCCAAGGCGCGCATCGGGATGGGGCAGCGCGACTGCGGTGAGGCTGCAGCTGGCCGCCGTCTACGCCTGGTCCTCTGATTCGGTGGGCGGGCCCAGACGAACGACGGCGGTGTGCTCCCCTCCGTCTGCGGGAATCTCCACCCGCGCCTCGCTCAGCTTCTGACCATCGACCAGGATCTCTCGCACCCCGCTCCCGCATCCGTCGGGATTCTCGATCCGAATCTCGAGTGTTCCGCCGGAGAAGCGCATCAGCGCGCGGCACTCCGCCCAATCGCCGGGGATGCGGGGATCGATCTCGAGCACATCGCCCACTCGCGCGATTCCCAGGATCGCTTCGACGCCCACGCGCCATGCCCAGGCGGCAGCACCCGTATACCAGGTCCAACCGCCGCGCCCCGTGTGGGGTGGCGCGCTGCAGATATCCGCAGCAACCGCATACGGCTCCACCGCGTAGCGCATCGCGTCTTCACGCGTCACAGCGTGGTAGATGGGATTGATGCAGCGGAAGATCTCGGCGGCTCGATCTCCCTTGCCCCGCTTCGCGAAAGCCCACGCCAGCCAGGTGGCCGCATGCGTGTACTGACCACCGTTTTCGCGCATCCCGGGTGGATAGGATTTGATGTAGCCCGGATCGCGCCGCGTGGCGTCGAACGGCGGCCAGAGTAGGCGAACGAGCTTCTCCTCATCTCGCACCAGATTCCGATCGACGGCGGACAGCGCCAGATCCGCGCGATCCGACGGGGCCGCCCCGGCGAGAATCGCCCACGACTGCGAAATCGAATCGATGCGACACTCTTCCGAATCCTTCGATCCCCAGGGAAGCCCGTCATCGTCGAAGGCGCGCAGGTACCACTCGCCGTCCCAACCCTCGCGCTGAGCCGACTGCTGCAGGGAACGCGCGCGGCGACGCCAGCTGGTGGCCCGGCTCTGATCCGATCTCGCCTCGCAGATTTCGGCAAAGGCATTCATGACGCTGGTCGCAAACCACGCCAACCAGATGCTTTCGCCGATCCCGCGAGCGCCGACGCGATCCATACCGTCGTTCCAATCGCCGCCGCCGATGAGTGGAAGGCCGTGCGGCCCTCGCGTGACACCCCGTTCGAGTGCCCGCTCACAATGTTCGAAGAGGGAGTACCGGGTCTGGCCCGCTTCGAATTGCGCATAGCGATCGTGCTCCTTCTCGGCGAGAGGAGCTGCTTCCAGGAACGGAAGCTCGACGTCGAGGATTTCGCGGTCGCCGGTGGCTCGCACGTACTCGGCAACCGCATATGGCAGCCATAGCAGATCGTCGGAACAACGCGTTCGCACGCCTCGATTTCCGGGTGGATGCCACCAGTGCAACACATCGCCCTCGAGAAACTGGCGTTCAGCGCAGTCGAGAATGTGATCCCGCACCCCAGCCGGATCCGCGTGGATGAATGCGAGCCGATCCTGGAGCTGATCGCGGAATCCAAAGGCACCACTTGATTGATAGAAACCGGAGCGGGCGAGGATTCGCGATGAAAGCGACTGGTAGAGCAGCCAGCGATTGACCATCAGATCGAATGCGGGATCCGGAGTCTCCACGCGAATCCCATCGAGCAGTCGATCCCAGTGTTCGCCCAATTCGAGCCAGGCGCGCTCTACCCGCTCGGCGTCGCTCCAGTATTGCGCGAGCTCGCAGGCCTGGCTGCGATCGCAACCCTGACCGAGAGCGAATAGAACCTCGACGTCTTCACCTGGAGTAATGTCGAGATGGATCTGGAGCGCCGCGCACGGATCGCTATTCGCCCCCGCTCGATCACTCAAGCCAAATCGACCCAAACCCGTGGGGCGCGCCATCTCGCCTTCGCGACCGATGAATTCGCAGCGATCGGTCGTAATCCCATGCGGGACGCGATCCGACACCAGAAAAGCCGTGCGATGAGCGAAGTCGGTATTCCAACTACATCGCGCCAACAGAGCGCCCTGGCTGGAGTCGTACTCTGTTGCGATGAAGTTTTGCGTCGCCCGACGACTTCTTCCGAGAACCCACTCGGCGTAATACGTCGAAGTGATGCGCCGGATGCGATCCGTCTCGTTGCGAAGCCGCAGGCGCACGATCTTTACCGGGGCATCGACGGGAACGAATACGCAGAGTTCCTGCTCCAGACCGTGACTGTGATGACGCCACTTGCTGTAGCCCGCGCCATGAGTCACCTGATAGGGCAATCCGTCCCCAGCGGGTTGCGGTGTTGGCGTCCAGATCTGCGCGGTTTCCTCGTCGCGCAGATACAGAACCTCGCCGGGGCGGTCCGTCACCGGATCATTGCTCCAGGGAGTGAGGCGATTTTCAGCGCTGTTGAGCGACCAGCTATAGGACATGCCCGCCTCGCTGACGAGACAGCCGAATTCGCCGTTGGCCAATACGTTGCACCATGGCGCAGGAGTCGTCGCTCCAGCGTCCAGATGAATCAGATACTCGCGACCATCCGCAGCAAATCCGCCAAACGAGTTGTCGAAAAGAAGATCGCTCGGACGCTCGAGCATCGAAATCGGATCGCTCGCGCGCTCGGGGTGCGTAGGCACGAATTCCGGCGGGTTCGAAGGCACGTTGTGGCGTCCGGTCAGTGCGTATTCGAGATCGTGACCGCTCGCGTCGAGAATCACGCGAGCGGAGGCTTCCAGCAGACTTCGCTCCTCTTCTGCGATTTGATCGGCGCGAAGCAGGTGAACGCCACCATCTCTGCCCAACCACTCTTCCGCATCCAGATCGCGCAACACCCGCCGCAGATCGTCGAGATCGTCGCCCGCATAACTGGACGCGCTGATCGAAAGAACGACCAGATCGAACGCAACTCCGCGTGAGCGCCAGAATTGATTTGCGCGCACGAGATCGCACAGAAGCATCGAATCCTGATCGGCGAAGAGATGCAGCAGGAGGATCGGCAGGTCTCCCGAGATACCAAAGGACCAGAGCCTCGACTGGCCCAGATGGTTGTGGGCAACCTGACCGGGCGCACAGCGATGGGTCTGGTTCGGATGAATCAAGAGAGACACTAGTTGCTGAAATCGGGGCAGTTGATCGGGAGAAATCTTGAGGCGGTGTGCCTGCCAGCGGGCCTCGTTCGCGGCCTCTTCGCACACCCAATCCAGGGCGGCCAGATTGTCGAACCGCTCCGCATGTTCCAGCAGGGATTCGCGAGATCCGGCGACGAGGGTCAAGAATGCAATTCGCTCGGTGGCATGTGGCGCGATCTCGACACCCACCTGCAAACTCATGATGGGGTCGAAGCCGGAACCGACTGTTCCCGTCAGGCGCCCGCCGGCCAGAGCGCTACGACGGGCGGTTCCGAAACGCCCCATGAAGCGAGCCCGATCCCCTTCGACACCCAGAAACGTCTTGGCGCTCGTATCGGATACCACCCGGTGAAGCAGGTGAGGGAAGTGCTGATCCGGCGCGCGCGATCGACGGCGCAGAGCGATCGCATCGAAATCCTCGAGATACTCGCTCTCGACGAAGAGTTTGCTGAAAGCGAGGTGCTGCTCATCTTCGAGCGCTGGCGCCAGAACGACTTCCGCATAGCTGGTAAAGACCAGTTTGCGCGTTCTGGGTGTATCGTTGCGAATCGTGATCATTCGGATCTCGACGTCGTCTGCAGAAGCCACCGTGATTTCAGTCGATAGGGTGATACCGTGATCACGCCGATGAAACTCGACGGCGCTGGAGTGATAGATGACGTTCGAGTCTTCTCCACCGTGACCCATCGGCTGGCGTCCGACCGACCAGATCGCGCCGTCGTCTTGATCGCAGACGTAGATCCACAGCCCGTTTGCATCGAGCACGCCGTCTGGAATCCAGCGGGTCAGAGAGACACCCAGCCACGACAACCCGCCTGCTCCCGAATCGGTGATCACGCTACTCAGACGGCCATTTCCGAGAACCTGCACTTCGGGAGACGCGCCGGCTTGAACCGGTGGCCAGGAGTGGAGCGGCGGAGCCTCGGGCTGTTGGATCGGCGCTTCCACTTCGACTCTCGCGTCGAGCGGTGTCTCCACCGGCAATCCCATCGGCGCGCGCTCGTGCAGCAGCAGATCGGCGCTCTCGACGAGGCGATTGGCGTGGAATCTTCTCGGCATCGGTGAATCACACAGAAGATTGTCCAGGGCCGACAGGATCATGCCCTGGTGATGCGCCATGTAGGAATACACGATCGAATGGCGTACGGAACCGGTCAGGCGTTCGGGGGTGAAGTCGACCGCTTCGTAAAATCCAAAATCCCCGATCATCGACAACTCGCGCAACCGCTCGAAATTCTGGATCGCTGCGTGCGGATCGAGGGGTAGCGCGAGGCCCGTCGCGTATGGCGCCACGACGAGATCCTCCGCCAACCCGCGTCGAAGTCCGAGCCCAGGGACTCCGAACGCGCGATACTGATAGTGTTGGTCGGCGCTGACCGAGGCGAAACCGGATTCGGAGATTCCCCACGGAACCTCTCGCCTCTGGCCGTATTCGATCTGAGCGGTTACGGCAGCATGTTGACTTCCCGCTAGGAGCGTCCCCTCCTGGCTTCCCATCAGCAGGGGCGGCATCAGGTACTCGAAAAGAGTTCCGCCCCAAGAGAGCAGAACGTCGGACCCAGCCTGACGCGTCAAGGGTCGTCCGAGTGCGAACCAATGTTCCACCGGAACCTGGTGGGTCGCGATGGCAATGAAACTCGCGAGCCTGGCCTCTGAAGCGAGCAGATCGTAATGATGTGGATCCGACCGGTTCGAGCTCAGATTGAAACCGATGAAGAAGAGGCGCTCGGCTTCATCGTAGAGCAACCTGAAGTCCATCTTTTTCACCAGCGAGGCTGAAGCGCGCATGAGGCCGTGTAATTCCGCCTCCAGATTGGCGCCGTTCGAAACTGCATTCGCAATCGCCTGCTGGAAATTTTCGATCCAGCTCTCGATGACGTTTCGGTCGTCACCCACGATGTCGAATTCGTCGATCGATTCCTTGACGGTATCGAGGAGCGCCCTGGCTCGATCCGCACATTGTGGAATGTGGGCGATCGACGAATCTGCGGGGAGCAGTCGCTTGAGTTCCCGAACGGCTTCTGCGAGGTATCGCTGAGCGCCAGCGTCTTCCAGCTTTGGGAGTCGGGTGAATAGAAGGCTGTGCCATGGCAACAGCAATTCCAGATCCTGACGAATCTCACCCAGATGCGCGTCGACTCGATCGATCCAGATTCGAAGTGAATGCAAGGTCGAGCGATCCGCCGTCGCGTCGCTCGCATCGATCGACTCGCCCAGGAGATTGCCGAGCTCACTGACCCGGCCTGGATCGAGTATCGAATCCCATCGATCCAGGTGATTGCGCGCCTGCGCGGCCTCGTCCGCCATTTCGGCAATCCAATCGCCGAGCAGCCGTCCCATCGAATGATCCTCGGCCCGGCCCAATGAACATGCAGTCTCTTCGAGAAGCCCCAAAACGTCGGCCAGACCGTCCCAACGCGTCGGTGCGACGATCGGCGCTCTGCGCATTTCTTCACAGCCTTGAAAGAACGCGAGCAGCGCACCGGCCAGATTTCCACTGTCGACCGTCGACACATAGCGAGGCTGTAGGGGCGTCAGGCGCTGGGTGTCGTACCAGTTGAGCAGGTGCCCGCGATGACGCTCGAGTTTGCCGATGGTTTCAAAGCTGTTGCGAAGCCTGCTGCTGAAAATTCTGGGGCCGATGTAGCCCAGATCCCAGGCCGCCAGGCTCGAGAGAAGCATCATGCCTATGTTGGTCGGAGATGTCCGATGGGCGAGATCGACACGCGGTTGTTCCTGATAGTTATCGGGCGGCAACCAGTGGTCGTCGGGTCCGACAAAAGTCTCGAAGAACAGCCAGGTGCGTCGCGCCAGTCGACGCAGAAAAGCGATCTCCCGCAGATCGAGCGGTTCCTGGCTGGGTTTCGGCTGCTGGCCGATCCGGTAGGCGATTTCGGGCGAAAGCAACCAGGCCAGCAAAAGGGGGGCCGCGGCGATCAGTGAGATTGGCCGCCAGACGGCGATGACCGCGAACAGAAGCGCAGCCGATACGGGTGCGACCAACATACGGCGCCAGTACTGGCGCCTCGAATCGTCCGTCGTCAACTGACCCGCGGTGTGTGCGGACGTCGTCCATTGCAGGAGATTGCTCCCCGTGACTTTCATTCGGTACCACGTGCTCAGCGCCGCATCCAGACTCAGCGCGGATTCGAACGGAATGAACGCAAGCATCAACAACCAGCGACCCGCTCTCTCCTGCAGGCCCCGGACGACACCCACGACCGCATCGGATATGGGGGCTCGCCGCCACTCGTGAACCAGACCGCTTGCGAAGTCGGTCAAGAGATGGCCGGCCGGAGCGAGAGGGGCGAGCAGTGTCCAGAAGATCGCGTTTCCGGGAAGCCACAACCAACCGGCTATCAATAGCAACAACAGTGCGGGAACGATCATGCTGCGCCGCAAGTTGTCGGCGATCATCCAGCGATCGAATAGCGTGAGAGAACTCGCGACCCGATCACCGCCCGCACTCGGAATCCGACTCGAAAGCCAGGGCTGAAGCTGCCAATCTCCGCGAATCCAGCGATGCAGGCGATGTGCGTATGCCAGATAGTGCGGCGGATATTCTTCGTAGAGCACGATATCGGACGCCAACGCAACGCGCGCGTGCAGCCCCTCGAAGAGATCGTGACTCAGGAGCGCATTTTCGGGAACGCGCCCACGCAAGCTGCGCCGAAATGCCTCCAGGTCGTAGATCCCCTTGCCCACATAGATTCCGATTCCCAGCAGGTCTTGATAGGCGTCCGAGACCGCACGGCTGTAGATGTCGATCGCGGTATCCCCGCAAAACAGCCGATTGAACACCGAGGGGCGACCGCTTTCTGGCGCAATCGCGACCCGCGGCTGGATGATCGAGTAGCCCCGTTCGATCTTGTCATTCAACTCGTTGAACTGCGCCCGGTTCAGCGGATGGGCCAGGGTTCCCACCAGGCGCGCCGCGGCATCGCGAGGAAGCTGTGTGTCGGCATCCAATGTGATCACGAACCGCACGCCCTGAAGGCCATCAGCTCTTCCTTCGAACAGGGCGAGATCCGCTACCGATTCTCCGGCCAGGAATTGGTTGAACTGCTCGAGCTTGCCGCGCTTTCGCTCCCAGCCCATCCAGACGCGTTCTTTCGGGTTGTACCGGCGCTTTCGGTGGAACAGGTAGAACGGTCCTTCGTCTTCGTTGGCCCCGTGGATGGCATTCAAGCGCCGAATCCCGTCGATGGCGCGCACCACCAGTTCGGCGTCATCGGGCATCGTCTCGGCCGCGGCGTCGACACAATCGCTGAGCAGCACGAACCGCAGGTTTGGATCCGAATTACACAGAAACCGGCACTCGATCTGATCGAGTACGTGATCGATTTCCTCGTCGCTTCCCAGCAACATCGGAACGACCACAGCAGTCGTGAATTCGGGATCGATTCCGCCTGAAAAATCGATCTTTGGCAGTACGCAGGGGGAGCGAAACAACGCAATCGCCCAATTGACCAGCGTCACGCCCAGCATCGAGGCGGGAAGTGCGGACAGGAGGAGTGTTCCCACCCAACCGATGATCCCCGCGTCGACTGCGAGCAGATATCGAGCCGGTGGAATCAGGATTGCCGCAGTCGCCAGCAGGAGCGAACCGAGATACACCACCGCGGCATGTCGCTTGATGGAGCGATACACGTGATCGCGGAAGCGGGGCCTGAATTCGATCAATCTCTCGAATTCACCTCTCCCCGCGCCCAGCAACCAATGGCCGACATGCGCATCGGCAGAGTCATTGGCTCTTCCAGAGTGCGACTCCGAGCGACGAGAGTAACTGACGGCGCGCTCCGCGACCTCGACTTCTCCGTACTTCGTGCGTCGCGCAAGCCTTTCTACCATCGTGCGATAGCGATTGCGGGTTTCCGTATCCATACGGGAATAGACGCCGGCCGGATCTTCCGAGAGAACCCGCTCGACGACGCTGCTCTTGCTGACCAACTCGAACCACGAGATGTCGGAGAGCACCTTGAGCGCCCGGGTCAAGCGCGCGACGCACTCCGTGTCGTCCGGCAGCGAGTCGGCGATGAAGACCGGAGCGAGAGGGCTGCGAACCAGCGGCGATGCGAGTTCCGGCTCGAGCCGCGCGAGTGCAGCAGTGAGTTCCTCGAGCGCGCACAAGCGCAACAAAACCGGTAGAGCCCAGAGTTCCGCTATGTCCAGCGGGGTTACTTCCTGATAGGCATTCAAGAATCGCACGATCAGTGCGGGCGTGAGCTGAAGATTCGAAGCGTCGAGCATTCCACACGCGATTGCGTAGATTCGCGGAAGAACCGGTCCCCTTGGCCCGTCGAGAGCGGGCAGGTGAATGTAGAACGCGGAGGGCAGGTCCTGCTGGATCTGACGGACGGCTCGTTGCACGAGATAGCTGTTGTCGAGAAACCACTCCGCAGCCTTGGCGACGGGGGCTTCGGGCGTCGACAGACACTGCTGCGCCCGCTCGAGCCAGTCCGGCATCTCCTCGACGCGCGCGAGTGAAGCCAGCGGTCGGGGGTGGCCGGAGCACGTTCGATGACTCCGGGCCAACTCCTGGGCTGTGCTCTCGATCAGGCCGACGTGCACGCGACCCTGGGTGCTCACGCCGTGATTGCGCTCGGAAGGCGCGCGGATTCGGTGTGGGACGGGGAGGACGCGCGATCCTCTCGAAGCCTGGGCGTCGTGCGGTGGCGCGAGAGAAGCAGCGGAACGCGCGAGTGTGAAACGAGATGAGCCGCCACACTGCCCAGCGCCCGATCCGTCGCACCGGTCGCTCCGTGAGCGGATAGCACCACCAGGTCGATCGCCTCGTCGTGAACGAAGCGCAGCAGCTCTTCGCGCGGGTTTCCGTCGCGACCCAGGTAGGTAACCACCTCGAAACGCAGATCTTCGACGCGGTTTCGGATTTCTGCGAGGTAGTCGCGCGCCACGGATTGATTGCGCTCGATCACAGCCTGCTCGAGTGCCCGGTCCGCCGCCGTGGGGAGTCGACTTCGCATCAACTGCGGTGCTTCGACCACGTGGGCGAGCACGAGTTCCGCGCCGTGTGCAGCGGCGAGCTGCGCTGCGATCGGCAGCGCGCTCTCCGCGTGAAGCGAACCGTCGAGGGGCACCAGGATTCGC
>JAFDBP010000173.1 GCA_019313245.1 Deltaproteobacteria bacterium
CACGAGCGCGGCCGAACACATCGCCCAGCGCCCCCGTCTAACATGTCTACGAAACTGGGAGCCGAGATGAGCGCGACAGCGGATCGCGAATTTTCGAATCGTGGAGGGCGTCTGATGCTGCGCATGGGACTTCGCATTGCACTCATCTCACTCGCGCTGGCGATTTCGGCGCCGCTCGCGCTCGCCAGCGACCCCTTCCTGCGACAGAACACGACCGTGCGCGTCGTGAAGGAGGTCGGCCCGAGCGTCGTCAACATCACGACCGAGCGCGTCATCGCTTCGCGCAGCCCGTTTCCGCGCGGCGGAAGTCCCTTCTTCGATTCGTTCTTCCGCGACTTCTTCGAGCCAAGGCTGCCCCAGACCGTCCAGAGCCTGGGGTCGGGGGTGCTGATCGATGCCGAACACCACATCCTGACCAACGAACACGTGGTGCGGCGCGCGAGTCGGATCCGCGTGAGCTTCGCCGATGGAACCGAGTTCGACGCCAAGCTGGTCGGCGCCGATCCCAACAACGACGTCGCGGTCCTGAAGATCGATACCGATCAACAGCTGCCGTGGTTGAAGCCGGGCCGATCGAACGACCTGATGGTGGGCGAGTCGGTGATCGCGATCGGCAATCCCTTCGGACTCTCGAACACTGTCACGACGGGCGTGATCTCGGCACTGAACCGATCGATCCGCACCGAAGACTTCGTCTACCACGGCTTTCTCCAGACCGACGCCTCGATCAATCCGGGCAACTCGGGCGGCCCGCTCGTCAACGCCGAGGGCGAGCTGATCGCGATCAACACCGCGGTCTACGGCGGGGCGCAGGGGATCGGCTTCGCGATCCCGATCGACACCGCGAAGCGCGTGGTCGACGAACTGATCGAACACGGCGAGCTGGCACCCGTATGGCTCGGCCTCGACTTCCAGGATCTGGACCCCAACCTCGCCGCGGCGTTGGACCTGCCCGAGAACCTGATCGGTGCGCTCGTCAACCGGGTGCGAAAGGACAGCCCCGCGCAACGGGCCGGCATGCGCCGCGGCGACGTGGTGACCCGATTCGACGGCCGACCGATCGAGTCGACGCGTGCGTTCTTCGAGATGTTGGAGATCGGTGTCGCGGGGCAGGACCTGCAGATCGAACTCTGGCGCGACGGGCGGCTGCAGACGGTTGCGGTGAAACTCGAAGAGCTCCCGCTGCGCCTGATCCCCCGGCTGGTCAACGAAATGCTGGGGATGCAATTGAAAGCCAGGCAGGGGGGCGGTTACACGGTCGAGTCGGTTCGCGAGGGCAGCGGATCCGCGCGGATCGGAATTGCGCGCGGAGACCTTGTGCTCGCGATCAACGGAACCACATTGGCCGGCGACGATGCGCTGCGCCGATCCATCCTGGGATTGCGGGGTCGGCCGCACGCGCTGGTCGTGGTCCAACGCGAAGGGGCCCGATACCATGTGACGATTCCGCTGCTCTGACGCCCGCTTCGGAGTGCTGGGGTCGGTCGGTGAACCCAGCGAGATCCGGCGGTTTCGATAGCCCCAGGGTATTGGGCAGCGCGACCCTACAGATTTACCTGCGGCAAATTGGCCACAGGGGCGACACGGGAGAAATCGATGAAAGCCTTGCGCGTCTCGACCGCACTTGTGTGCACCACTGCGATCGCATTCCTGATCGCCTCCTACGTCGGGCTCGACATCCAACTGAGCTGGCGCAGCAACGACGCGCGGGCGATCGATCTCTTCGGCAAGGACGACGAGGCCAAGGCCGCCGGAGAGCCGTTCTGGAAGGAAAACGGCGGGCAAGAGCCGATCATCCCCGAAGGCGTTCCGGCGAGCTTTGCGGACCTCGCGGAGCGCACCTCTCCGGGCGTGGTCAACATCGCGACCTCCAGAACCGTGATCCAGAACGCGCCCCGCAGCCTGGAAGAGTTCTTCTTCGGCCTGCCCTTTGGCGGCAATCCCCACCAATTCCCGGGATCGCCGGGCGAGGGGATCGCGCGCAAGATTCCGAACCTCGGAAGCGGGTTCGTGATTTCCGAAGACGGCTACATCGTGACCAACAACCACGTGGTCGAGGACGTGGATGAGATCACGGTGATTTTCGACGATGAGACCGAACTCGACGCGACGGTCGTCGGACGCGATCCGAAGACCGACATCGCGTTGATCCGGGTCGAGGCCGACAAGAAGCTCTTTGCCCTGCCGCTCGGCGACTCGAAAGCCGTGCGTCCGGGGGAGTGGGTCGTCGCGATCGGCAATCCGTACGGGTTGGAGCACACCGTCACCGCGGGGATCGTCAGCGCCAAGCATCGGGTCATCAGCGGGGGCAGTTACGACGACTACATCCAGACCGATGCCGCGATCAACCCCGGCAATTCGGGCGGCCCGCTGATCAATCTCTCCGGCGAGGTGATCGGCATCAACACCGCCATCAATCCGCAAGCCAACACGATCGGCTTTGCGGTTCCGATCAACATGGCGAAGGCCATTCTTCCCCAGCTCCGCGCCGAGGGGCACGTCACGCGCGGTTGGCTCGGCGTGATGATCCAGAAGATCACCCCCGAGCTCGCGAA
The DNA here is from genome assembly GCA_019313245.1 of Deltaproteobacteria bacterium. GTDB lineage: Bacteria > Myxococcota_A > UBA9160 > UBA9160 > SMWR01 > JACZVU01. The sequence goes on from JAFDBP010000173.1 coordinate 2,556, forward strand.
GGAATTCGAACTCGAGAGCGAATCGGGAGCGCTGGTGTCGAAGGTCGTGCCGGACGGCCCCGCGGATGAGGCGGGAGTCAAGCGCTCCGACGTCATCGTCGAGTTCGACGGCAAGTCGATTGCGGATCTGAGCGAGCTGCCGCGGGTCGTCGCCGAAACGCCCGTGGGCAAGAAGGTCGAGGTCGTCGTCGTTCGCGACGGCAAGCGAAAGACCCTGCGCGCGAAGGTCGGCGAATTGCCCCAGCCCGAGTTGGCGGAACTCGCCTCGCGGTCGGAGCAGGGTCCGGCGGCATTTGGTTTCACGGTTCAGGATTTGAACCCGGAACTCGCGCAACAGCTCGGGCTGGATACCGACAAGGGTGTGCTCATCACCGCCGTCAAGCCCGGCAGCCCGGCGGATGATGCACAACTGCGCCGCGGCGACGTGATCCTCGAGGTCGATCGGTCCGAGGTCGAGGACGTCGGCGATCTCCGCAGCCAGCTCGAAGCGGCCGACGACGGCGCGCTCTTGCTGATCCGCCGCGGCGACTCGACGGTGTTCGTGCCGATCAAGCGCGGCGCCGGCTGAGGATCTCCGCCCCACACCCATACGTAATTTCGCCGCGAACCGGCCCCTTGTAGCCCCTGGGCGGGTGCTTAGGTTCCCGGCCATGCGGATGGACAAACTCACGATCAAGAGCCAGGAAGCCCTCTCGGAAGCGCAGTCGATTGGCAGCGCGCGAGGGCACAGCGAAATCCAACCGGCGCACCTGCTCCGGGCTCTGCTCGAGCAGCCCGAGGGCAGTACGCTTCCGGTTCTCCAGAAGCTCGGCGTTCCGATCGATCGGCTGCAAGCCGATCTCGAGAAGCTGATCGCGGGATTCCCGAAGGTCACGGGCGGCGCGCAACCGCAGCTGAGCCAATCCCTCAGCACCGTGCTGCAAGCGGGCTTTGCCGAGGCCGATGCCCTCAAAGACGAGTTCGTCTCCACCGAGCACTTCCTGCTCGCAATCGCCGCAGACAAGAAGGATCCGGCCGGCCGCCTGCTGCGCGAAGCCGGCGCCAAGCGCGAAGCCATCTTGAAGGCCCTGGTTTCGGTACGCGGCGGTGCGCGCGTGACCGATCCCGACCCCGAGTCCAAATACCAGGCGCTCGCCAAGTTCGGTCGCGATCTCACGGATGCGGCGCGGCTCGGCAAGATCGATCCCGTGATCGGGCGCGACGACGAAATTCGGCGCGTGATCCAGGTCCTCAGCCGCCGCACCAAGAACAATCCCGTTCTGATCGGCGAACCCGGCGTGGGCAAGACCGCCATCGCCGAAGGGCTCGCACAGCGCATCGTCGCGGGAGACGTTCCCGAATCGCTCGCGGACCGGCGGCTGGTTGCACTCGACATCGGTGCCCTGATCGCGGGCGCGAAGTATCGCGGCGAATTCGAAGACCGACTCAAGGCCGTACTGCGCGAGATCGCCGAATCGGACGGCAAAGTGGTCCTGTTCATCGACGAACTGCACACCCTCGTGGGGGCGGGCGCCGCCGAGGGCGCGGCCGACGCCGCCAACATGCTCAAGCCCGCGCTCGCCCGCGGAGAACTCCACTGTGTCGGTGCGACCACGCTCGATGAGTACCGCAAGCACGTCGAGAAGGACGCCGCGCTGGAGCGCCGCTTCCAACCGGTGATCGTCGGCGAACCCAACGTCGAGGACACGATCTCGATCCTGCGCGGTCTCAAAGAGCGCTACGAGGTCCATCACGGCGTTCGCATCCAGGACGCCGCCATCGTCGCCGCGGCGACGCTCTCGAACCGCTACATCACCGACCGCTTCCTGCCCGACAAAGCCATCGATCTGGTCGACGAAGCCGCGAGCCGCGTACGCGTCCAGATCGACTCCATGCCGGAAGAGCTCGACCAACTCGACCGCAAGCGCACGCAGCTCGAAATCGAGCGCGAGGCGCTCAAGAAGGAGAGCGACGCGGCGAGTGCCGAACGCCTGGAACGCGTCGAACGCGAGATCGCCGAGTTGCGCGAACAGTGCGACGCCTTGAAGACCCGCTGGGAAAACGAGAAGAACTGCATCGCCGACCTGCGACAGCACAAGGAGCGGCGCGAGGAACTCAACGCCGAGCTGACTCGCAGCGAGCGCAGCGGCAATCTCGAGCGGGCCGCCGAGATCCGTTACGGCGAACTCGTCTCGCTCGAACAGGAACTCGCTGCGATCGAAGCGTCGCTGGCCGCCCTGCAATCCGAGGGATCGCTGATCTCGGAAGAAGTCACCGCCGACGAAGTCGCCGAAATCGTCTCGAAGTGGACCGGAATCCCCGTCAGCAAGATGCTCGAAGGCGAGCAGGAAAAACTGATCGAGATGGAGCAGACGCTGCGGCGGCGCGTCATCGGCCAGGAAGACGCGCTGCGAGCGGTTTCGGGCGCGGTGCGCCGCGCCCGAGCGGGCCTGCAAGACCCGGATCGCCCGATCGGTTCGTTCATCTTCCTCGGCCCGACGGGTGTCGGCAAGACGGAAACCGCGCGGGCGCTGGCCGAATTCCTCTTCGACGACGAGCGCGCGATGGTGCGCATCGACATGAGCGAGTTCATGGAAAAGCACTCCGTGTCGCGCCTGATCGGTGCACCTCCGGGATACGTGGGTTACGACGAGGGCGGCTACCTCACGGAAGCGGTTCGGCGCCGACCGTATTCGGTCGTGCTCTTCGACGAGATCGAGAAGGCCCACCCCGACGTCTTCGGAGCGCTGCTCCAGATTCTCGACGACGGCCGATTGACGGATGGCCACGGCCGGACCGTCGATTTCCGCAACGCGGTGCTGATCATGACTTCGAACATCGGCAGCGAGCACATCGTCGAGCTGTCGGGGAGCGACCAGCGGGAAATCGAGCGCCGGGTCGACGCCGCGCTGCGCGCGCACTTCAAACCCGAATTTCTCAACCGCGTCGACGAGACGATCGTCTTCCACTCGCTCAACCGCGAAGAGTTCCACCAGATCGTCGACATCCAGCTGAAGCGTCTGCGCGCGCGGTTGCGAGAGCGACGGCTCGAAATCGAGGTCAGCGACGGCGCACTCGACCTGCTGGCCGAACGGGGCTACGACGCCCACTACGGCGCGAGGCCGCTCAAGCGCGCAATTCAGCGCATGATCGAAGACCCGCTCGCGATGCGCATCCTCAACGGCGAGTTTCCCGAGGGCTCCAAGATCGCGGTGGAACTGAACGCCGCAGGAGATGCGTTCGAGTTTCGCGGCGCCTGATCCCGACCCGCTCACACCGGGCCGGTCGCCCGGAGCACACTGCCTCAGTCCGCAGTCAGCGCCCGGTGCTGGTAGTAGTCGCCGTCGGCGAAACCGTGGCTTCGGTAGTAGACCCGCGTCCCCACCGCAGAGATCACCGCGAGATCTTCGAATCCCGCGTCGCGAGCGAGCTGCGCCGCGCGATCGATCAGGCGCTTGCCCAGCCCGAGGTGCTGCGCACCGCTTTCCGTGCGCCGGCCCAACCCGAGCGAGTCCCCGTAGACGTGGACCTCTCGAATCAAAGCGCTCGATCGCAACTCGGGATCGGGTAGCGGAGCATCCGGCAGCGAGAGCCGCAAGAACGCGACGAGGTGGTCGTCCGCGGTCGCAAACTCCAGGAAATGCTCTTCGCCGATCGAGGTTCGATACACCTGATCGCTCAGGGTCAGCGCCTCCGCGGCGAATTCCAGCCCGCGAATCTCGCGCGTGCGAATGTCCCGGCAGCTGCCCCCGCGACCGCGCAAGCGATCTTACGCAACCTCGCGCAGATTCGTCAGCCGGTTGCCCGCCACGATGTCGCGGGACGAGAAATCCCGGATCACGCGGGTGAGGCGGCAATAGCGCGGGGTGCGCTCGAGACAGTCGGCCAGCAGCTCGACCAGCTCGTCGTGCCCGTAGGGTCGCCACTCCCCGCGCTCGTAGTTTCCCATCAGCTCGGCGCTCTCGATCAGACTGCAGGGATAGAGCTTGAGTTCGTCGGGCCGGAAGTCGGGATCCTCGAAGAGGCGAGCGTAATCGTCGGCGTCTTCCACCGCCGACGAGCCGAGCAGGTTCGGCATCCAGTGGACGTGCAGCTTGAAGCCGGCCCCGCGCAGCAGGCGCAGCGCGCGGCGCGAGGCGGCGACATCGCAGCCGCGCCGGTTCGCCTCGAGCACCGAGTCGGAGAGGCTCTGAAGCCCGATCTGGACCTTGGTCGCCCCGAGTCTGCGAATGCGCCGAACCTCTTCGGGCGAAATGTGGTCCGGCCGCGTCTCGACGACGAGACCCACACTGCGGCAGGCCGCGGTCTCGTTGACCCGATGCGCGGCTTCGAGTTCCGCCCAGCTTGCGCTCTCGCTCGCATGCAGCAGCTCGGATCCGTGCGCTTCGCGCAGCAGCCCGCCGACCAGCTGGTTGTAGCTGGCCTCGGGCCTGCGCCCGTCGAAGCGCTGCGGCAACTCGCGAAATCGCGCGGGCGCCGCACCCGCTTCCGCGCGGCGGTCGACGCCCTTGCCGAAATCGTTGAGCGCGTCGAAACAGCGCTTCGCGAACCAGATCTGGTAGGCCTCGGGGTGGAACGACCAGGTCCCGCCGAGCACGATCAACTCCACCTTGGCGACGGGGTGCCCCATGCTCTGATAGGCGCGCAGGCGATTCCAGGTCTGCAGGTAGGGGTCGAAGCGGTTGTCCTCGGCCCGCTGCGCACCGGGCTCGTCGGCCAGATAGCTCTTCGGCATGCGCACGTCGCTCGGACAGAAGATGCACCTGCCGGGGCACGGGTACGGCTTCGTGAGCACCGTAACGGGCGTGACACCGCTCAGCGTCCTCACCGGCCGCAGCCGCAGACGCTCCACGAATGCCTCTTCCTCGAGGTTGCGATCGAGGCTCGAACCGAACGCTCGAAAGCCCGCGATGATCTCGCTGCGCGAAAAGAAACCGCTTCCGTCCCGGGGGTATTTCTTCAGGATCTGATCGATCGCCCGAGCATCGAGATCGGAACCGGCCGCGATCTCGTCGATGATCGCGACGAGTTCCCGCCGGTGGGGTGTCGGATCGAATTCTCGATGCGGCCTTCGGGCCGCCGGCTCGCGCACGAATGACAACCTCCTGCCGCTCGCCGCCTACTGTATCGTAGGCGGCGTCATGAACGAGCAGACGGTCCGCGCGCTGAATGCGATCAACCGAACCTTCTACAGCACCAACGCACGGGAATTCGATCAGGCGCGATCGGCGCCATGGCCCGGTTGGGAGCGCCTGCTGCGGCAAATCGAGCAGCTGCGCGCGAGTCCACTCCGGGTGCTCGACGTCGGCTGTGGCAATGGCCGCTTCGGCGCATTTCTCGCGCAGCGCTTGCCGGCGCATGAGATCCACTACTGCGGGATCGATTCGAGTCCGGCGCTGATTTCGCGCGCGCGCGAGCGCGACCTCGCGTTCGCGGGCGCCGAGTTTCGCGAGCTGGACTTCGTGGAGGCGGGAGGCGAGCTGCCCAGGGGGCCATTCTCGCTGATCGCGCTCTTCGGAATCCTGCACCACGTGCCGGGCGAAACCCGGCGGCGAGAACTCCTGCGCGAACTCGGCGAGCGCCTCGCGCCCGCCGGCATCCTCGCGCTGACCACCTGGCAATTCGAGGCGTTTGCGCGCTTCCGCAACCGGCTGCTGCCCTGGCCCGACTACAACCGGAACGCCGCCGATCCGATCGACACCGCCCAACTCGAGCCGGGCGACCACCTGCTGCCCTGGGGCGATGAGGGGATTGCCCACCGCTACTGCCATTTCACGAGCGAAGGCGACACCCGCGAGCGGCTCGAAAACCTGGGCTTCGAGATCGCCGACTGCTACGCGGCGGACGGCCGCGAGGGAAATCTCAACCGCTACTTCATTTGTCGCTTCAGCAATAGGCAAGTCGAGCCGAAAGAAGGCGAGATGCTGGGCTGAGCGCTGGTTCGACGCTCGGCTCGCAGAACGAGCGAGGAGCGTCCATGGAGCGGCGAGACCGTTTTCTGCCCCCCTATATCTCGACCCGCTTTACCGCGCGTCTACTCACGATCCTGCTGTTGTTCACGGCGGCCGTGTCGGGTCTGTCCGCGGGTTTCGAGATCTCGCAACTCCACCTGCTCTCCGGTGTCGGCGATTACGCGGATGTCGACGAAGAGACGCGCTGGGCGCACACCTTCATCCGCAACACCCTGCTCGTGTCGCGGCTGCTGCTCTACGGATCGATCGGCATCGCGTTCATCACCTGGCTACACCGCTGCCGCATCAACGCGCGCGCGTTCGGGTGCCGGCGCTTCCGCTACTCGCGCATCTGGGCGATCATCGGATTCTTCGTCCCGATCGTGAACTTCTTCCGCCCCTACCAGGTCGTGTCCGAGGTCTGGCGGGCGAGCGACCCGCGCTCCGTCGAAACATCGGTCGCGTGGATCAACATGCCGGTTTCGCGATTCGTGCTCGCCTGGTGGGTGGTGCTTCTCGTGAGCGCATTTCTCGAAATCCTGGCTGCGGGGCTCCTCACGCATTCCGGCGCCACCATCGACGATCTGTTCGCCGCGCGCAGCATCGGAGTGCTCGTGGGCGCCACCTCCGCTGCGAGTGCGATCCTGGCCTACCTGGTCATTTCCGGGATCGAAGAATCCCAGCAGGAGAAGTGGGCGATCATCAGCCGCGCGGAGGCGGAGGCGGACGCCAACGATCCCTACCGGATCGATCACCTGATCGAGCCCGAGCCTCCCGCCATCACGGCGCGGTCGATCTGGAGAGCCCACACCGCCGATTCGTGAGGCGCCTGGCTCTCGAGCGCCCGATCGCGGCCGACCGCTCCCGCGCCAAAGCGGCGGCCTCATAGACCGGCAACTCCGGTTCCGAACCGCTCGGTCCGATGCGCGCTAAACCGGCAGCTTTGCAGGGCCGATGATGGCTCTGTAGTCATGCATCTTCACCGTTCGGTCAGAGTCGCCCTTGCGACCGCGCTCTGGGGGTTCGCCTTCGCGGCGAGCTCTATGCCGGCGCAAGCCCAATCCGATCAGAAAGCCAGCGATTCGACGCCCGAAGTCACGGACGCCGAGTACGACGCGCTGATGGCGGAGATCGACTCGGTGTTGGGACAACCCGCCGAAACCGGCGAACCGGAGGCGCCGGCGGCGGTGGAACCCGCCGTGGAAACACCGAGCAGTGCAGCTCCGGCGAAAGTGATCGCGCCAGCCCCGATACCCTCGCAGACCCGCCGCGAGCGGATCGAATCCGGCTTGAATCGGATCCTCGTCTGGTCGGCCGATCACGTCATTCCGACGCAGCCCGACCGCATCCTCACCGACCTGCGCGCGGGACGCTGGACACGCGACATCGAGATCGCCTTCCTCGACTTGCTGCTCACCGTGCTGCTCGCGCTGCTGATCCTCAAGAAGCTTCGCGGCAAGGGCGACGTTTCGGTGAGCATCAACTATCCCGCCGACCTGCGCGGCACCTTCAATGTCCGCGTCTCGAAGCGAAAAGCGGCGCTCTCTCATCAGCGGATCGCGAACGCGATGGATCCAGACCGCAGCCGGCGCGAGGCGGCTGCGGCGACCCGCTTCGAGCACACCATGGTGGCGCGAGAGACGCACTTCCGGGACCTGCAAGCGAGAAGTTACGTCGTGATGGTCTACGGCTACCTGCAACCCCTCGACGGCGAAAAGATCCTCGCCACGCACCTCGTCGAGCAACAGGTGCGGGTCCGCCGCGGCCACACCGAGCGCCTCGACTTCGACTTCCACCCGAGCGAGTGCACGCTCGACGTGAACGTCATCTGGGAGCGCCGCCCCGTACCCGATGCACTCGTCGCCATTCGCGGCGCGCCGGGATCCCTGCGCTACGCGCGCGGAGCGGCGGCTCGCCTCTCGCTCACCCAGGGCACGCACGTCCTGGTCGTCGGAAGCGGCGATCGCGTGACCGAGCGCGAACTCGAAATCACCTCCTATCAGCCGATCAACCTGGAGATCGACCTCGGCAGCCGCGAACACATCCTCTTCAGCGGCTGCCCGCCGGCCGTCGAGCCGTACCTGCACGGCGACGTGACCGCCGCCGCGCGCATCCTCGAGCGCGACGGACAGTCGAAGGTCGCGCACCTGATCCTCGCGCGGCTCCACCACGAACGGGGCCAGAACGAGACCGCGGCCGAACACTACGAAGCGTGCGGGCACTCGATCGAAGCCGCCGAAATCCACGGCATCCTGAATCGATTCGACCGGGCCGCCGAACTCTTCGAGGAAGCCGGCGAGCCCGCGCGCGCGGGTGAGATGTGGCGGGCGGACGGCCAGTACTCGAGAGCCGGTGACGCCTACGAGCGCGCCAACCGCCTAGACACCGCGGTGGACTGCTACCGCGAGGCCGAGGACGTCGCCCGCTGGACCGCGGTGCTCGATCGCCGGGGCCTTCAACTCGAGGCGGCCCAGGTCGCGATCGACCGCGAGGATTGGGAACTCGCGATCAGGAGCCTGCAGCAGGTCGCGCACTCGGATCCGAACTACACGACGGCGAGCAGCCTGCTGGTCGACGCCTACGAGCGCGTCGGCCACGTCGACCTCGCGCTGAACCGGATCGAAGAGCTGGTCAACGCGGAGGGAATCGATTCCGCTCCGCTCGAGTACTGCGATCGGCTCGCGCAGCTGTTGGCCGACAACGGGCAGCTCGAGCGCTCGATCAGCGTGCTCGAGATCATGCAGCGGCGCGATGCCAGCTATCCGAATCTGGCGACGCGGATCGAAACGCTGCGAAAACAATCGAACGAAGAGGCCACGACGGGCGCGATCTCCGCGGGTGGCAGCGCGTTTGGAGAGGGCTCTCGCTACGAGATCCTCGCCGAACTCGGCCGCGGCGGCATGGGCGTGGTCTCCCGCGCGCGGGATCTCCGGCTCGGGCGCGTGGTCGCCCTCAAGCGATTGCCCGACAACCTGCGCAACCACCCGAAGGCCGTGCAGCTCTTCTTGCGCGAGGCGCGCTCGGCGGCTGCGCTCAATCACCCGAACATCGTCACGATCTACGACGCGGGCCAGGAAAACGGCACGCTCTACATCACGATGGAGCTGCTCGAGGGAACCCCGCTACAGGACATCCTCAAGAGTCGGGGCCGGCTGACGGTGCGCGACACCGCGCGACTCTGGATCCAGATCGCCAAGGGCCTGCAGTACGCCCACGAGCATCAGATCATCCACCGCGACATCAAGACCGGAAATCTCTTCTTCACGAGCAGCAAGAAGGTGAAGATCATGGATTTCGGCCTCGCGAAGATGGTGCAGGAGGTGCGCCGCGAAGCCACCGTGATCGGCGGCACGCCCTACTACATGGCACCCGAGCAAAGCCTCGGCGATACCGTCGACCACCGCGCCGATCTCTACTCGCTGGGCATCACGCTGTTCGAACTCGTCACGGGTTGCGTGCCGTTTACCGAGGGCGACATCGCCTACCACCACCGCCACACGGCTCCGCCCGACCCCCGCGAGATGATCCCGGACATCCCCGCCGAGCTCGCCGAGCTGATCCTCCACCTGCTCGCCAAAGATCCCGACGATCGCTGCCAGTCCGCCCGCGAAGTCAGCGAGCGCCTGCACCCCCTCTCGGTAAGCTAAGGCCCGATCGAGAACACCCAAGCAGAGTATTTTCGTTTGGCCGGAATGCGCTTGCACGGCGCGGGCGCTTTGCCTGGGGGAGCGGGAGGCCATCACTCGGCCCGGCCAACTGGGCCCCCGCCAGTGGAACCCAGCGATTGAATTCGGCCGGTGTGCGCGGGCTACATGGGGTTTGAGCCCGATGGCCTCCCCTCACCGAACCCGGGCAACCAACACGGCAATGGAACGCGGATCAGACTCTAGGTGCAGGTGCGGAAGCCTGCGGCTCGTCGGACTTCGTCGAGAATCGGGGCGCCGATCGCGCGGGCGCGGTTCGCGCCGTCGAGCAGCACGTTCTCGACTTCGTCGGGGCGTTTCTCGAGTTCGGCTCGGCGTTCGCGCATCGGGGCGAAGAACTCGAGCAGTCGGCGCAGCAGATCCTTCTTGACGTCGCCGTAGCCGAGCCCGCCCGCGCCCGCCCTTTTGAACATCTCCACACGGTCGTCGGCGCTCGCAAACAGCGACCAGATCTCGAATACGGTCGACTTCGTGTCCTTGGGATCCTCGACCGGTGTCGAATCCGTCACGATGCCCATCACGGCCTGCTTGATCTGCTTCTCGCTCGCGAACATCGGGATCCCGTTGTCGTAGGTCTTGCTCATCTTGCGCCCATCGGTGCCGGGCACGACGGCGACGTCGTCGAGAATCTGGGGCTCGGGGAGCGTGAGCACCTCCGCGTCGTAGGTGCGGTTGAACGCCTCGGCCATGTCGCGCGCCATCTCGATGTGCTGCTTCTGGTCGCGGCCCACGGGCACGAGGTCTGCGCGGTAGAGCAGGATGTCCGCAGCCATCAAGACCGGATACGCGAACAGGCCGTGATTGGCGGACTGCCCCTGCGCGAGCTTGTCCTTGTAGGCGTGGCCCCGCTCGAGCAGCCCCATCGGCGTCACCGTCGAGAGATACCAGGCGAGCTCGCAGACTTCGGGGACGTCGCTCTGGCGAAACAGGATCGCCTGAGCGGGATCGAGGCCGCAGGCCAGGAAATCCAGCGCCACCGCGCGCGTGTAGCGCTGGCGCTCGTCGGCATCGCGAACGCTGTTCATCGAGTGGAAATCCGCGATGAAGATCAGCGTCTCGTATTTCTCCTGCAGTGCGACCTGTTGGCGCAGCGCACCGAAGTAGTTGCCGATGTGCAGGTAGTCGTGGGACGGCTGGGTGCCCGAGAGAACGCGCATCGTCACGCGCTCTCTACGTAGGTGAGCCAGTGATCGAACTCGGCATCGCCGCCCCGGGTGATCGTCTCGAAGCGCTTGCGCAGGGCGAGCGTCTTCGGGCCCGCGCTGCCGTCGCCGATGGTCTGCTGGTCGATCTCGACGACGGGGCAGATCCCCGTTGCGGTTCCGGTCAAGAAGGCCTCGCGCGCCCGAAACAGCTCCTCGGCTGTGACGTTCTCTTCGCGCACTTCGTAACCGTCGCGCCTGGCGATTTCGATCACCGCGCTGCGAGTCACGCCGAGCAACACATTGCGATCGGGCGGCGTCCGCAGCGTGCCTTCGGCATCGAAGAAGAACACGTTGGTAGTCGGCCCTTCGGCGATGTAGCCATACTGGTCTTCGAGCAGAACGTCGTCGTAGCCCTGACGGCGCGCCTCCCATTTGGCCGCCATCGGCGAGACGTAGTTCGCGGAGACCTTCGCCTGGGGATCGATGATGTCGCGACGCCGGTTGCGCCGCGTCTTTTCGATCCAGAGCCGAAGCGTCGCCTTCGGGGGCTTCTGCCCACCCGGTTTTCGAGCCGCGATGTCCGCGCCGGGGTCGTAGGCGGCGATCGCCACGCTCACGCGATCGTCCGCGGGCACGACGTCGACCTCGACCGAGGCGATGAACGCGCTGATCTTCACGTGGGTCGATCCGGGATTCTCGCGAACCGTCAGCACGATCGCGTCGGAGATCTCTTTGGCGCCCATGCGCAGCGGCAGACCGACGAGTTCGGCCGAGCGCAACAGGCGCTCGACGTGCTCGCGCAAACGGAAGATCGCCGGCCCCCGAGGCGTCTCGTGGACACTCAGGAAGTCGAAGATCAGCGAGCCGCGCTGCAGGCTGTGAGACAGGATGTGAACGGTTGCGCGATCCCAGGGCACGAGTTCGCCGTCCAGCCAGATTCGGCGGTCGGGGGACGCTTCGGGGGCTCGCTCGGCAGCGGTCGTGGTCACGGGCGGGACTGTATCACGGGAAGCCCGGCCAGACGCCCCGGCGCGGCGGTTTCGAGCTTCCTGCGGACCGAAAAATCCGCGTCAACCGGTAGGCGCCAATCGGCAATTCAGTCCCCCGCGCAGCGAACCGATCTTCAATTTGACCCGGGAAGCGGGGCCAATTTCAGGCTAGAATCCACCGTCCGCTTCACCCGTGGCGGGCCATGCCGACGTAGCTCAGCTGGTAGAGCAGCGCATTCGTAATGCGCAGGTCAGCGGTTCGAATCCGCTCGTCGGCTCCGCCCACCCTCTCGCTACCCGTTGGATTTCGATCGCGAGATCGACTCCTATTAGTGTCACTCCGCAATCAGTCATTCCCCACGCGGGCGGCGGTTGGAGTCGCTGCTCTCGAAAACTCTGGTGTAGGTCTGCCCGCTCGCCCTCGGTTCGGGCTGCGCCCTCGCCTGGAATTTTCCAACCCCACTTCAGCCCAGCGGCGGGATCTGGGCGCTCGGAATCGCCGGGCGGTGATTCTTGAAGATCGAAGCTTGCGAGGGTTAAACCCCATCGGGCATAACTCCGAAGAACCTCTCGATGACTACACTAGGTTCCACGCTCTCGCTGTTCCGATCTGGCCCCAGGAAGCAGGGATTCACCTTGGTCGAACTCATGGTCGCGCTCGCCATCGTCGGCGTGCTCACGACGGCCGCACTCCCGAGCTTCATCCGTTATCAACTCCGAGCGCGCTCGAGCGAAGCGCTCGTCAACCTGAGCGCGATCGCCAAGACCCAGGAGATCTATTTCGCCGAGTACGGCGAATACCTCGAGGTCGCGTCTCCCGTGCCGGCCAGCGCCCCGGGCAGCGGCCGCAGTGCCTGGACGCTCGGCAGTAAATTCGACGCGCTCGGCTGGGCGCCCGAAGGTGGTGTTCAATTCCAGTACCAGGTCGTCGCCGACAGCAGCCAGGCAGAATCCGTGCGCTTTACCGCCGAGGCGCGCGGAGACGTCGACGGCGACGGTGAACCCAGCTTCTGGGGCTTCATCAAGCCGGGTCCCGGCGGAGGCCTGAGCGGAGCCTTCCCCGGGACGACGTGTCTCGGAACCGGAGTGGTCGCGGGCAATACCGCCAACGCCGTCGATACGCCTGGGCCGTGCGACGCCTCATCGGGCCGGACGGTCTTCTAGCCGTCGCCGCGCGCTCCACTGCGCGCCGATTTCGGGCTGCGGGGAGCGATCGCACACTCGCCCGCCCAGCCTGTATGCTCCGATTCGAACCCTGGCGAGCATCACCCGCGCATGATTGCTTTTGCGAATTGGTTTCTGATCGGATTCGCGCTCGACGGCGCGATCTCTCTGTTCGACGACCTGTTGCAGACGGGGCCGGCCCCGGCGCTGCTCTCGGCTCTGCGCGGGGCGATCGCACTCGGGGTCCTGTTTGCGGCGCTCGGCAGCTTCGTCCTGCTCGCAATCAGCCCGAGGCTGCCCAAGAGAATCCTGCTGCCCTTGATCGCGTTCCCGGTCTGGTGCCTGCTGGGCGCGTATCCGCTCGCGATCGGGCTCGAACCGTCAGAGAGGAGCGTGCTCGCGTTGTCGGGGATCCAGCTCGGGCTGGCACTCGCCACCCTGTGTTGGATTCGACTCCGCTCCGCCACCGACCACTGGCTGTTGCACCCGAGCGACCTGCCGAACAAGCGGCCTCGGTTCGGCTACACGCTGCGCTTCGCGCTCGCGACCGCGCTGATCGCCCCTCCCCTGCTCGCCGGCATCGCGGGCCTGTCGCTCTTCGCGCAGATCGAGCGCGCGACCGCGGGCTTCGTGACCTTCGACCTCGCCGGCATCAATTCGACCGCGCGCGAATACCGTCGCGACGATCAGCGAATCGACCTCGTCGGCATGGCGCACATCGGGGATGACGAGGCCTATCTCGACCTCTTCGAATCCTTTGCGGGCAAATCCACGCTACTGCTCGAAGAGGGCGTGACCGATGAGGACGGTCTGATCGGAGACGGCCTGTTCTACGAAATGCTCGCGAGCCGCATCGGGCTCGACGTGCAGCCCAGCTTCGAAGCCATGCTGGCCGAGACACCCCCCAGCAGCGCGGGTGACCCGCTGCCCGAGATTCGCAACGCGGATGTCGACGCGCGGGTGTTCGGGAAGGACACGATCGCAGTCATCGACGCGGCCAGCCGTTTGTACCAGAGCGATCGGCTCGCACCCGCGCTCGAGGAATTTCGGGCGACACTCGACGAAATCGGCCCCGAGGCGACCGAGGCCGCGTTTCGGGACCTGATCGACAACCGCAACGCCCACCTGTTGCGCGAAATCCGCGCCGGGCTCGACGACTACCAGCGCATCGTCGTGCCCTGGGGCGCGCTGCACCTGCCCGGCATCGAAGCCGCGATCCTCGATTGGGGATTCGAGCAGACGGCTTCGAGCCAGCGTCGGATCGCCGCCTACCAGACGATTCTGACGGCACTGCTGTCGCGCGAGGAAGCGCGCTGACCCGCTATTCGACGCCGATCGCAGTCGCGTTCATCACCAACTCGCTGCTGGTGCGGCCGCTGCTCGAACCGGCCTGCTCGAGTTGCTGCACGGTCTCCATGCCCTGGACCACTTCGCCGAAGATGCTGTGCTTGTCGTCGAGGTGCGGCGTCGGAACGAAGGTGATGAAGAATTGGCTGCCGTCGGTGCCGGGCCCCGCGTTGGCCATGCTGAGCAGTCCGGGCCGATCGTGGCGTGCGCTGCTCGAAAATTCGCCGCCGTAGTTGTAGCCCGGCCCGCCGGTTCCCCGGCCGAGCGGGTCGCCGCCCTGGGCCATGAAACCCGTGATCACGCGATGGAAGATGACGCCGTCGTAGAAGCCGAGTCGCGCGAGGTAGATGGTGGACGAAACGTGCATCGGCGCGACGTCCGGCATGAGCTGGATCTTGATGTCGCCGACGTTGGTCGAGATGTTCCAGAAATAGCGCCTGGAGGCGTCGAATTCGACCTGCGGTGGTTGCGGCAGGCTCGTCTTCCATCCCGCCTGGTCGCGGTCGATGGACTGTTCGGCGATGAAGCGGTCGATGGCCGCAATGGCGACGTCGTTTTCGGACACGGAGATCTCCTTGGAGTGGCTGTGGGGGCGGGATCCTGCCGCATCGAAGCGCAGAGTTCAAAGCCAAAGCCCGATTCGGCCGCGAAGAGCCTTCTGGGCCAGGCGCGGCTAGAATCCGCGCCCCGGCCCGCAGAGGAGACCCATGCCGAATTCCCAGCCCGGTATCCTCGCGCCCGTCCCGCCGCTCGCGCGATGCCTCAGCTTCCAACTGCAGCCCGACGGTGACCCGCTGACCGCTCTCGCAGCCCTGGCCGAACGCAGACTCGGAGACGGCCTCGTGGTCGGCATCGGCCAACCGCTCGCCCTCGCACTCTGATGCGAAATCCCCGGTCTGCGCGGCTTCCCGGCACTCTGCGGGCCCGGCCTCTCGATCCCGTCGACACAGGCCGCCCTCTGGTGCTGGCTGCGGGGAACCGATCGCGGCGAATTGATGCACGCCGGCCGCACACTCGAAGCCGACCTCGACTCCGGCTTCGAGGTCGAGCAGGTGATCGACACCTTCGTCTACGCGGGAGGTCGCGACCTGACCGGCTACGAGGACGGTACCGAAAATCCCACGGGCGACGACGCGCTCGCCGCGGGGATCCTCGCGGACGCGCGACCGGGACTCGCGGGCTCGAGTTTCGCCGCCGTCCAGCAGTGGGTGCACGACTTCGAGGTCTTCGAAGACATCCCGCTCGCGGAGAGAGACGACCTCATCGGGCGACGCCAGAGTGACAACGAGGAACTCGAAGACGCGCCGCCCTCGGCACACGTGAAGCGAACCGCCCAGGAAGACTTCTCGCCGCCCGCGTTCTTGCTGCGCCGATCGATGCCGTGGGCCGACGACGACGGCGAAGGCCTGTTATTTCTCGCGTTCGGTCGATCTCTCGACGCCTACGACGCCCTACTTCGGCGCATGATCGGCGCCGAAGACGGCATCGTCGACGGACTCTTCCAATTTACCCGGCCGATTACGGGTGGCTTCTACTGGTGCCCGCCCGCGATCGACGGAAAGCTCGACCTGCGGGCCATCGACGCCTGACCGTCTGAGCCGCAAAAGCGTCGACGGCTCCGCCTATTCCGGCGCGTCACCAGCCAGCGCAACGCGCTCTCGGGTTCGCGCCGCGCGCTCGCTGTGTTCGAGCGCGCTCTTCTTGCGATGACACGGAACGCAGAGCGTCTGCAGATTCGATAGCTCGTGGGTGCCGCCGTCGATCAGCGGAATCACGTGGTCGAGTTCCCAGAGCGAGCGCCGCGGCACGAAACCCTTCGCTCGCATCCGAGCCCACATGCCGCGCCCCTTGAAGCCGCGGCGCAGCTGGTTGGTATCGACGCGACACAGCGCGCACACGCCGCGATCGCGTCTGCGAACTCGCGCTCGCTGCACGCGCGGATTCGTCGCGTTGTAGCGGGCCACACAGGCGGGATGCCAACGGCGGCGGCGGTCGATCAGGCCGCGCTTCTCGCCGGACTCGTGCAGGATCGAATCGCCGCACCAGCGGCAGGTCCCGCGCGGGGCATCCGAAAAGGGGATCTCGGGGCGTCGGTGTTTCAATCTCGCCTCACACCCTCGATGCGCGTTCGCAGCGCGCGGCTGCCGCGCAATCGCTTCGCTCCTCGGGTTCAGTGCCGACTCTCGTGCCGCCGCCAGGCTTCGCGATGCGCGCTGATCGGAAGCGCGACCTGCGCGGTCTCTGGAAGCTTCACGATCGTCGCCTTCCAGTGGCTGACCTCGAGCTTGAATGTCGTATCCCACAGCTCCTTGGTGCGCCTGCGCGGCTGATAGGTGGGGCCCTTGCCCGGCGCCGGCGCCGCTTTGCCAATCGCGGCCGCGAGCACGTACACCGCTCCGGACATCGCGTACCATTGCGTCGTGCTGTCGGTCGTCGACTCGGCGGTCGTCGTCGTAGCAGACAGACCCTGATCGACGGTCCTGCGCGAGTAGTAGCTGACCTTGATCTCGTACTCGCCGGGTGGCGCCTCGATGCAGGCCGGGTAGTGCCACGCTTCGTAACGCGCCTCTACGGCGACCGGGTCTTCGATCCGACGAATCGAAGAAACGTGGGTCGCGCGATCGAGGTGACAGAGGATCGCGACCTCCTCCTGCGGCCGCATCGGTCCGTCGTAGAAGCGGAACGGCTTGCCGCTTGCCGGGTCCCAGTAGCCCATCTCCTGCGCGGCGGAGAAGACG
>JAFDBP010000174.1 GCA_019313245.1 Deltaproteobacteria bacterium
CATCGACGACACCTATAACGCGAATCCGCAATCGATGGAGGCCGGTTTGCGCCTGCTCGCAGAACTCAAGGGCGACCACCGCGCCGTGGCCATCCTGGGCGACATGGGAGAGCTCGGTATCACCGCCGACCCCGCGCATCGGGGGCTCGGCCAGCTGGCGGCGACGCTCGGGATCGACCTCCTGATCGCGCTGGGAGAGCGCGCCCAGACCGTTGCGGCTGCTGCGGTCGCAGCCGGAATGGATCCGGCGCGCGCCGTCGTCGCGAGCGATCACGCCGACGCGGGCGAGCGCGCCTGCAGGTTCCTGCGAGAACGCGACGCGGTGTTCGTGAAGGGATCGCGATCGATGCAAATGGAGCGCGTCGTCGAAGCGATCGCCGCCGAGAAGGGAATCTGAATGCTCTACCACCTCTTCTATCAGTTCGCTTCCGAGTTCGGCGGCTTCAACGTCTTTCGCTACATCACCTTCCGAACCGGCGCCGCCACGCTGACCGCGCTCTTCATCGCCTTCATGGTCGGGCCGCCGCTCATCCGCTGGCTCGAACGCATGCGGGTGGGGCAACCCATCCGCGACATCGGCCCCGACCACCAGAGCAAAGAGGGCACGCCGACCATGGGCGGCCTGTTGATCCTGCTCTCGCTGCTGGTCTCGGTGCTGCTCTGGTCGAACCTCGACAACCGCTTCGTCTGGATCGTCATCGGCATCACCTCGGGCTACGGGCTGCTCGGATTCATCGACGACTACCGCAAGGTCAAGGAAGGCCACAGCGCCGGAATTTCGGCGCGCGCCAAACTCTTCTGGCAGACGCTGATGGCCATCGGAGTCGCGCTCGCGATCTACACCGATCCGGACTTCGACGCCCATCTCGCCGTGCCGTTCTTCAAGAACTTCACGCCGTATCTCGGGATCTTCTACGTCCCGTTCGCGGCCTTCGTGATCGTGGCCACGAGCAACAGCGTCAACCTGACCGATGGCCTCGACGGGCTCGCGATCGGCCCGGTGCTGGTCGCGGGCGGAACCTTCTTGATCCTCTCGTACGCGGCGGGCCACGCGGGCATCGCCGATTACCTGGCGATCAAGTACGTCCCCGGCAGCGGACACCTCACGATCTTCTGCGGCGCGCTGATCGGCGGCGGGCTCGGCTTTCTCTGGTTCAACGCGTCGCCCGCACAACTGTTCATGGGAGACGTGGGCTCCCTCGCGCTCGGCGGCGCACTCGGAACGATGGCCGTGTTGATCCGGCAGGAATTCCTGCTCCCGATCGTCGGCGGGATCTTCGTCGTCGAAGCGCTCTCCGTGATGATCCAGGTGGTGTCGTTCAAGATGACCGGAAAACGCGTGTTCCTGATGGCGCCAATTCACCACCACTACGAAAAACTCGGCTGGCCCGAGCAGAAGATCGTCGTCCGCTTCTGGATCGTGTCGGCCATCCTGGGGCTCGTGGCTCTGTCCACGCTGAAACTTCGCTGATGCTGGGAATCGAGAATCAAAGGGTTCTGGTGCTCGGGCTCGGCGCGACCGGGCGCAGCGCCGCCAATTTCTGCATCGCCCGCGGAGCGAGCGTGCTGGCCGCGGACGAACGCGCCGAAGATTGCAGCGGCGAACTCGAGGCGCTCGACCCGCGGGTGGAGCGCACCTTCGGCCAGCCCTTCCCCGACCCCGGCAATTTCGATCTGGTGGTGCCGAGCCCGGGCGTCCCACCCGAGCGCTATCGCGAGCGCGCGCAGCGCGTCTGGGGCGACATCGAACTCGCCTATCGATCCATCGAGGCGCCGATCATCGCGGTAACCGGAACAAACGGAAAATCGACCACCGTCTGCCTGATCGAGGCGCTGCTCTGCGCGGCGGGCGCCCGCGCCCGCGCCGCGGGAAATCTCGGAACGCCCGCGCTGCAGCTGGTCGGTGCGCCGCTCGATTTTGCGGTTCTCGAAATCTCGTCCTTCCAACTCGAAACCGTGGAGACCTTCCGGCCGACGGTGGCCGTCATCTTGAACATCACCCCCGACCACCTCGACCGCCACGCCGACTTCGACGCTTACACGTCCGCCAAGGCGAGAATCCTCGCGAACCAGCGCGCCACCGATACCGCGGTGCTCAATTTCGACGACTCGACGGTCGCCGCGCTCGCAGAGAACGCGAGCGGGCGCGTGTTTCCGTTTCGCAGCCGGGAACCGGTTTCGCCGGGCGCATTTCTCGACGCGGGCAGCGTCGTCCTCTGCAAGAAGGGAGCCGAACCGATTCGGATTTCGCTGGATGCACTGAAGCTGACGGGAGTTCACAATCGCGAGAACGTCCTCGCCGCACTCGCCGCGGTGTACGCCGCTGGCGTCAACCCCCGGTCCGCCGCAGGTGCATTGGCGTCGTTCGCGAACCTCCCCCATCGCTGCGAACTCGTCGAGCAGATCCGCGGCGTGCGCTACGTCAACGATTCGAAAGCCACCAATCCCGGCGCGGCGATGCGCTCGTTGGCGGGCTTCTCCGAGAACGTCATCTGGATCGCGGGGGGCCGGGACAAGAATCTCGGGTTCGACGAATTGGCGGGCCTGGCCGCCTCGCATGTTCGCGCCGCCGTGCTGATTGGAGAGAGCGCGCCAAAACTCGAAGCCCTGCTCTCCCGGCGCATGGAGGTTTACAACGCGGCGTCGATCGAAGAGGCCGTGCAGCGCGCCTCCCAACTCGCAGAGCTCGGAGACGTCGTGCTGCTCTCACCCGCGTGCGCCAGCCAGGATCAGTTCCGCGATTTCAACGAGAGGGGAGAGCGATTTCGCGCAGCGGTTCGCAAGCTCCGAACCGGGGGGAACTCATGAGCCATCCGGTCCCGCGCCGCTATTCGCCGCGATCGCGCGCCGATGGCGCCGTCCACGAACGCCGGCCCTTCGCCGCCAACGCACTCGACGGCGGTGTGATCGCGGCATTCTCGGTTCTCGCGGGAGTCGGGCTGGTGATGATCTACAGCCTCACCGCGCCACTTTCGGACGCGAGCGCGATGCCGCCCCAATTCGTCCGCCAGCTGGTGACGCTCGTGACGAGCATCCTGGTGCTGATCGCGGCGCTGCGGGTTCCGCTGACGGTGTGGCGACGATTCGCGCTGCCGCTCTGGTGCGCTTCGGTCGTCTTGCTGCTCGCGACCCCAATCGTCGGAATCGAAGTCAACGGGGCTCGGCGCTGGCTCCCGCTGCCCGGGTTGCGCCTGCAGGCCGCAGAGATCGCAAAGTTCGCGACGGTGCTCGCCGTCGCTGTGCTGCTGACCGCAAAGCCCTCGCGCAAGGCGCGCCTGAAGCCCGTCTTCAGCGCCGCCGCTCTCTGCGTTCCGCCGGTTGCGCTGCTCTTGCTGCAGCCGGATTTCGGCAGCTCGCTGGTCCTGTGCGTCGTGGTCGGAGTGCTGCTCTTCGCGGCGGGCACCCCGATGCGTTACCTGATTCCGCCCGCCGTGCTCTCGGTTGGCGGCGCCGCCATCTACATCGCCCTTCGACCCTACGCCCACCAGCGTTGGACCGGTTTTCTGGATCCGTGGGCAACGGCAACCCGCGAGGGTTTCCAACTCGTGCAGTCCTTCGTCGCCTTCGCTCGCGGGGGCCTCTTCGGAGTGGGGCTCGGCGGCGGGCGGCAGAAACTCTACTACCTGCCCGAGGCCCACACGGACTTCATCCTCGCCGGCATTGCGGAAGAACTCGGCCTGATCGGCGTGCTGGCCGTACTCGGCGCGTTTGCGGCACTGGTCTGGGCGGGGGCGAGAATCGCCCAACGCGCGCGCGAACCGTTCGCGGCGCTGGTCGCAATCGGGATGACCTCTTTGATCGGCATTCCGGCAGTCATCAACGCGAGTGTGGTGATGGGGATGCTTCCGACCACGGGATTCACCCTGCCCTTCGTCTCGTACGGCGGAAACTCGCTGCTGATCTGTTCGCTCGCGGTCGGGGTGCTGCTTCGGATCGGCGCCTGCGAAGCGGCACCCGTGCAAACGCGCATCTCGGGCGCATCGCGCAGAAGGATCGGACGAAGGTGACGCGGGGAAACCAAATCCGTCACTGGGTGGTGGCGGGCGGCGGAACGGGCGGACACGTCACGCCCGCGCTCGCGCTGGCCGAGCAGATCCGCAAACGCGGCGACGAGGTTCTGCTGATGGGATCCGAGCGGGGCCTCGAAACCCGACTCGTACCCGAGGCGGGCTTCGATCTGCTCGCGCTGCCCGCCCAACCGCTCTACGGCAAGAGCCTTTCCGCGCGAGTGCAATCGATTCCGGCGACCGCCCAGGCCTGCTGGTCGGCCTGGCGCAGCATCGGCGCGTTCGGCGCCGACTTCGCCATCTCCGTCGGGGGCTACGCATCGATTCCCGCGGTGATCGCCGCGGGCCTCAAGCAGATCCCGATCGCGATCGTCGAGCCCAACGCGATACCGGGCCGCGCCAACCGCGCGACGGCGCGCCTGGCAAAACTCATCTTCGTGCAATTCGAACAGGCGAAGGCGATCTTTGCAGAATCGGGCGCGGCGGATCGCGTGCGGAATTCCGGCGTCCCGCTGCGCGCGAAGCTGGTCGCGACCTTTGCGGGCGCGCAATCCCGGCGCACGCCGGAGTCCCCGTTTCGGCTGCTCATCGCGGGTGGAAGCCAGGGTGCGCGCCAGATCAACAACGCGATGATCGAGGCCGCTCCACAGCTCGGCACAGCCGAGATCGAAATCTTCCATCAAGCCGGCGAAGCCGATCGAGAGCGCACCCAGGCCGCCTATCGAGCCGCCGGCTTGAAGGCCGAGGTCGTCGCGTTCGAGCACGACATGCCGAAGCGCTACCGCTGGGCCGATCTCGCGCTGTGTCGTGCGGGTGCGCTCACCGTGGCCGAACTCGCGCTCGCGGGCCTGCCCGCGCTGCTGGTCCCCTACCCTTTCGCGGCCGACAACCATCAGGCGGCCAACGCGGCGGCGCTCGTCGCGGCGGGCGCCGCAAAGATGCTCGACGAGAATCCGCTCGGCGGCACGCGCGTCGCGAATGTGCTGCGCGAAATCTTCAAAGCTCCCACACAGATCGCGGCCATGGGCGACCGGGCCGCCAAGCTCGCGCGACCCGATGCCGCCGCCCAGATCGTCGAAGCGTGCGTCGCGCAGCTGGAGAGTTAGCGATGGACCGTCGCATCCAACAGATCCACTTCGTCGGAATCGGTGGCATCGGCATGTGCGGCCTCGCCGAGTTGCTCCACAACCAGGGCTACCGGGTGACGGGATCGGACCTGAAGACGGGCGCGACCGTCGAGCGGCTGCGCGGGTTGGGCGTGACGGTTTCGGTCGGACACGACGCCGCGAACGTCGGCGAGGCCGACGTCGTGGTCTACTCCTCTGCCGTACGCGCCAACAACCCCGAACTTCGCGAAGCCGAGGCCCAGAACATTCCCGTGATCCCGCGAGCGGAGATGCTCGCCGAAGTGATGCGACTCAAAGAGGGCATCGCGGTCGCGGGCAGTCACGGCAAGACCACGACCACGTCGTTCATCGCGCACACGCTGGACGCTGTGGGCCTCGACCCGACGGCGATCATCGGCGGCCGCGTGCTCGCATCCGAAAGCGCTCCCACCGGAGCGCGGCTCGGCGCGGGCGATCTGCTCGTCGCAGAAGCGGATGAGAGCGACGGCTCCTTCCTGCGCTTGACGCCGGTGATCGCAGTCGTGACCAACGTCGACCCCGAGCACCTCGACCACTACGGGACCTACGAGGCGCTGCAGGAAGCCTTCGCGTCCTTCGCCAACCGGATTCCGTTCTGGGGCCTGTCGGTCCTCTGCTTCGACCATCCGGGTGTGCAGGCCATCGTCCCGCAGATGACGCGGCGCAAGGTGACCTACGGGTTCGCGCCGCAGGCAGACCTCGTCGCGAGTGCGGTCGAAGTCGACGGAACGGGTATGCGGTTTTCGGTGCACGAACGCGGGGAAGCGCTCGGAGACGTCCGCATCCAGTTGCCGGGACGCCACAATGTGTTGAACGCGTTGGCCACCATTGCCGTGACCCGGGAACTCAATGTTCCCTTCGCAGACGCAGCCGCGGCGATGGAGAGTTTTCTCGGCATCGAGCGGCGCTTCGAATCCAAGGGAGAGGTTGCCGGGATCTGCGTCTTCGACGATTACGCCCACCACCCCGCCGAAATCCGCGCGACGCTCGCGTCGGCCCGGGCATTTCATCGCGGCAGGGTCGTCGTCGCATTCCAGCCGCACCGCTACACCCGGACCCGGGATCTCTGGGAAGATTTCGTGACCGCATTCAACGATGCGGATTTCCTGGTGATGACGGAAATCTACGCGGCCGGCGAAGACAAGATCCCGGGCATCGAATCGGCGCCGCTCGTGGAGGCGATCCGCTCCCACGGGCATCGCAACGCCCATTTTGCAGGCGATCTCGACGCAGTCGTCGAGCGACTGCTGGTCGAACTCGAGCCGGGCGACCTCGTGCTCACACTCGGCGCCGGAAACATCTCGACGCTCGGCGAGCGACTCGTCGCGGGCTTGCGGGAGGAACGCGCGTGATTCCCCGTCCTGCACGCGAAGCACTCGAAGAAGCGCTCGGAGATCGGGTGCGCTTCGACTTCCCGCTCGCGCGCTGTACATCGCTCAAGATCGGCGGCCCGGTGGACGCGTTGGCGACGCCGGCGACCCGCG
>JAFDBP010000175.1 GCA_019313245.1 Deltaproteobacteria bacterium
CGACGGCGACACAGTCCCCGACCTCGTCACCGCCAATTACTATATTGACACTGTGAGTGTCTTGCTGGGCAACGGCGACGGCAGCTTCCAGTCCGCTGCCTCCTTCGCGGCGGGCGATGGCTCCGGTTCCGTCGCGGTGGAAGACCTCGATGGTGACACCGTCCCCGACCTCGTCACTGCGAATCATTATGAGGGCAGCGTGAGCGTGCTGCTGGGCAACGGGGACGGGAGTTTTCAAGCCGCCGCCTTCTACGCGGCGGGCGAGGGACCCAGGTCCGTGGCCATAGCGGACCTGGACGGTGACGGCGCTCTCGACCTCACCGTCGCCAATAATTTCAGCGACGAAGCGAGCGTGCTACTGGGTAACGGCGATGGCAGCTTCCAAGCCGCTGTCTCCTATGCGGTGGGCGAGTCCCCCGTTTCCATTGCGGTGGCGGACCTCGACAACGACACGATTCCCGACCTGGTCACTGCCAATCTCGGCAGCCACGACGTGAGCGTGTTGCTGGGCAACGGCGACGGCAGTTTTCGATCCGACGTCTTCTTTCTGATGGGCTATGGGCCCGTAGAGGTCGCGGCAGCTGACCTCGATGGTGACAGCCTGTTGGACCTCGTCACAACCAACAGAAGCAGCTCTAACGTTTCCGTTCTCCTCAATTCGTGCGATCCGGTCGTCTGCCCAAAAATCGATATCGAGCCCGCCAGCGAATCAAACCCCGTCAATCCGAAAAGTCGCGGCGTCATTTCCGTGGCCATCCTCGGCTCCGAGAATTTCGCGGTCTCCGATATCGACCTGACAACTCTCGCCTTCGGACCGGATGCAGCGGCAACCTCACACGATTTGACAAAACCGGGTGCATTTGAAGATCACCTTCGGGACGTAAACGCGGATGGGCTGACGGACCTGGTCTCGCACTATCGGATCGAGAATACCGGCATCGATGGGGACGAAACCGAGGCGTGTCTTGTCGGAAAAACGCTCGACGGCACCCCCTTCAAGGGATGCGATGCGATTCGAGTGCTTGGCGCTGGGCCACGAATTCGGCGTTAGCACGACGGGTTCAGTCTCGGAATGCACATTTCGAGGCAAGCTTTGAAAAAAAGCGCCCGAAGTCCTCACGACTCCGGGCGCTTCATTTTGGTAGCGGGGGAGGGATTCGAACCCCCGACCTCCGGGTTATGAGCCCGACGAGCTACCAGACTGCTCTACCCCGCAACAAAACTGATCTTCCTTTATATCCATTGATCTGAAGCCTGTCAAAAGGGGGGAATTGCCTCCTGACTGCGCCGGAACTGCGCGCGTAAGTACCTGCCGCAGTTGACATTTTTTGTCGTTTGGTGACAGAATGCTGCATGGGAGGTCATGAGCTGATGACGACTTTGCTGAAGAGAAGTGCCTTCGGATCGATGGGGTTCGGAGTTGTAGCGGTGGCCGTGCTCGGTTTCGGGCTCGCGGTCGCCACACCCGCCGTCTCGGGAGAGATCTACTCCTGGGAAACCGGCGATGGGAATGTCGCTTTCACCGACAATCCGAAGAACATCCCCGCGCGCTACCGCGATCAGGTGAAGGTGCGCAAGACGCAAGGGATCGAGGACTACGCGCGCTTTACCGCCGAAGATTCCGCGGTGACGGACACCTACTCGGACCGGCTCGCGCAGCGGATCGCCTACCTTCGCCAGGCGAATCGCCGCGGCGACGCTGCGCCCGCAGCGGACGATACGGTCGGCGTCGCGTCGATCACGGTTTCGGGGGTCGATCTGCGGCTTCCGGCTGCGGATACGAACCAACCGCTCATCGTCCAGAAACTGCGCGTGAAATCGATAGACCAGATCGCCACTCGCCACGACACGCTCGTGAGTCAGGGCGGAACGCCGCTCGCCATCATCCGGGGCGACCAGCAGGGCGAGGTCGGTGGCGCGGCCGACATCCTCGACGAACGGGATCTCGAGTTCTACCGCTAGGGTTCCGCTGACTCCGGAGCCGCTGCCGGAACTTCGAGTTCGGCGGGGTCGAACCTCAGCCAACTAGGCGGCACGCCCGCGCGGCGTGCCGCCTTTTCGATCCTCTCGAGCTCGAGCTGTGCGCTGGCGAGTTCTTGGCGCGCGAGTTCGAGTTCGTCCATGATTTCCTGCTTGCCTTCGCCGCGGGGATGGCGTCGGTGACGCATGATCTCGTAGGTGCGAAGTGCAGCGTCGTTGCGCTTCTGGGCTTTGGCCACGCCCTGGTTCGCCACCAGCAGCTGCGCTCGCCACTCCTTGCGGCCCTCGGGCCGCTCGTCTGCTTCGAATGCCACTTCGTCCGCGCAACCGGGATCCGGGGCGCCGATCGAGACCAGCAGGGCGATCGAACACAGGGCCAGCGTTCTTCGAATCATGAGGTAACCGCCGTTGCAGCGAGTTTTCCGCTGCGTGGTGAGGTGAACTGGTGAACGAACGAATCGATCTGGTGGGTACTCGGCCGGTCGAGCGCGAGGAAGCGCAGGCCCATGCCCGGGGCGCGGCTCTTTGGGTGCGGCCCCGCCCACATGACCTGAGCGGTCGGCCGCAGCGGCCTGCGCGCGTTCGGGAGCCGGAAGTCGAGGCCGATCTCGGTGTCGATCGGCAGCCTTCCGAAGGACTCGACGAAGATGCCGCCGCGCGACACGTCGCGCATCACGCCCCACGAACATGCCTCGTTGCGAACCAGGCGCACGCGCACGTCCTCTTCGAGTGGCACGCGCGTGAGTGCGAGATGGCGCTCTTCGCTGAGTAGCCGCGACACCGACAGGCCCAGTTGAATCCGATTCAGGGGTTTCATGAGCACGTCGTCGGCGTGCGCGCGCACCGCGCGGGCGTGGTCTTCGGCGCAACGGCCGGAGGTTACGAGCAGGACGGGCGTGCCGTGCAGATCGCGGTCGGCTTTGACCGCGCGGCAGAGGTTGTCGCCGCACATGTCGGGCATGTCGAAGTCGACGATCATCACGGCGGGCAGTTCTCGCCGGGCGATTTCGATCGCTTCGCTTCCGGTCGACGCGGTCAGGATGGTTCCCAGGCGCGCCAGGAAGGTCGATCCCAGCTCGCGAAACACCTCGGAGTCGTCTGCGACGAGGATCTTCTTGCGGTCCGTCTTGGGCAAGGTTCGATCTCCGGTTCGATCAGCGCCTGCGCGCGCCGTTTAGATTCTTCGCCACCGAATCCAGGTTGGGGCGCACGCGCCAGACATTTTCAGCATCAGCATCGCGATACCACTGCTGATGTTCGACGAATCGCTTTTCGACCAACGTCCGGGTCGAGTAGGCGTGATAGACGACGCTGACGGTGGCGCTCTCCGACTTTTCGTCGAATTGCAGCGGGCCGATCTCGAAATCGGTGAAGCGGATGTCCTTGAAGTGGGCGGCGGCATCGATGAACGCCTCGCTCATCTCGGGGTCGACGTAGGCGCTCGCGCGCTCGATCTCTCCCCAGCGAACCAGTTCCGTATATTTGCGCTGAGAATCCTCGAGCGCGTCTTCTTGCTTGCGAATCGAGTGCGCACAGCCGAGCGCCGCGAGCAACGCAATTCCCAGCGCAGTTACCAGCGCATACCGCATAGACTCGTCTCCTTCCCTAACCGGCAGAGTTGATTCCAGACCGTGGTTCCGGTGGCGCTTTTCCTATCGGCGCACATGCGCATGGGCATGAGTGGCGTGTGTTACCTTTCGGCCCGCCGCAGATCTCCGCGGCTCTTCCAGGGGGTTCCGATCGGCTTTCTACTCGGGATCGACCTCGGGGGCAGCAAGCTCGCGATCGCCATCGCGGATGCGGATGGCGGGCTGGTCGCGCACCAGAAGCGGCCGAGCCGGATCAGCGGCGACCCCGAAGCCGATGTCATGGCGATCGCGGCGGACGCCGCGGCTCTGATCTCGCGAAGTCGTCTGGCCCCCCGGGACTTCGACGCGGCGGGCCTTTCCCTGCCGGGGCCGATCGATCACGAGCGCGGCGCGGTTCTCGCCCCTCCGAATCTCCCCGGCTGGGAAGACGTGCCGCTGCGAGACCGCATGAGCGAGCTGCTGGGGCTGCCGGTGCGGCTCGAAAACGACGCCAACGCGGCCGCGCTCGCCGAGTGGCGCTACGGCGCGGGCCGCGGCGCGCGCAACCTGGTCTACCTCACGATGTCGACCGGGATCGGAACCGGCCTGATCCTCGACGGGCGGCTGTATCGCGGCCATCGGGGGCGCGCGAGCGAATTTGGGCATTGCTGTGTGGAGTGGGATGGCGAGCCGTGCGGGTGCGGTCAGCGCGGATGTCTCGAGGCGTATCTGGGCGGTGCGGCGTGGGCCCGACGCCTGCGCGAAATCACGCCTGAGGCGAGCCGGGTTCGCGCGCTCGCGGGAGAGCGCGGGCTCGAGGCGCCCGAACACGTGGTCGCCGCCGCGGGGGAGGGCGATGCCTTCGCGTGCGAGGAGATGGAGCGGTTCAATCACTACCTCGCCCAGGCGATCATCACACTCGCCTTCACACTCGCGCCAGAAGTCGTCGTGCTCGGGACGATCGCGACGGCGGCGGGCGAAGCGCTCTGCCTCGAACCCGTGCGCGCGCTGGTGGAAGCCCGGGTATGGCCAGCTCTCCGCGAGGGGATGCGCATCCTTCCGAGTGGCCTGGGCGAGGAGCTTCCGTATTACGCGGGAGTGTGTGTCGCGAGCGAAGAACTAGCCGGCTAGCAGCGAGATCCCGAACGAAGTCTCATTGCGCCGCAGATAGAACCAGCGGTTTCCAGAGCTAGGCGTCGGCGTTCTCTTCCGATTCTAGACCGGTTGCGCGGGCGATCTCTTCTGAGCACTCCCTCATCGCAATGACGCTGCGCGCGACTTCGGGAAGGCGTTCACTGCTCTTGCGCGCGGCTTCCAACATCGCGGCGACCGATTCGGCGACACCGTGGCTGGCCTGCTCGTGTGAAGCCGTCTTGTTCTGGATCGACGCGATCAATTCGGTGATCGACGCGATGTTGGCGGAGATGTAGCGGCTGGAGGAGCGCTGTTCCTCGGTGGCGCTCGTCATCTGCCGGCACGCCTCGAGCGATTGGGTGGAGTTGGCGAGCATCTGCTCGGTCGCCTGGCTCTGCTCGGTGAGTGCGGCCGAGATCTGCTGCACCTGTGCGGACGTGGTCTGGGCCGATTCTGCGACGTGTCGCGAATTGCGCGCCTGTTCTTCGGCGGCGCGGCTGATTTCCGACACGCGGCCGCTCGCATCGCGCGCATTTTCGCGGATCCGATCCAGCGCTTCTCCCGCACCGCGCGAGCGCTTTACGCCCTGCTCGACGGCCTCGATGCCCGCGCCCATGGCTTGCACCGCATTTTTGCTCTGCTCCTGAACCGATTCGATCAGCGACTCGATCTCCTTGGTGCTCGTGGTGGTTCGGCGCGCGAGCGTCTTGACCTGCTCGGCAACCACCGCGAAGGCCTTGCCGTGTTCGCCGGCCTGCGCGGCAATGATCGCGGCATTCAGAGACAGCAGGTTGGTTTCGTCACTGATCCCATTGATCACGCTCGCGATTTCGCCGATCGCACCGATGCGATCCGCCAACCCCTCGAGCGCGGTCTTGGCATCTTGCGTCAGGTCGCGGATCTGGGCGATGCCGTCGATGGTTGCGCCCACCGCTCGCGAGCCCTCTTCGGCACTCTGCGTCACCTGATCGGTCAACTCGGATGCAGATCGGACGTGGTCGCCCACTTCGCGGATCGCGTGGTCCATCTCCGAAATCGATGCCGCGGTTTCCTCCGCGACTTCTTGCACCGCACTGCCGCTTTCCGAGACGCGGCGAATTTGGGCGTTGAGTTCGTGAATCGAAGAGGTCGACGATTCGACGGTGTCGCGAAGCGCATTTGCGCTGGTCGCAACCTGTTCGATCGCGCTTCCCATCTGCATGATCGAGGAGGCGGTTTCTTCGTTGGAACTGGCGAGGTTCACGATCTCGGCGTTGATCCCGCGGATCGAGGTGTTGATGTTGGCGAGCAGGGAGGAGGTCTCCTCCACCGAGGCCTCCTGATCTTCCGCGCCCTTGTTGAGTTCCGACATCGCTTCCGCGATTCCGGCCGGAAGCGCTTTGAGCTGGGTCACCAATGCCTTGATCTTGTCCTGCCAGATCTGCTCGGACTCGATGTATTCGTTCAGGGATTGGGCGATCTCCGAGAAGTGGTCGAGCTTTTCGAGCTCGAGGCGGAGCGTCATGTCTCCGCGAATCACTGCGTTCAGCGCGGACTGGATCGCCTTCTGTTGGTCGGCTCGATTCGCGCTCGCGCGTTGTTCGAACAGCGCGGCGATCGCAGCGCCCGCGAGCAGCGCACCACCGGCCGTGGGCCAGCTGCCCGTGATCTGGAGCGCGAGCAGGGCGAGGCCGCCGGCTCCCAGCGCGCCCGCCACGGGCCGAGCGAGGGGTGCCCAGGCGCTCGTCCTGGAGGTCGAAATTCTCGAATTCACCGCAGAGATCTCCCCATCCTAGATCTCTGAGCAGGATCGGCCTCACCCGCCGGCAGCTTGAGGTTTCGCGGGCCCGATTTCGCGAATCGAGCCGAGGATTTGGCGCCACGGCGGGATTTTCGCCTGGAGCGCTAGGAGCGTGACCCAAGACTGTCGCGCCGGCCGAACGCCGCTGCGTCACTGCTGGCTGCGTTGCTCTCAATCGCCCTGGCGCTGCTAGGGCTCAATCGAGCGCCTTGCCAGCAGTGCGCATCGACGCTCGGGCCTTACCGCGACAGTCTTGGGTCAGGCTCCTAGCGAACGGGGGCCGCGCAGATTTTTTCGCGCAGCGAATCGAAGTTTCCGGCACGGATCGCGCCCCGCACATCCTCCAGCAGCCGGAGGTAGAAGCGGAGGTTGTGGAGCGAAGCCAGCCGTGCGCCGAGCGTGTCGTTGACCCGCAGCAGGTGGCGGAGATAGGCGCGCGAGTGCTGGGCGCAGGTCGCGCAGTCGCAGTCGGGGTCGGGTGGCGCGGCGTCCTGTTTGAAGCGCGCGTTTCGGAGCTTGACGACGCCTTCGCGGGTGAACAACACGCCGTGCCGCGCGTGGCGCGTCGGAATCACGCAGTCGAAGAGATCCACTCCGGCCGCGATGGCGTCGACGAGATCCGACGGATAGCCGATGCCCATCAGGTAGCGCGGCGACGCCGCGGGCAGTACCTCGTTGGTCGCGGCGACCAGGTCGGCGCGCTGGACGGGCTCTTCGCCGAGCCCCAAGCCGCCGTGCGCGTAGCCCTCGAAGCCGAGTGCGGCGATGCCCTGCGCGCTGGCGCGGCGAA
>JAFDBP010000176.1 GCA_019313245.1 Deltaproteobacteria bacterium
ACAACCCGCTCCGGATCGAGGTAGAACTGCGTTCCAGGGTTGGAGATCAAGGATCGGTACAGAACCGAGCGCCGATTCACCGAGGCGAGCAGGATCGGGAGCGGCATGCCGAGGAAGCGACTCCATAGGCTCGGCGGAACGAGGGGCGCGAGCCGCCGATTCGGGATCGAATCCGGAACGCGAATGTAGAACTCGAGCCCGAGCGGCTGCGCAATGTCCTGGTCAAATACTTCGCCCAGCGTGCGATGCGAGGGATCGACGCGGCGTATCAACTCCCCCTGATAGAAACCCAGGCTGATCGCGTGATAGGCCTGCCGCTCACCCGGTTCCCACGCCGGCCGCTGCCGGGCCATGACCTCCGCCAGCCGATCGAGGTCCGAAATGACGCCCACGTCGACCGGCTCGTCGAACGCGAACAATCCCGCTTGATGGGCGAGCAGTTGGCGGACCGTGATGCGCTCCTTGCCGTTTTGCGCGAACTCCGGCCAGTACGTGGCGACCCGCTCGTCGTAGTCGAGCCAACCGCGCGAGTGCGCCAGCGCCAAGACCATGGCCGACAAGCCCTTGGTGGTCGAGTGGACCATCGTCATGGTGTCCTCTTGCCAAGGCTCGCGGCTCGCACGGTCGCGCACGCCACCCCACAAATCGACGACCTTCTCCCCATCTTGGTAAACGCAGCACGCAGCGCCTAGCTCACCCCAGCGTGTGAAGTTACTGACGAAGGCCCGCCGCACGGCTTCGAACCCCCTCTTCACGAAACCGTCGATGCGGAGGTCCTTGATGGCTCTCACCCTCGATTTCTTACCCCACAACGGACTCCTCCGCTGCGTCCGAGAAGACGACGTCGTCCACCGCGCAGCTGGCCGGCTTCGGACCCCATGAAGCCGCGGGGCGACCAAGGCGTCGTCTCATCGGTCATGGGCGCGGGAGGTTGCTCCAAAAAACACCGAACAACAGGCCGCGCAGCCTGTGTTCAGTCTACGACGCTGCCAACTTGGGTGCGCCAGTAGCGAGCTTCGAGAGAACAATGGCCGACGACGGTCGACGTCAGGGTCATCTCGGGCCTCGACGCGCTCTTGTCTACACGGACCGATGAAGAGAAGGCCAAGTTCTTCGCCGAGAACGCACGCGAGTTCTACGGGATCGAGGGGTGACGGCGCAGCGTTCGAGCGGAGCGGCATGACGTGCGCGCTGGGCCGCGCTGAGGTCGAATCACTTGGGGCTAGATCAGCGCGTGAGCGGCGCTCGCGACCGGCACGAATTTCACTGTTGATCTTATCAGCAACGCCGTGATACTCCGGCGGCTCAGTCGAGTTACGTCGAGCCACGCCCAACAGTGGGGCTGTTCAAAACCGGGAGATATCATGGGATCAGACAACGCCGCAGCGCGCAGGGAGCTCAAGTGGCTCGTCTTCGCAATGGCCTTGGTCACCGCGCTCGTGCAGAGCACGCCAGCAAGCGCGTTTCCAGGCACCAGGGATGCTTGGAAGGACTTCTACGGCCCGATTCCGCCAAGCACGGACATCAACGACAACGGCGCGAACTGCCAGCTTTGCCACCAGAGCACGGGTAGCCCTTGGAACGGCTACGGCTGGGACATCCGACAAGCACTCGCCAACCCCGATTGCGACCTCAACCGACCCCGCAACGGCGTCGACAGCGTCGAGGCCTTCATCTGCGTCGAGATGCTCGATTCCGACGGTGACCCTGGCGCGAGCAGCAACGTCGCCGAGATCGACGCGTCCTCGCAGCCAGGGTGGACCTCGGGTGCCAACAACACCCTTTGGCCCTCGTCCGGAGTTCCCGACCCCTGCAATCTGCCGCCTGAGGGCCTCGACCCCTACGACCCACCGGGCACACCGCCACCGGGCGACTGCGGAACCGGCGGAACCGGCGGAACGGGTGGAACCGGCGGAACGGGTGGAACCGGCGGATCTGGGATGGGCCCCCCCGGCCTCCCGCCCGGTCAGGCCGTTCGAAGGACGATCGTCGTGCGTCCCGATCAGTCGATTCAGGACGCGGTCGACCGCGCTCAGGAGGGCGCGAGGATCTACGTGCTGGCTGGCGAGTACGAGGAGCGTAGAAACAGCTCGAGCGGCCTGAACATCACGAAGAACGGCATCCGCCTCATTGGGCAGAGCAACAGCCAAAAGCGCGTGGTCATCAAGAACGCCGGGGGACAGCAAAACGGCGTCGCGGTCGTGCCGCCGATGGTGACCGAATGCACGAGCTGCCACTCGAGCTTGGAGTTTCCTTTCCCGCTCCTGCCGGGGGTTGAGCCCGGGATGCCCGATCCCGAGCCCTTACTCTACGACATCGTCGTCAAGAGCATCACGATCGAAGGCTTCCGAAATGGTCTGTTCTCCGAGCGCGTCGACGGTTTCGTCTTCGACGACGTGGTGTCCATCGACAACGAGGGCTACGGCATCTTCCCGATCCTCTCGCGAAATGGCGTCATCAGGAATAGCTATGCAAGGGGTTCGGATGACAGCGGCATCTGGATCGAGACCTCCGAGAACGTCATCGCCCACGACAACCTCGTCGAGGGCAACGTCAACGGCTTCGAGGTGTCGAACAGCGATGACGTCCTACTCACCAACAACGAAATGCGGGGCAACACGGTCGGCGCGGCGCTGTTGCTACTACCCGACATCTTCGACGACCGACCAGGCGCCAAGCGGGTCGACGTCATCGGCAACTGGATTCACGACAACAACAAGGACAATACCGCTCGTCCTGGGTCCATTCTCTCCTTCATTCCTCGAGGGATCGGGGTTCTCAACCTCGGCGTCGACGATTCCGTGGTCTCGAACAACCTCATCGAGGGCAACGAGTACGTCGGCGTGGACATCGCCGACTACTGTGTCGTCGTCGATCCGACCCCCTTTGGCTGTTTCGTCGACCCCGACACCCTGACTCCAGGCTTCGTCTTGGATCAGACGGCACAGAACAATCGCGTCGAGAACAACGTGCTTCTCGACAACGCGACGCAACCGCCGCCGAGCCCACCATTCCCCCCGGAGTTCCAGTTGTTCACGTCGGACTTCGCGTTGCTCACGCTGCCGTGGGAGCTGCCCCCGCCGTTCCCACCGCCTACCCCCGAAGATCTCGATCCGTATCACAACAACTGTTACGTCGGGAACGACCCAGCCGATCCGGTATTCTTCTCGTTGTACAACTTCTTCGCCGGCATCCCGCAAGTGCCACCACCCTGCCTTTGATGCGGAGTCGTCAAGCATTCGTATCCTAGGCTCCTCAGCTCAATCTCGAT
>JAFDBP010000177.1 GCA_019313245.1 Deltaproteobacteria bacterium
CCTCGTCTCTTGGAGGAATTCGTCGATCCGCTCCTTCGACCACGGGCCCTTGTGTCTCATGGGTACCTCGCATGGCAATGGCGCCGCAGAACTGGAAATTCTCTACCGAATTTCGCCGAGAATTTCATCCGCAGCGGATCGAGATCTGGCACGCGACTCGTCGGTTGCGCGCGATGACGCGCCGACCTGAAAGCCGGTATCATCGCCGCCACAGTCGATCGTCTTTTCGATTCGTAGCTGAAAGGGTCACGCGATGAGAAATGCGAACAGGTTGTCGGAGATCGAGCTTCCCGACGCGTCGGGCAAAGCCCAATCCCTGGGTGCGTACTGGCAACAGCAGCCGATCGTCCTCGTCTTCATCCGCCACTTCGGCTGACTCTTCTGCCGTGAGCAAGTCGCGCAGTTGCGCGACCGGATCGAAGAAATTCGAGCGCGCGGAGCCGAACTCGTCATCGTCGGCAATGGCGCCGCGAATTTCGCAGCCGCTTTTCGCGACGATTTCGAACTCGACTGCCCGCTGCTGGTGGATCCGGAGCTGCGGGCGTACCGCGCCGCGGGTCTTCGCCGCGGCCGGATCGAGATACTCTCCCCGGCCCTGCCCTTCCAGGCACTGCGCGCGCTGCGCTCGGGTTTTCGGCCGACCGGCGTGCGGGGAGACGTCTGGCAGCTCGGCGCGGTATTCGTGATTCGGCCCGGTGGAGAGGTGACGTATCGCTACGTGAGCCGCGATGCGGGAGACCACCCGCCCGTCGATGCGATCCTCGCGGCACTCGATGCGGGACCGGAGCGCATTCGAGAGACCTCGAGGCAGCCCGCCCATCGCGTGTTGCTCGGCAGGGCCCTGAGCTGCGCGGTCGATCCCTTCATCGTTTCGTCCTTCGATCGGACGGGTTTCCACATCCACAGCCTGACGTTTCGAGACGACGACCTCGATGTCGATCTCTCGGGTCGGCGCTGTCTGATCACGGGCGCCAACTCCGGCATCGGCTACGAGACCGCACTGGCACTCGCGGATCTCGGCGCCGAGGTCGTGCTGCTGTGCCGCAATCGCGAGCGCGCCGAGCGAGCCGCAAATCAGATCCGGGCGCAGACGGGAAACCCGCGGGTGCTTCCCGAGCGCATGGACGTATCCGATCTCGGCTCGATCCGAGCGGCCGCGGCGAGGCTCGCGCCTCACCCGGTCGACGTCCTCGTGCACAATGCGGGTGTGCTTCCAGACGAGCGCCTCGAAACCGTCGATGGTTTGGAGACGACGCTCGCGACGCACGTGATCGGGCCCTTTCTGCTCACGCGGCTGCTGCGCGCCAATCTCGAGCGATCCAGCGATTCTCGGGTGATCTGGGTCTCATCGGGCGGGATGTATACCCGGCGCCTCAACCTCGAGGATCTCAACTGGACCGAGCGCGATTACGACGGGGTAATCGCGTATGCCGAGACCAAGCGAGCCCAGGTGGTGTTGTCCGAACTGTGGGCCGAAGACCTGCGCGGAACTTCCGCCGTCGTGAACGCGATGCACCCGGGTTGGGCCGATACACCGTCGGTGAAGAGTTCGCTGCCGCGCTTCCACCGCGTGACCAGCCGGATACTGCGGACACCGGCCGAGGGCGCCGATACGGTCGTCTGGTTGGCCGCGTGCCCGCGCGCCCGCGAGCACACCGGGCGCTTCTTCTTCGACCGCGAAGAGCGCCGCACCCACTTCCTGCCGTTCACCCGCGAGCTGGAAGAAGACCGCCGCGCGCTCTGGGAACTCTGCGAGCGGCTGGGTGCGGAGCCCGCGGAGGCCTGAACTCGCCGCGCGCCTCGGCGCGAACGCTGGGCGAGGGATTTGAAAATCTGGCAGACTCTGGGCCGTGCTCGGACGCCGGCTGCTCACCATCCCCGGTTACGTGATCGCGTGGATTCTGTGCGTGGTCGCGGCGCCCGTCTGGCTGCCGGTGGCTGTGATCGCAGATTTGGCGCGGCGCAACCGCGGCGTGGCCCTGCGCAGCGGGGCGTTCCTCACCTACTTCTTCTCCTGCGAGGTCATCGGGATCGCGATCAGCGGCGGCCTGTGGGTGTGGGCGAAGATCCTCCCGCTAGACGACGCGAAATGGATCGACCACCACCACCGGCTCGAGGCCTGGTGGGGAAATTCGCTGCTGAACGGCGTGATCCGGATCTTCGGGCTTCGCCTCGAAGTCGAAGACGCCGCGGACCTCGGGCGCGGCCCCTACCTGTTGCTGATTCGACATACCAGCAGCGCCGACGCGCTGCTCGCCGCGTCACTCGTCAGTCGGCGCCACGGGATACGGCTTCGCTACGTCCTGAAGCGCGAGCTGCTACTCGATCCGTGTTTCGACATCGTCGGCAACCGACTTCCGAACGTCTTCGTCGATCGCTCCTCCGCAGATTCCGCGCAGGAGATTCGCCGCATTCGAGAGCTCGCGACCGACCTGGGTCCGCGCGACGGGCTCCTCACCTATCCCGAGGGCACGCGCTTCTCGGCGCACAAGCGCGAGCGGGTGCTGGAGCGGCTGCAACGCGAGGGAGACGAGAAGTTGCTCGGCTACGCGCGCTCGCTGCGGTTCGTGCTGCCGCCCCGGCCCGGTGGAACGCTCGCACTCCTCGAGGCCGCACCAGAGGTCGACGTGGTCGTGTGCAACCACAGCGGCTTCGAAGGCGCCGCCACCCTCGCGCAGATCTGGCGCGGATCGCTCGTGCACCAGACGGTGCGCGTGCAGTTTCGCCGCATCCCGCGCGAGGAGATTCCGAGTGGCCGCGAAGGCCAACTCGCCTGGCTGCTCGAAGAATGGCGGCGAGTCGACGCATGGGTGGCGAGCCAGCGGAGCGCCTCTTAGTCGATCCCTCGACTGGAGCCAGATTCAGCGAACGGCGGGCCGAGCTCGCCGCCTAGGGACAGGCCGTCGTTCCCGCCGTCGTTCCAGAGGGGCCGGGGCTCGAGCCGAAGTTCGCCACGAAGAACCCAAAGTCCCCGAAACCGACCGTGCCGTCATTGTCGTAATCCGCATCGCAGAGGTTGCCGCAGCCGTCGCCGTCGGTGTCGTCCTGGTTCGGATTTGGCCTTTCCGAGCAGTTGTCGACTTGATCGGCGACACCGTCCATATCCCACGAGGTGGCAAATGCGGGAACTGCCCATAGCGCAAGCACGAGCATGATCGAGAGAAACCAGCGCATGGATGCCTCCTTCACTAGATCAGCGAAGCACTCCGCAGCTTCGCCGGCGCAAACGCTCGGTGCTAATCCCGAATGCGTCGCCGGTAGAGCAGACCGAGCAGCGCCGCTCCCGCGAACAGTGTCGCTGCGCGCTGCGGCTCTGGCAGGTATTCCATGGCCCCGATGTCGCAATCCGCGAAACCGTCACCAGGGTCGTCTCCGTCATAGGGGCGCAGATAGCCGTCGATGTCCGTTGTGGGGCAGATATTGTTGTCCCCGGCGTCGATCGCGGGAGAATCCGCCAAGAGCTCGTAATCGCTCGCCGGGTCGATC
>JAFDBP010000178.1 GCA_019313245.1 Deltaproteobacteria bacterium
ATGGCGTCGCCATCCTTGAATTCGTTGGCCGCGCCGAGGATCTGCGCGAGCAGCTTCGCGTCGTGCCGGCCGCGCGCGCGCCGAATGAAGCCGAAGACGTCCTCGCCGGGTCGCGCTGCGCCGATCGCGGGCATCGCTTCAGCCGTCCCGGCCGACAGGCCGCGTCGGGAGAGCAGGCCCGGCGAGATCAGGACCGCACCACCCGCGAGCGCGCGCAGGAACGCTCGCCTGCTGATCGTGGGCGTTTCCAGCCGCTCGCGTTTCCGACACCTCAAGCTCCGAAATATCCCTGGGCGATCGCGATCACCAGTGCGAGCGCGAGCAGCAGCACCAAGAAGACCGCCACCCCGAGCCGCGCCGATTGCCGGGCATTGTCTTCCTGCCACCAGTTGCGCGGCCGCATGCCGCGCCACAAGAAGGTGAGCATGGCCGCGAGTGTCAGCGCCGTGATGTTGCCCGCCGCGAGCAGCAGCGCCGAGGCCGAACCCGTGAATTGCCCCTGCGAGAGCAGCATCCCGCTGGCCACCGCGGGCGGCAGCAGCGCGACCGCGACCATCACGCCGGTGAGGTAGGTCGGGGCTCCGGTCGTGTACGAGAGCGCGCCCGCGCAACCGGCCGCCAGCGCCAACACCAGATCCCAGATCGTCACCTGGGTGCGCGAGGCGAGTTCGGGCGTGGCGGGATCGACTTCGAGCGCCAGCCCCAGCAGCGCCGCAAACGCGAAACACAGCAGCAGGCCGACCGCGCTCGTGCTCAGCGCGCGCCGCACGAGCGGGCGGTCTCCGAGCACCATCCCGAGCGCGAGCGCCATGTTCGGCCCGAGCAGCGGGGCGACGACCATCGCGCCGATCACGGCGGCCGTGTTGTCGCGCGTGAGTCCGATGCCGGCCACGACCGACGCCAGGATGGTGAGCGCGAGATACGCGCTGTTGAGCCGCGCGGTATCCGCGATGTTCGCGTAGACTTCCTCGCGGCTGACCGCCGCGGCCGAGCGCGCGCCGGCCCGGGCTTCCGTCGCCGGGCTCGCGAGCGGGCGCGGCAGCACGCCGTCGAGCGGCTGAACTAACACGAGCAGGCCGCCCCGGTCGGCCAACTTCTCGTACAGGCGATCGAGGGCGCCACCGGTTCGCTCGGCGCCGAGGATCGCGAACACCACCGCCCCAAAGCGGCCGCCCTCTTGCGTCCAGTGCTGGTCGCCGAACTCGCCGAGGATTTCCCGCGCCTCTGAGGCGAGGTCGGGGGCAACGTGAGCCTCGACGATCCGGAGGGCCAAGCGGTCTCGCTCCCTTTGGAGGCGCGGTGGGTGTCGAACACTATAGTTGAGTTTGCCGCCCAACGGGCTGCTGTCGCTGGCCACCGGCTGGGAAGCTCGTGGGGCGGGAGGATGAAACATGGATGCTTGCATCGAAACCGGGCTGGACGACCGCATCGACGCCCCGCGCAAAGCGATGGATTTCGACTGGAAGGCGGGAATGGCGCCAAGAGAAGAGGGCGCGTCACCCGCGCACGGTGGCGGCATTGGCGCGCAGCGCCCGGGACGATGCGCTAGTTGGGAAGCTCTCTAGATCATGACGCGATCCAGCCCGCCTCCGGTTACCCGCGAATCTTCCGAGGCAGCGCAATCGGATCGGCCCCTTCTGCGCATTGCAGGTCTCTCCAAGGGATACCGCGAAGGGGGCGGTTATCATCCCATCCTCGAGAACGCTGACGCGTCTCTGCGTATGGGGGAATTCGTGGCCCTGCTCGGGCCATCGGGGTCTGGAAAGTCCACGCTGCTGAACCTCGTCAGCGGCATCGACACCCCGGATGCGGGCGAGGTGGTGGTGGATGGGGTTTCCCTCACGGGAATGACAGAGCGTGAGCGGACGCTGTTTCGCCGCCACCAGATCGGATTCGTCTTTCAGTTCTTCAACCTCATCCCCACCCTCAGCGTCGAAGAGAACCTTCTGCTGCCACTGGAGTTGAAGGGTCGATTGGGCGCCGAGGAGCGCAGGAAAGCCAGATCGCTGCTGGAGCAGGTGGGTTTGGGGGGACGCGAATCGACCTACCCGGACCGCCTGTCGGGTGGCGAGCAGCAGCGGGTGGCGGTGGCTCGCGCCCTGGTCCACGACCCCGTTCTGGTGCTGGCCGATGAACCCACCGGAAATCTGGATGCGGAGACGGGCAACAAGACGCTGGATCTTCTGGTGTCGATGGTTTCTGCGGCGGGCAAGACGCTCTTTGCAGTGACACATAGTCGTGATGTCGCAGCCAGGGCCGACAGGGTGCTTCGGATTCAGGGCGGATTGCTGGTAGAAGACCCGAGCTCCGGCGATCCCGTCCGGGCCTCTTGAAGCGGCTCGGCGAGAGGTTCTCATGAAGCGCCTCCTTCAGCTGGCCAGCCTTCGCTTTCTGCTGCGACACCCGTCGCAAATCATCCTCACCACTCTGGGGGTTGCACTGGGCGTAGCCGTGGTGGTGTCGATCGATCTGGCGATCCAGAGTTCGCGGGAAGCCTTCCGGATTTCTACGGAAACCATCGCCGGGCGCTCCACGCACCGCGTGTTGGGAACGGGCGGAGATCTGCCGGATTCCGTCTTGGCGAGGATTCGGACACAGTTGGGTGTGCGTTCCTCGGCCCCGGTCGTGGAGGCCTTCGTCACGATCCCCTCGCTTCCCGGGCGCGCGTTTCGGGTCCTCGGCATCGACCCCTTCTTCGAAGCCCCCTTCCGCCCCTTCCTCTTGGTGGGGGCCGCGGAATTGGATGTCAGCCAATTGCTCGCCGATCCGACGGCGGTCTTTCTCGCTCGGGCAACCGCCGAAGCATTGGCGGTTGCCGAGGGCGATCGATTCCTCGTGCAGGTGAATGGCAGGAGCAAGCCCCTGCGCGTTCGAGGAATTCTGGAGCCCGCGGATGAGTTGTCGCGCCGGGCGCTGGGCGAGCTTCTCGTGGTCGACCTGGCCACCGCCCAGGAGCTTCTCGACCGCATCGGAAAACTGAGCCGGATCGATCTCATCCTGCCGTCGGATACCAA
This sequence comes from Deltaproteobacteria bacterium, assembly GCA_019313245.1. GTDB lineage: Bacteria > Myxococcota_A > UBA9160 > UBA9160 > SMWR01 > JACZVU01. The sequence goes on from JAFDBP010000178.1 coordinate 3,015, forward strand.
CGGGCAGGAGATGGCGCGGGCGATTGCGGCGGACCTCGGCCATCGAGCCCGCCTCGAGCCCGCCGGAGCCCGCGCTGCGGGTCTCGCCGAGATGAGTCGGGCATTCGATCTGAACCTCACGGCGCTGAGCTTGCTCGCGCTGATCTTCGGGATGTTCCTCATCTACAACACGCTGACTTTCTCGGTCGTGCAGCGTCGGCCGATTCTCGGCGAACTCCGGGCGCTCGGGGTCACCCGGCGCGAAATTACCGGCTTGATTCTGAGCGAGGCTGCGGCCCTGGGGGCGATGGGAACCGGCTTGGGACTGCTGCTCGGGATCGTTCTGGGGCGTGGGTTGGTGGGTCTGATCACCCGGACGATCAACGATCTCTACTTCGCGGTTTCGGTAGAGAGTCTCTCGCTCCCACCGCTGGTATTCGCGAAGGGGGCGCTGCTCGGGGTGGGCGCCACGCTGCTGGCTTCGCTCTTGCCCGCACTGGAAGCGGGGCTGGCCACGCCGCGCAGCGCCATGGCGCGCTCCGTGCTGGAGGAGAAGGCCAAAAGGGCGGTGCCGCGCGCGGCTTGGCTGGGTCTGGGTTTCTTCGCGCTCGGTTGCGCGCTGCTCGTCTTGCCTTCGCGGAGCATTCTGCTGAGTTTCGGGGGACTCTTCGGGGTCGTCATGGGCATCGCGCTGCTCACGCCGCTGACGACCGCCGTCATCATGGCGCTCGCCGCGCCGCTCGCGGGGAAGGTGATGGGCGTTCTGGGGGCGATGGCCGCCAGAGGCGTCGTGGCGGCCATGAGTCGAACCGCTCCCGCCATGGCGGCTCTCGTCGTGGCGGTCTCGGTCACGGTGGGTCTCGGCATCATGATCACGAGCTTTCGCAGCACGGTCACGCGCTGGCTCGACGGCACCCTGCAGGCCGACATCTATGTTTCCATCCCCGGCCTGGTGTCTTCGCGCGCGCAGGGAACCCTGGATCCGAGTCTGGTTCAGCGCCTGACCACGGGCCCCGGAGTGGATGGCTTCAGCACCTATCGCGAGTCTCCGGGCAGCCCCGCCGGGGGAGCGGTCCGCCTGGTGGCGCTGGAACTCGAACCCCGTGGAGAGGCCGCCTTCGACTTCAAGCAGGGTGGAGGCGCAGCGGGTTTCGCCCGCTTCAGGCGGGGCGAAGCCGTCTTCGTCTCGGAGCCCCTCGCCTATCGGAGACACTACGCGGTGGGAGATTCCGTAGAGCTCTCGACCGGATCGGGTCCGCTGTCGCTTCCGATCGCCGACGTCACCGACGG
>JAFDBP010000179.1 GCA_019313245.1 Deltaproteobacteria bacterium
GAACGCGGAGAAATACCACCCCATCGTGCGGATCACGGTGCTCAACGGCTTCCTCGCGTACGTCTTCTACGCGGGGGCCCTGATGTTCGACCTCGGCAGACCGTGGAACATCATCAATCCCATCATCGGAAACGACTTCGGCTACAACTCGGTGCTCTTCCTGGTCGCGTGGCACTTCATGCTCTACATGATCACGGCCCTGATCGAGTTTGCGCCCGCAATCGCCGAGTGGCTGGGGATGCGGCGGCTGCGGCAGTTCTTGAAGGCGCTGACCGTGGGCGCCGTGATCTTCGGGATCACCCTCTCGATACTGCACCAGTCGGGTCTCGGCGCGCTCTTCCTGATGGCCAAACCGAAGATCCACCCCCTCTGGTACTCCGAGTTCATCCCGATCCTGTTCTTCGTGTCGAGCATCTTTGCGGGCCTGTCGATGATCATCGCAGAGGGAACCATCAGCCACCGGGTCTTCGCGAAGATCATCGATGAGGAGCACCACAAGGGAACCGACGAAATCGTGTTCGGCCTGGCGCGAGGGGCCGCGATCGCCATGTTCGTCTACTACTTCTTCAAGAGCACCCTCTTCATCCACGACGAGCAGTGGAAGTTGATGGGTGACTTCTGGGGCAATTGGTTCCTGCTCGAGGTCGTTGGCCTGGTACTGGTGCCCTGCTTCATGTTCGCCTACGGCGCGCGGCATCGGAGCCTGGGCATCATCCGAACGGCCGCCATCCTGACGATTCTCGGCGTGGTGCTCAATCGGTTGAACATCTCGATCATCGCCTTCAACTGGTTCGTACCCGATCACTACGTTCCGTCCTGGCAAGAGATCACGATCACGCTGATGATCGTGTTCGCGGAGATCTGGGCACTCCGCTGGGTCGTGCTGAGAATGCCCGTGCTGAGAAAGGATCCGAATTTCGATTAGACTGGAGGCCCGAGCGCATCACAGACTGAATCGAGAGAAAGCTCTGGAGCGGGAAATGGAAACCTATTCCTACGTAAACATATTCGCGACGAAAGGACTGGAGTACCTGCTGCTGGGATGCTTCCTGGTGATGTTCGTTTTGCTCACCAAGTACCTGAATCCTCCCAACTCCAAATAGCTGGCCGGCCGTGTCGAATGGAATCAGCTACAAGCTCATCGTGGCGACCTGCGGTGTCGCATTCGCGATCATCGCCGTATTCGCCTACCTCATGCTCGACGCCCAGCGTCGGCAGCTACTCGCCGAGGTAGAGCGCAGCGCCAACCAGCTCAGCGAGACGATCAAGAGCAGCACCCATTACGACATGCTTCACAACCGGTCCGAGTCGGTCCATCGGATCATCAATACCATCGGCGCGCAGGAGGGCATCGAAAAGGTCCGCATCTTCAACAAGGAGGGCGAGATCATCCGCTCGACCGACCCCGGAGATCTGGGTCACATGGTGGACCAGCACACCGAGGCCTGCGACATGTGCCACACGGTCGACAAGCCGCTGGAGCGGGTCCCGGCATCCGAGAGAACGCGCATCTTCACCGCGGCCAACGGCACGCGAACCTTCGGCATCATCAACCCCATCTACAACGAGCCCAGCTGCTGGCAGAGCGATTGTCACGCCCACAGCGAAACGCAGAAGGTGCTGGGCGTGCTCGACATCAGCATGTCGCTGGAGGAGGTGGAAAGCAACATCCAGGCCGGCAGGGTGCGGCTGCTGATCTTCGCGCTGATCGCGATCGCGGCCATCAGCTTCATCATGAACTGGCTCGTGAAGCAGATCGTCCTCAAGCCGGTCGGCGACATCGCGAAGGCGACCCGGACGGCGGCGGGAGGCGACCTGACGGAAGCCATCGTCAAGGTTCACGGCGACGACGAAATCGGCAAGCTCGCCGCGTCCTTCAACGTCATGATGGAGAGGCTCGCCGAAGCCCAACGGCAGCTCCTGCAGTCCGACAAACTCGCGTCGCTCGGGCGGCTGGCCGCGGGCGTCGCACACGAGATCAACAATCCACTCACGGGTGTCTTGACTTACAGCAGCTTCCTGCTCAAGAATGCGGAGAATCAGCCAGAGCTGAAGGAAGATCTGGAAGTGATCGTGCGCGAGACGAAGCGCTGCCGGGAAATCGTCAAGGGCCTCCTCGACTTCTCTCGACAATCCGCTTCGGCTGCGCGCCCGGCCCCGGTCAACGAGATCGTTCGCAACGCGTGTCGCATCGTGGAGCACCAGCTCTCGATCCAGAAGATCCAGATCGACATGAAGCTCGAGGAAGAGAGCCCCGTGGTGAACGCAGACATGATGCAGATCGAGCAGGTGCTGGTAAACCTGCTCGTGAACGCTGCGGACGCCATCGGCGACAACGGGGGAACCATCACGGTCGAGACGGGAATCGCCACCGCTGAAGATGCCGTCAATGGGCGCCCATCACCCGAGGGCATGGCGCGCATCCGGGTGACGGACACCGGCTGCGGAATCTCGGCGGAGGGGATGAACAAGCTGTTCGAACCCTTCTATTCGACGAAGGGAATGAAGGGGACCGGCCTCGGATTGGCGATCGTCTGGGGAATCATCGAAAAGCATCACGGTCAACTCAAGGTGGACAGCAGGGTGGGGTCGGGAACCACCCTCACCGTCCTGCTTCCGATCGCGAGATCGGCCGGCATCATTTGAGGGCTCGACGAAGGCATTGAAGCGATCGACTCCCGGGTAGAGGGGGGAGGGGAATGGGTATGGGTACAGCGCCCAAGATCCTGGTGATCGATGACGAGCAGGTGATTCTCGACTCCGCGCAACGCATCCTGACCGCGGAGGGATTCCCGGTTCTCACCGCAATCGACGCCGAAAGCGCGCTGCAGATCCTGAAAAAGGACCCGCAGGACATCGCAATCTGCGACCTCATGCTCCCCGGTCTATCCGGCTTCGATTTTCTGAAGGAAGCCCAGCAACACGACCCCAATCTCGTGGTGATCATCACGACCGGCTACTCGACCGTCGACAACGGCGTCGATTCGCTGAAGAAGGGGGCGTTCGATTTTCTGCCGAAGCCGTTCACCTTCGAGGAGCTCGCCAGCCAGGTCGATCGCGCCAGCCAGTTCGCGAAGCTGCCCGTCAAGCAGCGCATGCAACCCCCTCCCACGGAATTCGCCGGCTGCTACTTCCTCGGCTCGCAGACCTGGGCCAAGCCCGATGTGGACGGCACCTGGCTGCTGGGATTGGCGGCCATGCTGCTGAGGACCATCGACCCCATCCAGAGCATCGAATTCCCGGAATCCGATGACGAGATCTACCAGGGCAGCCTGCTCGTTCGCATGGCGACGGAGGACCAGCTCGTACACAACATCTGGTCACCGCTGAGCGGAAAGATCATGCAGACCAACGATCGGCTGGCGCAGACCCCCGACCTGCCCCATCGGGATCCGGTGACCAGCGGCTGGCTGGTGCGCCTCCTGCCGATGAATCTGGAACAGGAGATTGCCGCCCTGACCGTCGCCGATCCCCAGCTTCGAATCTCGTGATTCGAGTGGCGAAATAGCCCGATTCCGGGTGCAGCCTTCTCGCGCCCCGATCGCGTATGATCGGGGTGCGAACCTCAAACAGCCTTCGCGTCGGGAGTAAAACCGAGATGGCCATCTTCGACGAAGTCAGTGTGCAGATGACGGACGCCATGCGCGCGAAGGACGCGCCTCGACTGACCGCGCTGCGCGGCATGCGCGCCGCCTTTCAAACGGAGCTGAAGCGGGAAGGCGCCGAGACCCTTTCGGACGATGCCTGCATCAACGTGTTGCGCCGACTCGCAAAGCAGCGAAAGGAGAGCATCGACGCCTTCGAGAAGGCCAAGCGCGCCGATCGCGCCGCCGTGGAGCGCGCCGAACTCGAGGTGATCGAAACCTTTCTGCCGAGCCTCGCGGACGCATTGCAGACGCGCAGCTGGGTCGAAGCGGCCATCGCGGAGACCGGCGCCTCGGCCCCGGGCGATGTCGGTCGCGTCATGGGCGCCGTGATGAAGGCCCACAAGGGGGACGTGGACGGGCAGCTGGCCAAGAAGCTGGCAGCGGAACTTCTGAGCGGCGCGAGCGCAGATGCGGATGAGCAGACCAGCTAGGCGGTTCGCGCCTCGGAGTGAATCCGGCAGGATTCACCCGCTCGGCAATCCGCGGGGAAAGTGACATGCCTTCGACCACCTACCGATCCTCCAACAGTCGCGCCGATGAAGCGGCGGCCGACCTGATCCTGACGGGCGGGCGAATCTACACGGGTGACGCCGCCAACGCGTTCGTCGAGGCGGTTGCGATCCGCAACGGGCGCTTCATCGCCGTCGGATCGAATGCGGATGTGCGGGCGCTCGGCGGCGCTGGCACGGCGACCCGCGACCTCGGCGGCGCCTTCGCGATGCCGGGGCTCTACGACATGCACACCCATCCCGATCTCGCGCTCGGCCCTCGCTATGCGGGCTACCTGGATGTGGGCATCGGCGAGCCCACACCGGATCAGGTTCGGAATGCGATCCTCGCCTACGCGGCGGATCACCCCGACGCGCCGTGGATCTTCGGCCAGCATTTCGTGCACTTCAGCTTCCGCCGGGAGGGCATCGTCCCGGACCGGCACTGGCTCGACCGCTTCATTCCCGAACGCCCCGTCGCGATCATGGACCGGATGTGGGGAAGCGTGCTCGTGAACTCGAAGGGGCTCGAAGCCGCGGGCGTCAGCGCCGCGACACCGGATCCAGGCAATGGCTACATCGTGCGCGACGACCTCACCGGCGAACCGACGGGCATCCTCGTGGATGGCGCCTACGCGCTCGTGATCGGCGCGATGCCGCCGACGCCACACGCGGCGCTCGTGCGCGCCTACCGCGACGGCCTGCGCCACCAGGCCAGCCGCGGGGTCGTGGCGACCAAATACGTTCACGTCTGCGAACACCGCCTGAATGCGCTCAAGGCCCTCGACGATGCCGGCGAACTCATGGTCCGCGTCGAAGCGTCGATCAGCTGGCAAGACGACATCTTCCCCGTCAAGCGGCGCTGGGAGTTGCTGGCCGGCGAGCGGCACTTCTACCGGAGCGACCGGCTGAACGCGAACTCCGTCAAGTTCCACTTCGACGGCACCGCGGAACCCGCGACCTCCTATCTCTTGAGCGACTGGCCCGAGCAGCCCGGCTGGCGCGGCAAGCTCAACCTCACACCCGAGCACATCTTCGACATGGTCGCGGACATGGACCGGCGGGGCATACGCGTCATTGCCCACTGCACGGGGGACGGAGCCTCGGACGTGTTCCTGGATGCGGTCGCAGCCTGTCGCGAGCGAAGCGGTGGACGGGGAATGCGGCACCAGTGCGCGCATTCGACACTGCTGCACCCCGACAACCTCGCGCGATTCGCCGCACTCGATGTGGTCGCCGAATTCTCCCCCGTCGGCTGGTACTTTTCCGAGTTTACGAAAGGTGCGCGCTCGCACTACGGCATGGAGCGACTCAAGACTGCGTACAACGTGCGCGGCGTGCTGGACGCGGGGGGAATCGCGGTCATGGGCACGGACTGGCCGGTCAGCCACATCAACCCCTGGATCGGGTTCGAAACCCTGATCACCCGCGCCAATCCCTGGTTCGAGACGGACGAGATTCTCGGCGAGGGCGTCAGCCTGGACGAGGCGATCCGCATGCTGACGCTCAACGGCGCCTGGGCGATGGGGATGGAGGCGGAAGCGGGCACGATCGAAGTCGGCAAACGCGCAGATCTGGCCGTGCTCGACCGCGATCCGACGGCGCTCGAGCCGCGCGGCAACCTGCACGACACGCGCTCCGTACTGACACTGGTCGACGGGCAGGCGAGCCACGATCCGATGGGCTGGCTCGCAGAGACCGCCCACGCCGCGCCCTGGGACGACCCGGCGCCCGAGTTCTAGCGCAATGGCGCGCGCGCCCGACAGGCTGCCCGTCACGATCGTCGCCGGCTATCTCGGCGCGGGCAAGACGACGCTGATCAACCGCATGCTGAGCGCGAACCCCGACCGGAAGATGACCGTCATGGTCAACGACTTCGGCGCCATCAACATCGACGCGAGATTGATCGAGTCTCGGCGCGGCGGCGTGATGCAGCTCGCCAACGGTTGCATCTGCTGCTCGATCCAAGGCGATCTCAAAGTGCAGCTGCGGGAACTTCTTCAGACACCGGACCGGCCGGATCATCTCGCAAGCGAGACGAGCGGGGCGTCCGACCCGGCGCGGGTCGCCGCGGTTCTGCAGCACCCCGGTCTGAAGGAGGCGACGCGGATCGATGCGATCGTCACGCTCGTGGATCTCGGAA
>JAFDBP010000180.1 GCA_019313245.1 Deltaproteobacteria bacterium
GATTTTGGCTCGTCAGCGTCGATGTCCGACAGCACGAAGCCCGCCACCGCGAGACCTGCCGCGAACTCTTCCGGCCACCCGAGAGATCCTTCGAAGACCTTTCGATCGACGAGCGGCGGGAGTTCTTCGAAGAGCTGATACTCGCCCGCGAAATTTCTACGGCCACGGATGAGGATCTGAGCGCTGACGCGAGAGAAGTCTTTAATACGCTACGTTGTGTCGCATCAGTTTCCGATCACTTCGAGCCGGCGGCCGTGCGCGATCTCGTGATCAGCAACACCGAGAACGCCGTTTCCGCAATCGAGTTGCTCGCGCTCGCGCGCGTCGCGTGCATCGTGAAGCTGAGCGAGGACGGCACACTCGACAGTCCGATCAACATCGTCCCGCTGTTCGAATCGATCGAGAGCATCCGCCGCGCGACCGAAGCCATGGAGTGCCTCTACCGTTCGCCCGCCTATCGCAAACAGCTCGCGGCGCGCGGTATGCGTCAGCAGATCATGCTCGGCTATTCGGATTCCGTGAAGGATGGCGGCTATCTGGCCGCGTGTGCGGCGCTCGAAGAAGTTCAGCGCGCGCTCGTCGCGCAGGCGGATCGGTACGACATCGAGCTCGAATTCTTTCACGGGCGCGGCGGTGCGATCGCGCGCGGCGGCGGGCCCACCCATAATGCGATTCTCGCGCAGCCCATCGGCACCGTGCGCAGGCGGATCAAGATCACCGAGCAGGGCGAAGTCATCGCGATCAAATACGGCACGATCGATTCCGCCACCTTCCAGCTCGAGCGAATCCTATCGGCCACGCTCGAAGCTTCGCTGCCCGCGAATGCGTTGACCCCCGCGCGCACGATTCCCAAAACCTGGTCGGAGGCGATGCGGGAGCTGGCCGTTCTGTCGCGCGGCGCCTACCGCTCGCTCGTCTACGAGACGGATGGATTCGTGGACACCTTCTACGCGATGACTCCGATTCAGGAGCTCTCGGAGTTGAAGCTCGGCTCGCGCCCCGCCAAGCGCAGCAACACCCGCCGGATCGAAGAACTGCGCGCGATCCCCTGGACGTTCGCGTGGAACCAGAACCGCGTACTGCTCGGAAGCTGGTACGGCGCGGGCAGCGCGTTTTCGAGCTGGCTCTCGCAGCCCGGAGAGACGCGCGTGGCGCGCGTCGCGCGCCTTCAGACGATGTATCGCCGCTGGCCGTTGTTTCGCGGCATGATCGACAACCTGAGCCAGGTTCTCGTGAAGGTCGAGCTGCACATCGCGGCTTGTTATGCGGAACTCGCGAGCGACGTACCCGAAGCGGCCGGGATCTTCGAGCGGATCGAAGCCGAGTTTCGATCGACGATGCGCGGCGTGCGCGAAATCGCGGGCGACCGGGATGTCCTCGCCTACGATCCCGACTTGCGCGAACGCCTCGCGATTCGCGCTCCCTATCTCGATACGCTCTCGTACCTCCAGGTGGAACTGCTGTCGCGAAAGCGCAACCGCGACGCCGACCTCGAAGCGATCGATCGCGCCATCCACGTCACCGTCAACGGCATCGCCGCCGGCCTGCGCAACACCGGTTGAGCTGCGGGCGCCGCGCTCGCGCAGCGGGCCAGCGCTGTCCGATTTGACCGTATTTCCTTTGGTAATCGGGGATTTAGCGGGGCAGTCGAGTCCGCAAGAGAACGCTTCCGGAGCGGGTACTCGGAGTCGTCGGCAATTCGTTAAGCTACTACTCCGCTTTTGATACGCGCCCATAGCTCAGATGGATAGAGCGTCTGGTTGCGGTCCAGGAGGTCGCACGTTCGAGTCGTGCTGGGCGCGCCATTGACCGCAGCGACGGCCACCGGTCGAATTCCGACCGGTGGCCGTCTCGTTTCGAGCGATCGGGTGGAGATCGCCACGACGGCGGCGTCCCGGGCGCTCCGCTCGGGATTGGCCTCAACCCGCGCCGCGCGCGTGCCGATTTCACTGCTGTGGATCTGGTTCTGATCGCGCAGCAATTCCAACACCTGGACTGGACGCCCTTCGTGTTGGCCATCCTGGTCGGCGGGGCGGTCGGGCTCGAGCGCGAACTGCACGGCCGGCCGGCGGGTGTGCGCACCCACATGATGGTGTGTCTCTCGGCGGCGATCGCGATCCAGGCCTCACAGAGCGTCCCCGACGCACTCGGCGAGAGCGTGGTGGGCAACATCGTCTTCGACCCCAACCGGCTCGCGGCGGGCATCGTCACCGGCATCGGTTTCCTGGGCGCCGCCACGGTCATCCGCTCGGGCGACATCGTGCGCGGCATCACGACGGGCTCCTGTGTATGGGCCGTCGCAGTGCTCGGAATCGTGATCGGCCAGCAGCGTTACGCGCTCGCGCTCGTGGGCGCGGTCGGGATGCTCGCGGTGCTGATCTGTGTCGACTGGATCTTTCGCTGGGTGCGACCGCTCGTCTACCGCCGCCTGGTGGTCGTCGGGTCGGGCGCCGACCTCACCGCGATCGGCGCTTCACTGCGCGAAGTGCTCGACCAGAACCGGATTCGGATCCAGGACATCGCGGGCCGCATCGACCCGGTGACGCAGCGCTGCGAGATCGACGCCTACATCCGCTGCCGCAATCTCTACCAGGCGCCGGAACTCCTCACGCAGGTCGCAGCGCTGGAAGGTGTTTCACACGTCGAGTGGACCCAGATTTCGAGCTGAACCACTCGGTTTCACGAACTTCGACGCCGCCCGCCGTCAAGGGCTCGCGACCTCGGGCACCGGAATGCCGGCCAACAGCGCGAGCGCGACCACGAGCCCCGCGTAGCTGACGAGCCCGCGCAGGTCGCCCTCGCTGGGCGCATTCTTCGCAAAACACTGAAATGCGGCGCCGATTCCGAGCAGCACGAGCATGCCCTCCTGGGTGGGGATCCAGGTCGCGGCGATCACCGCGAGCGCGATCCAGCGCTGCGGGCGCGAGAGCGAGCGAAAACCGCGCGCGCCGTCGAGCTGCCAGACGGGCAGCAGGTTGAAGAGGTTGATCCAGGCGCCGACGGTCGCGATCGCGGCGATGATGGGCAGCTGCGTCACGTAATAGAGCAGCAGTGTCGCGATGCTCGCGCCGAGCCCCCAGATCGGGCCCGCGAGTCCGACGCGCGCGTCTTCGCGCGCGGTTTGCGGATATTGGTGCAGTCGGACCATCGCGCCGAGGCCCGGCAGGAACATCGGCGCGGTCGCGCGAATGCCGAACTTCCGCAGCTCTGCGACGTGCCCCATCTCGTGGACGTAGATCGAGAGCACCACGCCGAGGCCGAACTTCCAACCCCAGGCCGCCCAGTAGACGCCGAGCGAGAGCAGCATGGTAAACAGCGTCGTCGACTTGCTCAGGCCCAGCAGCAGCAACTTGGCCTTCGTAGCGAGGAAGACCAGGATGAATTTGAACTTCCAGGCCAGCAGCGCGACGAGGCCCACAGCCGATCCGACTTTCAGCAGCTTGTGACGCGACTTTTCGGCGCCGGGCGCCGCGCGGTCCGCGGGCTCCTTGGAGTTTGGCGCGAGTCCGGCGTCGATCATCTCGCTGAGTTCCGCGACGCGAGCGCGGATCACCTCGTGTTGGCGGGAATCGCCGGGGAGCCGTTCGAGCGCGTTGCGCAGCGCCGCGGCCTCGCCGCGCAAGTCGCCGCGCTCTCGCGCGCGGTCGGCTTCGGCGACGAGTTCTTTGAGCCGCTCGGCGTGGGGCAGGCGCCCGCAACTCGGGCAGCTCAGCAGCCGCGCGGGCAGCTGGGTGCCGCAGGCGCATTCGTAGATCGCGTTTGCGTCAACCAACGGCGGTGTCGCGCGCTCCGAGCCGGAAGGGGCCCTGCATTTCGAGCTTCGCGCGGGCGTTCATGCGATAGGCCTGCCAGAGCGCGATGCCGATGATCAGGATTCCGATCGCGTTTTCGAAACCCATCAAGAACGGCAGCATGTAGGCGATCGGGATCGCGGCGATCCACGCGAGCAGCGCGACCTCCTCGGGGCTCAGCGCGGGATCGTTCGGCGGTTCGCCCTCTACGGGGTCGGCAGTGGAGTCCGCGTTTTCGCCTTCCTCCAATCTTTCGGTTTCGCCGGCCGCCAGACCGCGCCGGAAGTCCTCGCTGGCGATCATTTCATTCGCCAGCGACGGGACGTAGGTCATCACGATCGCCGAGTAGGTGAGAAAGACCGCGAGCAGTTGATAGGCGAGTCCGCCCACCCGGCGCGAACCGATCTGCACGGCCATTCCGACCAGAAAGCCGACCGCGATCGCGATGAGTCCGATCTCGTAGCCGGTGAGTCTGGTTACGGCCATCCACAGCCCGCAGCCGACCGCAGCGGCGAGCGTCCCGAGGCCCGCGGCGCCAAAGAATCGGCTGGCGGCGTTGCCCGGCGCCTTCGCGCTCTGGAATGCGAAGTGACACGGCTCGCAGAGCACGTGCGAGCCGATCGTGTAGTAGCGGTCGGTGATCGGCGTCGCGCACTGCGCGCAGACCGGCGCGCTGTTCGCGGACGTTTCGGCGCGCTCGAAATCGAGCGAGCCGATCGACGCATCGGATGCAGCCGGTCGGTTCGGGTCTCGAGACTGGTTCGGCATGATCGGATCCCGTTGGGGAGATGCTTCGAGATCATATCGCACCCGCGGCTGGTGGATGGCGCGCCAGAGCGGCTAGGCTGAGCGCTCGATTCGGAGCACTGCGACGGGAGGGTTCGAGAGATGAAGCGCAGCGATCGCGAACTCGGGATGGACCGGCCGATTACGCGCCGCGATTTCCTGAACGGCGTGGGCGCCGTCGCCGCGGGGTCGCTGTTGCCGGCGAGCGCACTCGCAGAAGCCGCGACTTCGCTCGAAGGCCACGCGCCCGCAACGGGCGCGTATCCGCCGCGGCTCACGGGAATGCGCGGCAGCCACCCCGGCGCTTTCGAGACCGCGCATCTGCTCGCGCGCGAGGGCTTCAAAGATTGGGGGCCCGTCACCGAGGTCGATGCGGAAGTCTACGACCTGATCGTGGTGGGCGGGGGCATCAGCGGGCTCTCGGCCGCGTATTTCTACCGCAAGCAGAAACCCGACGCGCGCATCCTGATCCTCGACAACCACGACGATTTCGGCGGGCACGCGAAGCGCAACGAATTTCAGATCGACGGCCGCACGATCATCGGCTACGGGGGGACGCAGACGATCGAGAGGCCCGGCGGCTACAGCGCGGTCGCCCAGGGGCTGCTGCGCGAACTCGGCATCGACATCCCGCGCCTCGGCGCCGCCTACGACCAGGGCTTCTACCGCAAGCACGGCTTGCGCGGCGGGCTCTACTTCGATCGCGCCAGCTACGGCGTCGAGCGCGTGATCCCGTTCGAACTGCTGAACTTCTCCAACTACCTCCCGCTGGCGCCCTCGACGATGACCGCGCAAGACGCCGTCGCGCAGATGCCGCTTTCCGAACCCGCGCGGCGCGAACTGCTGCGGGCGCTCTCGATCGACGAGAACCGGATCCTCGACGTTCCCGCGGAGCGCCAGGAAGAGTATCTCTACAGCGTCAGCTATCGGGATTTTCTCGCGAAGTACATGGGCATCACGCACCCCGAAATCCTTTCGATGTTGCAGGGCATGGCGACGGATCTGAGCGTGAATTTCAGCATTGCGCCGGCGATGGGCGAGATCGGTTACGTCGGGCTCCCGGGCCTGAACGCAACTGCGCTTCCGTCGACGGTGATGTTCTCGGAGCCCTACATCAACCACTTTCCCGACGGCAACGCCTCGGTCGCCCGCCTGCTGATCCGCAAAATGATTCCCGGTGTCGCGCCGGGTTCGACGATGGAAGACGTGGTGACGGCGCGCTTCGACTACGACCGCCTCGACAGGCCGGAATCGAAGGTGCGAATGCGGCTGAGCAGCACCGCGATTCGCGCCGAAAACGAGGGCTCGCCGCAGACCGCAGAGCGCGTCGGCGTCACCTACGTGCGCGGCGGCAAGGCGTATCGGGTGACGGGCCGCTCCTGCGTGCTGGCCTGTTACAACATGATCATTCCGTGGCTGTGCCCGGAGCTGCCCGAGCCGCAGCGCCAGGCGCTCTCGCTCGGCGTGAAGGTTCCGATCCTCTACACGAACGTGTTGCTGCGCGACTGGAAGGCCTGGAAGAAACTCGGGCTCGCCGCGGTGGCGGCCCCGGGCAGCTACCACGCGATTTCGATCCTCGATTTTCCCGTGAGCATCGGCGGCTACGAGTTTGCGCAGAGCCCCGAGGATCCGATCGTGGTCCACATGGAGCGCTTCGCGACTCTGACCGACGCAGGTGCGACGCCGGCCGAGCAATATCGCGCGGGCAGGCTCCAGCTGCTCGCCACTCCGTTCGAGGTGATGGAGCGCGAGATTCGCACCCAGCTCGCGGGCACGCTCGCCGGCGGAGGCTTCGACCCGGCGCGAGACATCGCGGCGATCACCGTCAATCGCTGGTCGCACGGCTACGCGTACTGGCCCAATCCGTTTACCGATCCCCAATACGAGGATGGCCAGTATCCCCACGAGATCGGCCGCCAGCGCTTCGGGCGCATCGCGATCGCAAACTCGGATGCGGGGGGTCGCCCGATCATGGACGCGGCAATCGATCAGGCCTACCGCGCCATCGGCGAGTTGACGGGCTAGCGCGTCAGCGCGGCGCGGTGAGTTCGAAGTGGACCGGCACTTCGAGCAGGCCGTACACCCACGGCAGCGGGCTCGCGGTCTCGACCGCGCGAACCGCGGATGTGTCGAGCCGCTCGTATCCGCTCGATTGAACCACGCGAATGTTCCGCGCATTGCCGGAAGGATCGATTTCGAACCGGACCAGCGCGTCGCCATCCGATTCGAGCAGGCGCGCGAGCGGCGGATATTCGAGCGCGTTCTGGATCTTCTCGCGAATCACCGCGAGCCGGTCGGCGACGCTCGGGCCGTTGGGCATGGCGTCCTCGAACAGGATCGCCGCAGCGGACTCGCTCGAATTGGCAGAGATCATGCCCGCAACCTCGGTTGAATCGGCGCGGGCGGTCTGCGCAAAGCCCAGTGCCAGGGCGAGAGCGCAAGTGACACCGAGAGACTTCATCGACACCCATTGGAACATCGGAACCTCCACCTGCTCTAGCGAACGAGCGCGATGGAGCGTCCAGGCAGAACTCGAATGGGAGGCCGAACGCCGCATCGCTGCCCCTTCTCCTCGAAGAACAGCGTGCGCGGTCGCGTTCCGGCAGGTTTCCTGACTGATGGGTCCCTGCGCAGGAGGTTCATCCCCGGCGCATTCGCCCCACCCGCGCCTTCCCGGAATACCGTCCGGTGGCCCTTTGCGGGTGGTGCTTCCCAAACACAGTGGCGGGTCCGTGGCCGACTCCAACGGCCTTCCCTTTTCCCGCGTCGTCCGACGCGGGCACCAGAGCGCGTATGTAGGCTTCTAGATACAACTCGGGCCCTATGAGGTCAAGGCGTCGGCCCAAAACCCGCGTTTTGCGGCCGTTCTGGGCCTTCTGGGCCGGCGCCGCGCCCGGGCGTTCAGCCCGCGTCGCGCGGAACCTTCAGCGGGCTCGCGCCGAATCCCGGCCAGATGCGCGCCATGCCGAACAGCGTGCGGATCGCGATCCAACCCGCGGTGATCAGCCAGATGACGGTCAGCGCGTGCGGGCCGCTCGGGTCGATCCCGTACAGCGCGATCAAGCCGGCCGCCGTGCTCGCGATCATCGCGTTGCGCAGGAAGCGGTAGTCGCTCGTCCCCCAGTGGATGCCGTCGGTGACGAACGCGAGTGCGTTGGCGGGTTGGGCGAGCGCGAAGACGACCCAGGCCGCGCCAAACAGCGCGTGAACTTCGGGCGGCAGAAACCCCGCCGCGACGCCGCTCGACGCGGCGAGCATGACGAGCGTCAGCGCAATGCCGCTTCCGGCTCCCCAGATGCACGCGATCGCGGCGACGCGCCGCGCTTGCCGGAGCTGGCCCGCGCCGAGGAAGAAACCGATCAGGCTCTGGGCGGCGGCGCCGAACGCGTCGAGCAGCAGCGCGCTGAGGATCCAGAACTGCCTAACGACCTGATGGACTGCGCCTTCGTCGGCGCCGAGCAGCGTGGCCGCCCGCGTCGTCAACACGATGAAGAGGATCAGCGATCCCGTGCGCACGAAGAGATCGCGCCCCACCAACAGCAGGTTCCTCGCGCCGCGCCAGTGGATGCGCTGCGGCAGGCCGAGGCTGCGCCGCACCGCCTCGACGGCCCAGACGGCGGCGAGCCACTGGCTGACGACGCTCGCCCACGCGGCGCCCGCGATTCCGAGCGCGGGGATCGGCCCGAGGCCGAAGATCAACAGCGCGTCGAGCGCGATGTTCAGCGCATTTTGCGCGAGCGCGATCGCGAGCGGCGTGCGCATGTCCTGCAGACCGCGCAGCGCGCCGAAAGCCGCCATGCTGATCAAGATCGCCGGCCCGCCGAGCAGCCGGATCGCCAGGTAGATGCCCGCCGCGTCCCGGATCTCGGCGTCGTCGCTCATGAAGACCAGCGCGAGATCGAGCGCGGCGTAGACGATCAGTGCGAGCGCGCAGCCGATGATCCCGCCGAGCGCCATCGCGAGTCCGGCGTCGTCGCAGCCGCGCTCTCGCGCGCCGGTTCCGTCGGCGTGGGCGACCGCCGTCTGGGTGCCGATGCCGAGGAAGTTGAACGCCCAGAAGATGCCCGAGAGCACCGCGGTGCCGATGCCGAGGCCCGCGAGCGGAACGGTTCCGAGCTGCGCGATGAAAGCGGTGTCGGCGAGCCCCGTGAGCGGTTCCGCGATCAGCGAGATCAGCACCGGAAACGAGAGCGCGAGCAGCGTGCGATGCGGCCGCAGTGCGAACGCGTGTTGATCGCTCGGCGATTCGGTCAAAATCCCTCGGCGTCGTGGTCGATCTTCCACATCAGCCACGGGAAGAACCGGCGCAACCTCCAGCCTATCTGGGTGCGTGCACCCGGGAAGACCCAGAACTTCCCGCGTTCGACCGCGCGATCGGTCGCGTCGAGAACCGCCTCCGGCTTCATCGGCGCCGGTCCCGTCTCGAGGATCTTGGGTTTGGATGTGGCCTGCAACAGGAACGGCGTGTCGACCGAGGGCGGGCAGACGCAGCAGATCTGGACGCCCCGGCCGCGGTTTTCGTGGTAGAGGACTTCGCTGAAGGCGACGCTCGCAAACTTCGAGGCGTTGTAGGCGCCCAGGTGCATCGTGGGGATCCAGCCCGCGATCGACGCAAAGTTGATCAGTGCGCCGCGGCCCCGCTCGAGCATGCGCGGAAGCGTGGCGAGGCTCACGTTGACGATGCCGCCGTAGTTGATGTTCATCACGCGATGGATTTCATCGGGATCCTGGTCGAGCAGCAGCGCGGTGGGAAAGATCGCCGCGCAGCTGTAGACGCGTTCGATCGGGCCGAGCTCCGCTTCGACGGCCTTGACCACGGCATCGACTTCCTGGCGGTGGGTGACGTCGAGGTGCCAGGTGCGGATCGAATCGAAGCCGGCCGCGGTTTCGCGCAGCCCGTCTTCGTCGATGTCGACCGCAGCCACGCTGCCGCCCGCGCGCGCCCAGCGCTGTGCGGCGAGGCGCCCGAGGCCGCTCGCGGCGCCGACTGCGAGACAGACCTTGTCGCGGGCATCCATTCGATTTTCCCTCTGCAAAAAACCAATCGGCGCGCGACCCATGATCGCACGCTTTGCGCCTTTTGCACGATCAGAGGTCGATGCGCGAGACCTCCAGTTGGCTCTCCACCTCGTCGGCGAGCGCTCCGTGGCAGGTCAGCAGCCACACCTGCCGCGTCGGCGCGATGTTGGCGAGCAGCGCGTAGACCGCAAGCCGCCTCTGATCGTCGATCCGAAGCAGCGCATCGTCGAGAATCAGCGGTAGCCGCTCGCGTCCATCGTCGAGATGGTCGAGCATGCCGAGTCGCAGACACAGGAAGATCTGATCCAGGGTCCCCCGACTGATCGGCTCGCCGACTTCGATCGGCTCGCTGCGCCCATCCGGCGTGACGCCGAGCAAGCCCTTGTCGCCGTCCAGCATGTCGATGCGGCGGTAGCGACCCTCCGTGATCTTCGCCAGGTAGTCGCTCGCGCGGCGCAGTACGTCGGGTTGGTGCTCGTCGCGGAATTCGCGCTCTGCGCGGCCGAGGATGGCTTCGAGCAGCGCGAGGCGATCGCGCTCGCGCTCGCAATTCGCGATCGCTTCGCGAACTTCGCGCTCCGCATCGGCCGCATCGGCCACGGCTCCCGGGGCGTCGCCAGCGAGCAGTTTGCTGATTTCTCCGAGCCGGCGCTGTTTCGACGAAATCTGCGCATCGACCTCGCGCAATTCGCTCTCGCGTGCAGTCCGGGTCTCACTCAGCCAGGGCGCGCGATCCAGAACCCGCTCGGCGACGACGCGCGGGTCGTTTTCGAATGCCGCGAAGCGCGAGTCCCGATTCAACTCCGCTTCGCGTTTGCGCAGGTAGTCGGCCTCCTCGCGGCGTTCCATCACGCGCCGGTACGCGTCGTCCAGGTCGCTGCAACCGGGCTCGGCGGTCTGCAAGGTCTCGCGCAGCTGCCGGCGATGTTCGCTTTTCGCGTCGAGCGCGGGTTTCTCGAAAGCGATCAGCCGCTGCGCTTCCGCGCGCTCGCGCCGGTCGGTTTCGACCGCCTCGTGTTCGCTGCGCGCGGATTCGAGTGCAGCGCGCAGCCGCGCGATGAGCTGGTCTCCATCGCCCTCGGCATCGATGTCCACACGCGTGCAGAGTCGGCGCCAGCCATCCTCGCGCTCGCGCAGCTGCGCGTCGAGATCGCTGGCGCTTCGCGCGCGCTCGCGCGCCTGTGCGAACGAGCGCTGTACGCCGACGAGCAGCCCGACGAGCCGCTGCAGCCCGGCCGGGCTCTCGAAAAGTGAAGCCGGCACGGTCAACCCCGAAAACAGCGCAGCGAGTTCACGCGGCGCGCGCGCCGATGCCCGCCGCGCGCCGATCCGCGCAAACCACGCGGCACACAAGCCGGCGCCGAGCAGCAGCGCACCCAGGCCGATCGACCAGCCGCCGAGCTGCGCGTAGAGGCCAGCTGCGATCAGCGCGAGCCCCGCGCCAGCAGTAACGACCTCCGCGAGCTTCAATCGGCTGAGCTGCGATGCCCCGGCCGCGAATTCGCGATCCCTCGCATCCGACCAGTCGGCGGCTGCGCTCGCGAGCGCTTCGATCGGCACGCTGGCGGCGCGCTCGAGTTCGTCGTCGCTCGGTTCTCCGCCGAGCGCCGCGCGCAGTTCATCGCGAGCGCGTTCCCGCGCTTTTGCGGCGTCCTGCTGCTGTTCGGCGAGTCGTTCACAATCCGCGCTCCAGTGTGAGGCCCGCTCGAGCGCGCGCTCGATGTCGCTCGCTCGCTCCAGCAGTCGCGCCGCGGCAGCGCCGAGCGCGCACTCCTCTCGTGCGAGACGGGTCCGCGGTTGTCGGAGCTTCTCTTCGATCGCCTCGATCTCTGCATCGAGCTCGCTCGGTTGGACGAGTTGCCGATCCCCGAGCGCGCTGAGATCGATCTCGGGCCCGAGCGCCCGCGCGCGCCGGTTCCATTCGAAGAGCGCGCCCAGAAATTCCGCGTCCGCGCGTTCGGTTTCGAGTTCGAGTTTTCGGGCGGCCATGGCTTCGAGTTCGCGTTCGATGTCTGCGCGTTCGGAGCGCGCGTCGCGCAGTTCGCGATCCCGCTGCTGGGTTGCCGCGACGCGCTCGCGCGCAGCCGTGAGTTGTTTGCGCAGTTTGCGCTCTTCGGTGTTTCCGCGTCTGTCCGCGCGCCACAGTTTCTTGAACTCACCATCGAGTTCGGCGCGAATCTCCGTCGGCGTTCGCAGCGGAAGCGCACTCGTGTGTGGCATCAGCAGATCGTCGATGTCGGCGCGCGCGCTCGGGTCGAGTTCCGCGAGTTGCTCGAGTTCGAGCGAATAGAGTTCGCGGAAGACTTCGCGCGCCAGCCAGTCGACCCAGGTCAGCGCGCGATTGCTGCGGCTGTTGCCCGAAATGTCCTCGCCGTCCCTGGCGATGCTCAATTTTGCCGATCGCTGCAGCGCCCGCTCGACGCAGACCTGTTCGCCGCCATCGAGTCGGAACTCGCCCGCGAGCTGCAGGATCTGCGGATTGTCGGGATCCCACTGCGCGAGCGGATGGGCATCGCGATCCGCGGGCTTGAAACCGTAGAGCAGCGTCTCGATCGCTGCGCGGAAGGACGACTTGCCGGCTTCGTTGGGTCCGTGCACGAGTACGATGTCGGAATCCACCGGGAATTCGCGCTGCGTGAGTGGCCCGAACACGCGGGTTTCGAGGCGGAGGAATCTCATCGCGAATCCGTTTCGAAGCTGCGCTCGATCAATTCTTCGGGCAGGTCGGCGAGCAACTCGCGAAGGTATGCGCTGCGGTCGGCGGGATCGACCGCCGAAGCGAGTTCGGCGGGCGCGAGTTCGTCGAGCAGGGCGTCGTCGCCACGGGCGCGCTCGATCAGGTCCAGTGCCCGCGCGATCGCACTCGGCGAACCGCGCAGCGCGTCCCGATCGATCGGCCGCATCACGCCCGCGTCGCGCAGCTGGACTTCGAGCACACCCGTCGCCGTCTCGAGTTCTTCCGCGAGTGCCTCGCGGTCGGCGCTCCGCCGCAGCTGCGGGGCGAGCGGTGTCTCGCCCGCGAGTTCGATGCGAACGATGAGTTCGTCCGAGCGCGTCCTCAGTTCGGCGATCGCCTCCGCAAGCCGCGCGACGAGCGCGTGGGGCGTGGCGAACTCCGCCAGCCGGTCCATCCGCACCCGCTCCCAGCGCACGGGCGCAAAGCAGACGAACGTCGGCTCGGCGGCCGCGCCCGCGACGCATTCGACGACGAGTCCGCCCTTTTCGCCGGTCTCGCGCGGATTGCGGCCCTGGAGATTCCCCGGGTAGTGGACGGGTCGGCCGGGCACCGCACACTGACGCGTGTGAATGTGCCCGAGCGCCCAGTAGCTGTACTCGTCGCGTTCGAAGTCGCGCTGCCCGGATGGCGCGTAGCGGTCGTGCTGGCTCGCGGCGGGTGTGCTCTCGACATGGGTGTGGAGTAGCCCGACCAGTGGGAGTTCCGTTGCGAGCGCGGGAAAGTTCGCCGCGAGGTTCTCGCTCTCGGCGTCGCTCGGGTGCCCCGCTCCGACCACCACCGCGACCGGCCGTCCCGCGGCGTCGGTCAGCGTCACGGGCTGCGGGTCCCGCTCGCGAAATACGTGCACCCGCTCGCGCCGCGCACCCGCCGCATCGGTTTCGAGGCCCAGGCGAGTCGATCGGTGCCGCGGCCCGCCCGGATCGTGGTTGCCGCAGACGGCGAGAAACCAGATGCGGGCCTCGTCGAGCCGCTGCAGCTGGCGCTGGATCGCGAATTCCGTCTGCAGCGAGAGGATGGGGTCGTCGTAGAGATCGCCCGCGGCGAGCACGGCGTGGAGTTCGTGCTCGATCGCGTAGTCGACCGCGTTCTCGAGGGCTTTGAGCGCGGCGCGCCGCAGGCGCTCGCGCGTGGACGCTCGACCGCCGAAACTCGTCTCGAGGTGGAGGTCAGCGAGGTGTAGGAAGCGAAACCCCGTCATTTCCGACGGGGATGGTAACTCAGGCGGCCTTGGTCGCCTTCTTCGGCGTCGACAGCGCCTTCTGGATCTGGTGCTTCAGCTTGAGGCCGAGCGGTGCGAGCTTGGCGTCTTCGCGCGAGAGCAGGTAGGCGTCGAGCCCGCCATTGCGCTGCACCGAGCGCAGCGCGCGCGTGCAGACCCGCAGCTTGACGCCCCGGCGCAGGGCGTCGCTCTGGAGCGTGACCTTCTGCAGGTTCGGGACGAAGCGCCGATTGGTGCGGTTGTTGGCATGGGACACGTTGTGCCCGGACATGCTCTCCTTGCCCGTGAGTTCGCAGCGGCGCGCCATTTCGCTCTCCTACTTCTTCTTCGCGTAGCGGCGCCGGAAGCGGTCGATCTTCCCGTCGGAGTCGAGCTCGCGCATCTTGCCCGTCCAGAACGGGTGGCTGTAGGACGAGATCTCGAGCTTGACGACCTGGACTTCTTCGCCGTCGATTTCGCGCGTCTCGTTCGAGCTGAGCGTCGAGCGCGTCATCCACTCGTCGCCGGTCGCGCTGTCGATGAACAGAACCTTGCGGTATTCGGGGTGGATGCCGGACTTCACGGTGTGCTCCTACCAGCTCGACTTGCGAACGCCGGGCAGCTGGCCCTTGAGGGCCATGTCGCGCAGCGCGATTCGCGAGATGCCGAACTTGCGGTAATAGCCGCGCGGTCGACCCGTGACCGCACAGCGGCGCTTGAGGCGCGTGGGGCACGAATTGCGCGGGAGTTTCGCGAAGGCTTGCTGCACTTCGAGCTTCTCTTCGATCGAAACGTTGGGATCGTTCAGGCGCTTGCGCAGCGCAGCGCGCTTCTCGGCGTATTTCCGGATCAATTTCTGACGGCGCTGATCGCGCAACACCTGGGATAGCTTGGCCAAATCGACACTCCTGCCCCGTCACGGGGATCCGGGAAACTATCGATCAGCCCCCTTCGGCGCAAGCCTCACAGCTTCTGGAGGCGCATTTCCCCCGGGGGGACGAGGGATTTTTGAGCCGCAAAAGGCCTCGCGCGCCCCGCTTATGCTAATCCACCTGCTCGTCGCAACATTGCCGTTTTTGATCCGATTTCGAGCCGAAAAATGAGTTCCGACAGCCAGCGCGTGCGATCGATCGACCCCGAAACCCTGCCCAAGCACTTCGAGGCGGTCGAAGCCGAGAAGCGCTGGGACGAGCGCTGGGATGCCTGGGGCACCTACCGCTACGACCCGTCGGCGCCGCGCGAGCGGACGTTCGTGGTCGACACCCCGCCGCCGACGGTCTCGGGTTCGCTGCACATCGGCCACATCTTCTCCTACACCCACACCGACACCGTGGTGCGCTACCAGCGCATGCGCGGGCGCAACATCTTCTACCCGATGGGCTGGGACGACAACGGCGTCCCCACCGAGCGGCGCGTGCAGAACTACTTCCACGTGCGCTGCGATCCGGGCAGCGCCTACGAGCCCGGCCTCTCGCTCGAGCCCGCGAGCGCGAAGCTGCGCAAACAGCGGCCGCGCGAGATTTCGCGCCAGAACTTCATCGAACTCTGCGACGGCGTCACCGAAGAGGACGAGCAGGTCTTCAAGGAAGTCTGGCGCCGCACGGGTCTTTCCGTCGACTGGAGCCAGACCTACGCGACGATCGACGATCACTGTCGGAAGCTGTCGCAGTTGAGCTTCCTGGATCTCTACGAGAAGGGGCACGTCTACAACGTCGACGCGCCCTTCATGTGGGACGTCGATTTCCAGATGGCGCTCTCCCAGGCCGACGTCGAGGACCGCCAGCAGACCGGCGCGTTTCACGACATCGAGTTCGGCATCGACGGAGAAGAGCGCGGTTTTGCGATCTCGACCACGCGGCCCGAACTGCTGCCGGCCTGCGTCGGCGTCACCGCCCACCCCGACGACAAGCGCTACAAGGACCTCTTCGGCAAGAGCGCGATCACGCCGCTGTTCCGCATACCGGTGCCGATCTTTCCGAGTGAAGTGGCGGATCCGGAGAAGGGCACGGGCATCCTGATGGTCTGCACCTTCGGCGATGCGACGGACGTCGACTGGTGGCGCCAGCAGGGCCTCGCACTGCGCCAGCTGATCGGCCACGACGGGCGACTCATCCCGGTGGAATTCGGCTCCGAGAATTTCCCGAGCCGCGACGCCGCGGCCGCGAACCGCTACTACCAGGAGATCGTCGGCAAGAACGTCGTGCAGGCGCGCAACGCGATCGTCGAGCTGCTGCGCGATCCCGCGGGCAGTGCGACCGGCAAGGGCGCGCCGCTGCTCGGCGAGCCGAAGCCCGTCGAGCACGCGGTCAAGTTCTACGAGAAGGGCGATCGGCCGCTCGAATACGTGCAGACGCGCCAGTGGTTCGTGCGCCTGCTCGACAAGAAGCAGGCGCTGCTCGCAAAGGGCGAGCAGATCCAGTGGCACCCGAATTTCATGAAGGCGCGCTATCGCGACTGGACCGAGGGGCTGCAGTTGGACTGGTGCATCAGCCGCCAGCGCTACTTCGGCGTGCCGATCCCGGTCTGGTATCGGCTCGACGCCGACGGCCGGGCCGATTACGCCAACCCGATCGTCGGCGAGCGCGAGCAGTTTCCGGTCGATCCGATGAGTGACGCGCCCCGGGGTTACACGCCCGAGCAGCGCGAGCAGCCCGGCGGCTTCAAGGGCGAGTCCGACATCTTCGACACCTGGTTCACGAGTTCGCTGACGCCGCAGATCGGGTCACACTGGGGGCTCGACGACGCGCGCCACGCGAAGCTCTTCCCCGCGGACATCCGGCCGCAGAGCCACGAGATCATCCGCACCTGGGCGTTCTACACCATCGCCAAGGCGCTGCTCCACGAAGACCAGATCCCGTGGAAGAACGTGCTGATCTCGGGCTGGGTGCTCGACCCCGACCGCAAGAAGATGTCGAAGAGCGCGGGCAACGTGCAGACGCCGCTGCCGCTGATCGATCAGTACACCGCCGACGGTGTGCGCTACTGGGCGTCGATCGCGCGGCTCGGCACCGACACCGCCGCCGATCCGAAGATCTTCAAGGTCGGCAAGCGGCTGTCGACCAAGCTCTTCAACGCGGGCAAGTTCGTGCTCTCGCAGACCGCCGACGCGCATCCGATCACCAACGAGCTCGACCGCTCGTTCGTCGCCAAGCTGCGCGACCTCGTCGAGCGCAACACGGCGAGCTTCGACGACTACCACCAGGCCGTCGCGCTGAAGGAAACCGAGAGCTTCTTCTGGACCCACTTCACCGACACCTATCTCGAACTCGTCAAGAATCGCGCGCGGGCCGAGGGCGCCGACCAGGCGGCCGGCCGGGGTTCGGCGGTGGCCGCGCTGCGCCTCGGCCTCGACGTGCTGCTGCGGCAGTTCGCGCCGTTCCTGCCCTACATCAGCGAAGAAGTCTGGTCGTGGGTGTACGCGGAAGAGAAGGGCGAGCAGAGCATCCACCGCGCGCCGTGGCCCGACAGTGGCGATTTCCAGGGCATCGAGCCGCCGTCGAGCGACGAGAGCTTCGACGTCGCGGTGGCCTGCTGGGCGGCGATCAACAAGAGCAAGGCGGACGCCGAGGTTTCGATGGGGCGCGAAGCGCTGCAGCTCACGATCGCCGCGAGCCCGAAGACCCTCGCGCTGCTCGAGCCCGTGCTCTCGGACGTGCTCGCGGCCGCGCGCTGCCTCGAGCACAGCCTCGCGGAGCGCCCCGAGCTGGAAGAGGGCGTCTTCGAGATCCTCGACGCCGAGTACGCGCAGAAGGCCTGAGAGGCCCTCCGCGACGACCCCGTCAAAGGGCTCCATCTAGCTGTTTTTAAAGTGGTTTTTGCGCCCGCAAAAAAATTCGAAAAAAGTCGGGAACCGCGCTGGGCTGCGGGGAGTCTCAGTCCCTGAAGCACTGTGAACCTCTCCTTGTAAGCCAGATGTGGCCAAATAGGGGTCGGTGCCCGCGACGGAATTGGGTCCGCGCGGGTGCCGACCCCGCTCCTATTTGGGCCTCAGGCTTTGCGGCCGCGCGAGTAGGCCTGCCGCAACTCCCCCTTCTCGCAGATCACCACCATGGCGCGCCAGTTCTCCACGCGGTGGTCGGCGTGCTGCTTGCCGATGAGTTCGAGCGCGCGCGGATAGAGTTCGCCGCTCAGCCGCTCGTACTCCTCTCTCACCTTGTTGCGATACCACTCGGAGCTCTCCTCGACCGAGACGTCGACGAAGCCCGCTTCGCGCAGGGTCGCTTCGTAGCTTTCCAGGGTCTCCAGCGCGTAGGTGAGCCCCTCGAGCTTGAACCAGTAGTGCATGTCTTCGCTGTAGTCGCCCTCGCCCTTCATCCATTCGTAACTCGAGAACACCCCGCCCGGCACGAGCACGCGCAGGACTTCCTTGAACATGTCGAGTTTGTTCGCCATCTGGGTGAAGGAACCCGAACTCACCACGAAGTCGAACGATTCGTCGGGGAAGCCGAGCGGCCCCGGCTCGACGAGTTGAAAGTCGGTCCTGGCTTCGAGGCCGTGCTTCTCGGCGTTGCGCCGGGCGCGTTCGATCAGCTGCGGCTCGAGGTCGGTACCGACCACGTTCGCGCCGTAGTTGCGCGCCAGAAAAAGCGCCGGGCCGCCGAGCCCGCAACCGATGTCGAGCACGCGCTTGTCCTTCATGTCGAGGCCCTCGGCGATCCTGACGACGTTGCCCTCGCCGCCCGGGGCCATGTAGCCCTCGCCCCAGATCAGCTCCAGCAGCGTGACCAGCGCGTCGTCGTATTCGCTCTCGTGTGCCATCCAGCAATCTCCTCGTTCTCGTTTGGCTCCCCGCTCGGCTTCGTGCGCACGGGCGCCCCGCGTGGGGCGTCGCCATGCGGGCCGTGAGACTAACACGAATCGCGACTCGATCGGGCGGTTCAGAGCGCCGCAAACCTTGTCCCGCAGGGTCGGGCGTGTCACCATAGGCTCTCGAACGCGACAGAAGGGGTGCCAAAATGGCCATCTACGAGGGCGGTTGTCATTGCGGAGCGGTTCGCTTCGAGGTCGAGGGCGAGATCGGGGATGTCACGGTCTGCAACTGCTCGATCTGTGCGAAGACCGCCTACCTGCACTGGCACGTCGAGCCCGAGCAGTTCAGGCTGCTGACCACCGAGGCCGTGATTCGCAACTACCAGTTCGGGACGATGACTTCGAAGAACTATTTCTGCGAGAACTGCGGGATCTCTGCGTTCAGGCACTCGCGGTCCGAGCCCGAGAGGGTGGACATCAACCTGCGATGCGTCGACGGCGTGGACATCGATGCGATCTCGGTGCAACTGTTCGACGGCCAGAACTGGGAAGAGGCGATGAAGCGCTGATCCACCAGGCCTGACGGCGGCGGGCGCGCTTCGCTGCGAAGAGGGGCGCGATCAGCGGCTCTTTGCGCCGTGTTCTTCGATGCAGCGCCGACAGACGCAAATGCGCGCAATCGCGCCCTCGGGAACTCGTGCGAGCAGATCCTGCGGGAATTTCACCGCCTCGCACCAGCATTCGGTCGCATCCGGGTCTGCGGCCGTCGCGCACTCGTTCAATTCTCCGCAGATGGGGCAGCGGGCCGGATCGAAATCAGTGGCCTGGCTCGGACTCATTGCGCGTTCTCCTCGAATTCCGCCGTTCGCCGAAGATAACAGAACTCGCTCAGCGCGCGGCGGGCGGCGCGAGCGCGGCCCGCCAGGCTTCGAATTTTTCCTCGTAGCGGATCGACGCGTTGGCGGGACTCGTGGAGGGGAGGCGGTGATAGGCGATGTCGCCGGCGTCGCTCAAGTAGGGGAGCACATGCCGGCGCCACGACGCCTCCGCCTTGGCTCCGTTGAAGCAGACGGTGTGAATCCCCGGGTGGTCGTTCAGGAATGCGCCGAATGGGTTCGCGACGATCGAAGCCTCTTCGATGTCCGAATCGAGGCTCGACGCGCGAACACAGGATCGCATCACATCCCAGAGCGCGATCCCGCTCGCGCGCAGCTGTGCGGTCCGGGTCTCGTAGGCGGCGTCGGGATCGAAGTCGAACAGCGCTCCGAGGATCTTCCAGAATGCGTTCTGGGGATGCGCGTAGTACTGCGCGGCGCGCAGAGACGCCTTTCCGGGCATCGAGCCGAGGATCAACACGCGACTGTGTGCGTCGGAAATGGGATCGAAGCTGTGAACGCGCAGCGTCATCTTGCGGGCTCGCGAATCCGTCAGAGGTCGAGTTGCATCCAGTAGTCGTCCATGCAGAAGCCGCCTCCGATGTCCGAGACGATCGGCCCGCGCTTGCTGAATCCGAGGCGCTCGTAGGCCGCAATGGCGATCTGGTTGGCTTTGTTGACGCGCAACACGATGCGATCGAACGCGTGCGTTCGCGCGTACTGCGCCGCGGACGCGACGAGCTTGCGCGCGCAGCCGCGGCCCCGCCGCGCGGCGTCGACGTAGAGTTTGTGGAGCATCAGCGCCCCCGCGTCGGGGTGCGGCCCGTAGGCCGAGAAGCCGACCAGTGCGCCGTCGATCAGCGCGCGGTCGTAGCGGATCCCGTCCCGCGTCAAATCTCTCCGCAGCACCTCCAGGCTGTATCCCGCCTGCAGCATGTATTCGATCTGTTCGGGCGAAATGATGCCCGGGTAGTGCTCGCGCCAGATCGCGTGGGCGAGCACCTGGATTTCGGACAGCTGCGCGTCCTCGGTCGCGGGTTCGATGCGGATCTCGTCGCTCATGGGTCGGCTACTCGCGGGCCACTCGGCGCGGGCGGTTTGGAGCAGCACCTGGCCGCAAAGATACGGCATCGCCTAGCGAGCGCGCCGTACGCGTTCCTACGACCCCCTGGAGCGCCAATGCCCGGAATCGCCGGATTGAAGCCGGCGAGCGCATGCGCGAGAATTAATGGGGTATTACTGGGTGGGAGCTGTTCCAACCCAGCCGCTGGCCTCGCCCCCCATCGCAAGGAGACGCTCCATGGATCTGGAAGCAGCCAAGCGATCGCTCGAGGATCGGCTCGCCGAACTCGGCGTGAGAGCCTCCAAGATCGAGGCCGATCTGCGCAGTCCGGGTTCGAAGGATTGGACCGATCGCGCCAGCGAGAAAGAGAACGAAGAGGTGCTCGAGAAGATCAACGCCTCCGAGCGGGTCGAAATCGAGCAGATCCGAGCCGCCCTCGCTCGCATCAAAGAGGGGACCTACGGCGAATGCCTGCAGTGCGGCGATCCGATCGCACCCAGGCGCCTCGAGGCCCTTCCCTACACGAATACCTGTATCGACTGCGCGAGCTGACGTCGAAGCGAGAACTTCCCCGCTTCTGCTTAACCCCGCTACTGCAGGGAGAACCGCCAGGACGCACCCGCCGATACGTAGAAATCGGGCGCGGCGCGGTTGAGGCCGGCGCCCACCGAAATGTCGAGCTGTAGATCGTCGTTGACGAGCCAGGTGAATCCGCCGTCCATGGCGTGCTCGTCGTCGATGCCCTCGTCGGTGAAGACCGCGTAGTACTCGACGAAGGCGCCCACGCGCTCTGTGATGGACGTGATCAGCGAAAGCGTCGGCAGAACCTGGAAGGCGCGGCGCGAGTCGCCCTTTCCGAGGCTCGTCGACCCGAGTCCGAGGTTGCTGAGGAGCGCGAAGCGCTCGTCCAGAACCCACTGGAAGATGATGATTCCGCTCGGGTCGACGCCGTCACTCGTTACGGCGTCACTTCCGGTGGGAAGGCTCAGGTTGAAGTCGAGCGCGGTCGCGGGCCGTATGCCCTTCTGGTCGAACAGAAGCGCGCGAGCGCCCAGCGTGAGGTCGCTCCCGCTGGATCGGTTGTTGTCCCGGTTGCGATCCTCGTAGACGAAGCCATCCGCCGATACGCGGGCTTCGAGAAACGACAGCACCCCCACGCGCAGCAGGCCTCCGGGTACGGTGAGGGTATTCGTATTCGGCTCGCCACCGTGCGTCTCGCGCTCGAATGTGAGCGATCCCTCGAGCTGGATGCTGCCGGGTGCCACGACACTCGGCGAGTTCGACTGGCCGGGCCGGTCCGTGGAGATCGAATCGGCGTTGGCCGTGGCCGCGAGCAACGCGCAGCCGAGTGTGATCGCGATCTTTCGCATCACACCCAAGCATAAGGAAGAACGCAGCCGGGGCATACCGCGGCGCTTCAGCCAGCTGGCGACTCGCCTCGGGCTGCGATCGAGCCCGGGGGCCGATCACTCGAGGTAGGTGCCCAGATAGCCGCTGCCCGCGCGCTTGGCCTCCGCGAGCATCTCGGCGGTGATCTCGCCGTGCTCGATCACCGAAAGCGTGAAGATCAAGTCCGTGATCTCGATGAAGTAGTAGAACGCCTTGCGCATCTCGTCGGTTTCGGGAATCTCGAAGTGCTCGGCGAACACTTCGTACATCACGTTGCCGACGGCCCGGTCGTTGAGTCGATCGGCCTGTTTGACTTCGGGTGGCGTCTTGCCGCCGATCAGCAGTTGGCGCGCGGGCGGGTTTTCCGCGTAGACCTTCGCACCGACGTCGACCAGGTGGTCGGCGAGCGCCCGCCAGCTCTTGCGCCGCGAGGGCGGCACCCTGCGCCGATGGGCTTCGATGAACTGGCCGCTGAGTTCTTCGGCGAGCGCCGAGAACACGTCGAAGCGGTTCGCGAAGAAGTGATAAGCCGAGCCCTCGGGAACCCCCGCCCGCTCCGCGATGTCGCGAAACGAGATGTCCTCGACCGGCTGCACGCAGAGCAGATCGTAGGCGGCCCTCAACAACAGCTTGCGGCGCTCCCGGCCGCGCTTTCGCGTCGCCGAAGGCGCCTTGCGCAGGCCGATCTTCTGCCGGTTGGACATCGCGCTAGGCGATCGGTGCGGGTTGCTGCTGCGTGATGCAGTGCACGCCGCCGCCTCCGATCGCGATGTCGTGGATCTGGACCTGGATCACCTCGCGATCCGGATACAGCTCGCGGTAGGTCTCGATGGCGGCGCCGTCGCGGTCGTAGCCGTAGCCCGAAATGATCACCGCGCCGTTCGCGAGGTAGGAGTTCACGTAGGAACTGCAGCCGCCGTTCCAAACGCCGGGGTGGTAGATGCCCTCCTCGATGAATTCGAGCTGCAGCACGCGGCCCCTGGCGTCCCTCTGGTTCTTCAGCGCCGCCAGGTTGATCTGTCCGATCTCGTAGTGCGGGTCGGTCTTGTCCGAATTGACCTCCACGAGCACCCGACCCGGTTCGATGAATGCGGCGATCCCGTCGACGTGCCCGTCGGTCTCGGTGTCGGTCACGTCGCCCGGAATCCAGATGACCTTCTCGGCCCCGAGCGTGCGGCACAGCTCCGCTTCGACCTCCGCGCGGGTCCAGTTGGGGTTGCGGTTCTGATTGAGAAAGCAGGTCTCGGTCGTGATCACGGTGCCCTCGCCGTCGACCGTGACGCCACCGCCTTCGGCGACGAGTTTCGACGGGTATTCCCGCACGCCCGCGAGTTCGAGGATGCGCGTCCCCATCAGCGCGTCCTGGTCGTAGGGGTCGTACTTCCCGCCCCAGGCGTTGAACACCCAGGTCGATCCCGCGATCTCGCCCGCCTCGTTGACGAGGAAGTTGGGGCCCGAATCGCGCGCCCACGAGTCGTCGATCGACATCTCGATGATTTCGACGCCCTCGTTCAACAGCACACGCGCACTTTCGAGCTTGTGGGCGGGGGCGAGCATCTTCACGGGCTCGAAGCGCGCGATGGTATTGGCGACGTCGGCGTAGGTCCGTTGCGTTGCCTCCGCGTTGCCCCAAAAGCCCTCTCTGCAGGGCCACGCCATCCAGCAGCAGCTGTGCTCGGCCCACTCGGCGGGCATGTAGAAACCCTCTTGACGCGGATCGGTGTCGAATTTGGAGTGCTTCACGCGGTCACCTCGATTTGGATGGGATGTCTCTTGCGAATCGAAACGCAGAA
>JAFDBP010000181.1 GCA_019313245.1 Deltaproteobacteria bacterium
CGACGCGGCCGCGATCGATGCGTCGAGCGCATCTCCGCCGACCAGGGCCGTCTGCGGCACGGCGAGATCCGGAATCGTGCGCGCATCGACGAGCACGTGGTCGGGTTGGAGTGACAGCCCGGCGATCGCGCGCTTCATCGCCGCGAGCGAAGCGCCGTGCGGGTTGAGCCGGTCCACTTCGGACGACGAGACTTCGGCGACGAAGACCGCGACCGACTGTCTGCGAATTTCGCGATCCAGGCCCTCGCGCGCCTTGCGCGCCACGCGCTTCGAGTCGTCGAGCCCACTGAGCGCGTCCAATTCCACTTCGCGGGGGAAGATCACCGCTGCGGCCACCAGAGGTCCCGCCAGCGGCCCGACACCGACTTCATCGACACCCGCGACGAAATCCACTCCTGACCGAAGCAGCTGCTCTCGGCGGGCGAAAAAACGCGCGAGCCGCTCGCGTTCGCTGCGCCGCGCGCGCTCGCGGCGCCGGATCGCCTCCCCGAGTGAGCGCGCACCGCTGCGCGGATCGCTGCGCAAGACCGCCGCCATCCGCTCGCGCTCTTGCGGAGAAGAAATCCCTGCGAGACGCGCGCGAATCTCGGCCAGAGGCACGCGCGCAAATTCGCCGCTCATCGGCGCCCGCCGCGCGCGCGATCGAAACCCCTCGCGATGAAACTCGAGAATGCGGGCCGAAGCCGGCTGGCCGGTCGCGCCGGGCCGATCGACCGCAGCGCCACGGTCAGCGGGCGAGAAGGACCGCCACCGGCGAGGTCCTCACCACCGCGGCGGAATTGCTGCCGAGGAAATAGTCGGTGATCCGATTGCGCCCGTAGGCGCCCATCACGATCAAGCCCGCGCGCAACTCCCGCGCCGAGTCGACGATCTTGACATCCGGCCGCCCCAGCGTGGAGGAGATCTCGCGAACGGGCACCGGAAGCGATCCCGCGATGCTGCGAACCTCTTCGAAGCGCGCGATCGCGCGCCCCTTGTCCTTCGAATCGACGAAGACGTGAATCGGCTCGCTGAGCCGGGTCGCGATCTGCACGGCGAGGGAGGCGCCGATTCGGGAGCCCGCCGAACCGTCGAAGGCGAGCACGATCGGCCCCGAGAGTTGGGCGCCGTTCGGAACCACGAGCGCGGACTTGGCGGTCTTGCGAATCACGCCGCTCGCCGTCGAACCGATCAGGCCGGTTCGGTAGGCGGCGTGCTGGCCGTCCCTGCCGAGCGCGATGAGGTCGGTCTTCTGACCGCGCTCGACGATCCGATCGTCGGCAATCCCCTGGAGGACCTCGGTCGTGCACTCGGCCCCGGCCGCGCTCGCGCGCTCCGCAAGGCGTCGACAGGCCGCCTCGGCGCGAGCCCTGAGGTAGGCGGCCATCGGCTCCGCGGGCGGCGGTGCAACCCCGAGCCCGTCTTCGGACATGCCGCGCGCGAAGCGATCCTCGACGACGCTCGCCCCGACGACCCGCGCCGACAGGCGCGCCGCAAACTCCGCTCCGAAGCGCTCTGCGGCAGCGGCCGCCTCGGAACCATCCGTCGCAATCAGGATTGATGATGTCATCCGGTGTAGCCCCTTGCGGCCGCGTCGATCCCGCTGGCGATCGCCATTCGGGAACACCCGCGCTCACAGCCCCCCAGCATCAGCACGAGATTAAGGGATCCCCGCGGGAATTGTCAAACCGGATTTCAGCCTCGCCCAGCTCGCTCCGGGCGAACCCGCAACTCTGGGATGGTCTACGGACCGGGTTTGCGGTCGAGGCGTCGGCGCGGTTCGCGCCGGGCCGTCAGAGGCCCGGGTACCAGCTGCCCGCGATGTAGCGGAGCACGTCGGTCTCGGTCAGCAGGCCGACCAGCTTGCCCTCCTCGTCGATCACAGGCAGACAGCCGATGCGCTTTTCGGCGAGCAGCCGGGCGGCTCGCCCGATCTCGGCGTCCGGGGAGATCACGATCGGCGGGGTGGACATCACGCGGGCGATCTCCACCACCTGCAGGAACGCGCGCCGCTCTTCGTGCCCAAATCCGGTCAGATTCGAGAGCGAGGCCCGCAGCAGGTCCCGCTCCGAAACCACGCCGACGAGCGTCCCGCCGCGGACGACCGGGATGTGACGCAGGCCGCCGAGTGTCATGATATCCTCGACGGTCGACAGCGTGTCGCCGGCGCTGATGGTCACGACGCCGGTCTGCATGATGTCCCTGACGCGAATATCGCTTGCGACAGGCACGGATACGGGCTCATTCATCATTCATTCCACCTCCCCACAGGAGAATTCTACTCCATGGCCCAGCCCCGAGGGAAGCAAAGAATTGAGCCTAAGAAGCCCGAAGAAGAACCGGTGGAGCGCGGTGAAGCGGAGGAGCAGGAGCGCCTCCGCGCCATCCCCGAGTTGATGCGGCGGGCCATCGCGCTCGGGCTGACCGGCTTCTTCACCACCGAGGAAGCCGTGCGCCGGGCGATCGGGGACACGGTCCCGAAGGACTGGACGGATTACATCTCGGAGAGCAGCGATCGAACCCGCAGCGAATTCCTCGAACGGCTGAGCCGCGAAATCGCCCGGACGCTGACGGACCTCGACCTCGCCGCCGTCCTCGCGCAACTGCTCGAGGGCCGAACCCTGAAGGTGAGCGCCGAATTCAAGCTCAGCGACGATCCGAAGGCGGGCGCAAAACCCGCAGTTCAACTCGAGACGAAAGACCCCAGCGAAAAACCCCGACGGCGCTGAAGAGCCCGATCAGTCGCCGGTCGAATCCGCAATTTCGCGCTTGAAGGTCACGAATGCCATGCACGGGCGCGGCGAAGAGTCTCTCATCGCAAACTGGAGACCGTCGTAGCTCCAGCCCTGGGCGACCCATTCGTTGAGAACAGACTCGATGGTCTGATCGGTGACGGTGGCGATTTCGACGACTTTGTATTCGACGGACACGGAACTCCCTGGGTGCTCGGGGTCTACGGTTTCAGGCGACCCGCCACTTCAACCGCTGCATAGGTCACGATCCAATTCGCTCCCGCGCGCTTGATGGAGATCAGCGCCTCGTCCATCGCGCGTTCGCCGTCGATCCAGCCGCGCTCGGCAGCGGCTTTGATCATCGCGTACTCGCCCGAAACCTGATAGGCGGCCAGCGGCAGATCGAATTCCCGGCGCGCGTCCGCGAGCAGGTCGAGATAGGGAAGCGCGGGTTTCACCATCAGCGCGTCCGCACCCTCCTCGAGGTCGAGGCGCATCTCGCGCATCGCTTCCCGCCGGTTCGGGGGATCCATCTGGTAGCTGCGCCGGTCGCCAAATTGAGGCGTGCTCTCCGCGGCGTCGCGAAACGGGCCGTAGTAGGCGCTGGCAAACTTGGCCGCGTAGGAGAGTATGGCGACATTCGGAAAATCGTTCCCGTCGAGCGCGGCGCGAATCGCGGCGACCCGCCCGTCCATCATGTCGGAGGGCGCGACGATGTCCGCGCCGGCGCGCGCGTGGGAAAGGGCGGTCAACGCCAGCCGCTCGACCGAGGGATCGTTTCCGACATCTTTGTCGACGATGATCCCGCAGTGACCGTGGTCGGTGTACTCGCAGAGACAGACATCGGTCATCACGCAGAGGTCGGGCTCGGCGGCCTTGATCGCCTCGACGGCGCGCTGCACGATGCCGTCGACCGCGTCGGCCCCCGAACCGCGGGCGTCCTTGATCTCGGGGATCCCGAACAGGATCACCGCGTGAATCCCGGCATCGCGAACCCGCTTCACTTCTTCGACCACCTTGTCGACCGAGTATCGAAGCACGCCCGGCATCGAGACCACCGGCTCGCGAACGCCACTGCCCTCGACGATGAACAGCGGCAGAATCAGTTCGTCGCGCGACAAGCGCGTTTCGCGGAGCATTCCGCGCAGCCGCTCGCTGCCGCGCAGGCGGCGCATCCGCGTGATGGGGTACCTCATCGCTCTTCTCCCTCTGGTGCACGGCCCATGCGGGCCGCCAAACCCTCGGCCAACCGCTGCATGGTCGGCTCGTCGGGCACGACATCCGGCTCGAGGCCCAGGCGTCTTAGCGCGTCTGCGGTCACCGAGCCAATCGCGGCAATCGTACAGTCGGCCGCGGCCCTCAAGCTCTCTTCGTCCAACAGCGCCGCGAAGTTCTCTGCGGTCGACGGACTCGTGAAGGTGAGCGCATCCAGTCGGCGCGCGCAAAGTTGCTCGCGCAGGGCCTCGGCGTCGACCTCCGCGGCGACGGTCTGGTAGACGGTGACGGCATCGACCGCGGCGCCGGCCTCGCGCAGGCCTTCGGCCAGCGCCGGGCGCGCGGCCTCGGCCTGGGGCAGCAGAAAGCGCCGACCCCGCGGCGGCCAGTGCTTCGAGACCGCCTCGAGCAGACCGACGGCGTCGCGGCGATCGTCGGGCACCAGTTCCACCGAAAACCCCGCTCTCCGCGCCGCATCGGCCGTGATCGGCCCGACGCAGGCGGTCGGGGGGGGCCGCTTCGAACGACGACAGCCCGATTTCCGCGGCGCGAGCGGAGAAGAAACGCACGGCGTTCGCGCTGGTGAACAACAGCGCGTCGTAACCCGCCAGCTGACCGAGCGCAGCGTCGATCTCGGAAGCATCGGCGGGCGGCGCCAGGCGGATCATCGGAATCAACACGGCTTCGGCGCCGAGTTCCCGCAGCGCGCGGGCGATTTCTCCGCTCTGGTCGGCGGCGCGCGTAACGAGCACGCGAGAACCGAAGAGCGACCGCTTCTCGAACCACGCGAGCGAATCCCGCAGTCGAACCACATTGCCGACCACCACCGCCGACGGGGCGCCGAGTTTGGCTGCGCGGACTTTTTCCACCAACTCCGCCAACGGCGCGATCACCACCTGCTGATTCGGCAGGGTCCCGTTCATCACGGCCGCAGCCGGTTTCGATGCCGGGCACCCACCCCCCAGCAAGCGCTCGACGATCGACTCGAGATTGCGCATGCCCATCAGGATCACGAGTGTGTCGGAAGCCGTCGCGAGTTCTTTCCAGCGGGTCTCTTTGGACACCCGGGTTGGATCCTTGTGGCCGGTCACCACCGAAAACGACGCCGAATGGCGCCGATCCGTGATCGGAATTCCCGCGTATGCCAGGGCTCCGATCACCGACGAAATCCCGGGGATCACTTCGAATTCGACGCCGGCTTCCACGCACGCGGTCGCCTCTTCACCGCCGCGGCCGAACACGAAGGGATCGCCGCCCTTGAGCCTCACGACCTTCTTGCCCTCGCGCGCGAGGCGAACCAGCAGCGCATTGATGTCGTCTTGCGATCGGGTGATCTCTTCGTGGCCGCGCTTGCCGACGTTGATGCGCTCGGCTTCGGGCGAAGCCAGCTCCAGCAGTTCGGGCGACGCGAGCGCGTCGTAGACCACGGCGTCCGCGTCGCGCAGCGCGGCCGCGCCGCGCAGCGTAATCAGGTCGGGATCACCCGGACCGGCGCCCACCAACCAGACTCGGCCGAGGGGTCGCCGATCGCCGGTCACGCCCCGGCCCCGGATCGGATTTCGGCGAGGATGCCTTCGCCCCCACTCGCGAGGATCCGCTCGGCGAGTTGGCTACCGCCGTCGGCCGCCGCGTCGGGCGAGACCTCGAGTTCTCCGCGCACGATGCGATTGCCATCTTCCGAAGCCACGAGGCCGCGCAGTCGCAGCATCCCACCCGCGGCGTCCTCCGCGAGGCAGGCGACCGGAACCGTGCAGTCGGCCCCGAGGCGGGCCAGAAAGCCGCGCTCCGCGTGGACGGCGCGCTCCGCCCGCGCATCGTTGAGTGCGGCGAGATCGTCGCAGAGCTGTTCTCCAGCGCGCGATTCGATCGCCAGCGCGCCCTGTGCGACGGCGGGCAACATGACATCCGGCGAGATCCGCTCCTCGATCCGATCGCCGAAACCGAGCCGATCGAGGCCCGCACAAGCCAGGATCACCGCGTCGAGATCCTCGTCGACGAGCTTCCGCAACCGCGTGGGTACGTTGCCCCGCAGCGGCATGATCTCGAGATCGGGGCGATGCGCCTTCAGCTGGGCGGAGCGCCGCGCGCTGCCCGTGCCCACGCGAGCGCCCTCGCCCAGCGTGGCGAGCTTCGCTCCGGCCTCGCGCGCCACCAGCGCGTCGCGGCAGTCCGCGCGCTCGGGAAATGCCGCGAGCGCGAGGCCGTC
>JAFDBP010000182.1 GCA_019313245.1 Deltaproteobacteria bacterium
CGACTGCTGTTCGTCGCGCGTCTGTCTCCGCTCCCCGAACCGCGCGGCCATCGAGAATCGATTCGAAGATGGTGGAGCCAGAAGCGCACCCGTGACCGAAGAGAGCTCCCTCTCTATCGATTCCCTCCACTTGGGTTCAAGCCGCCTTCTCGGTTCATCGTCTGTCGCGGCGGGAAGCCGGTCGGATTCGGGGACGCGGCGCCACGCACGCATTTCGCCGATTGCGAAGCTGCGGGAGGGGCCGTCTTCTCACGTGACTCGGGACACGGGTCGGACGAACGTGCGCCTCCGGCGCCCGCCCTGTGGTACGTACCGTCCACATCGGGCGCCACCATGGCCGGCGTACGTGGCTTCACGGCATTCCTCGCCATCATCCACGTCGGTATAGGCCTGAGCGTTGAGCACCATGTCGGAACGAACGGAGGCCAAGGCCCCCAGACTGCTGCGGGATCGGACAGATCGAGCGTATCGCGTGCCTAGGCCAACCCCTTGTGGCGAAGAAGCGCCGCCCGCACCCCTGCGCCGAGCTTTGCACCGGCTCCCGTGAGGAGGACTCTCACGCTCGTGTACCCGGATACGTGGGAAGGCGCTGCTCGATCTCTGCCAGCCAAGGCGCCCGTCGGTCCTTCTCCGAGAGCATGGGGTGCTCGAGCGGCCAGGGGATTCCGATCTGCGGATCACTCCAGCAGATTCCGATCTCATCGTCCGGCCGATAGAGATCGGTGCACTTGTAGACGATCTCCGCCTCCTCGCTGAGCGCCTGGAATCCATGGGCGAATCCCGGCGGGATGTACAGCTCGAAGAAGTTCTCGGAGGAGAGCCGCATCGCGACGAATCGACCGAAGGTTGGAGAACCGCGCCGGATATCCACCGCGACGTCGTAGATCTCTCCACGCACGACGCGAACCAGCTTTCCCTGCGGATGCTCGAGCTGGCCGTGAAGTCCACGAAGGGTCCCACGCCGCGATCTCGAGTGATTGTCCTGCACGAACGTGTCTGAGATGCCAACGGACTCGAATCGACCGGCGTGATAGGTCTCGAGGAAGAATCCGCGATCGTCGCGATGTACCTCGGGCTCAACCAAGAGCACTTCGGGGATCGTCGTGGCCCTGAACTTCATCTTCACATGCTCCTAATGTCGCAGAACAGCTCACGGGCGGGCCGACCGGCGCCGCGCACAGATGGCGGAATCGCGTCAGACTCCCGAGCCGGTCGGCTGCGGGGCGAGGGTTCGTCCCCGCGCAATCTCGCGGCTTCGTATTCGAGATCACTGGAGGTGCTCCGTCTCGATCGCGTTGATCCGAAGACGCGGACGTGATCGGGGTTGCTCGAGCGTTGATTCGATCAGCTCGATAGCTGACGACGATCAGCAAGTCCGATTCGACGGGCGGGCCAGGAGACGAACCGAGTCGTATCGCCGTCGCGGCGGCGCGAGCAGCGTGAGCGCAAGCAGAACCCAACGTCCGACGTCGGACCCCGCACGGCGCGGCGCGCTTCCCCGTCTCTCCCGCACGAAGCACGCGATGCGCTGCTCCAGCTCGATCCATCCGACCTGGAACTGCCGCGCATAGCCGCGGAAATCGGTTCGCCATGGCTCGAAACCCGCCTCTTCGCAGATCCGCTGCAGGCTGCTCGCCGTGAAGAACTGGAGGTGCCGAGGAATGTCGAGCCATGGCCAGGCCGGTCCTGCCCACCGCAAACTCGCCGCTTCGTTGTTCGGTGTCTCGAGCACGAGAACGCCATCGTGTCGGACCAGGCCCCTCGCGTTCTCGAGGGCCTTGATGGGATTCTCACAGTGTTCGAGCACGTGGTGCATCACCACCACGTCGAATCGGCGCGTGGGCAGCGCGGCGGGAAGGCTCTCCGCGCTGCCTTCTAGCACTTCGAGGTCCTTTGCGTGCGCGAACTCGCGCGCTTCGGCTCCCGGCTCGACGCCGATCACCCGGTGCCCCGCGCTCCGGAAAGCCTCGAGGATCCTGCCTCCGCCGCAACCGATCTCGCACACATCGAGGGGTCGTTCCCCGAACTCCCGACGCACCCAGGATGCGTCGATCTCGGGAGCTCCAACGCGCCAGCCGACGAGGCGATCCCTGAGTCTCCCGAGCAGGCTTCGCGATCTGGACTGATCGAAGCCGGACGTGGGTGAGGGCGTGTGGGGAACGTAGGGAACGCGATAGGCAGCCTCGATCTCATCGGCCGAGAGCCTCGACTCGAGGCGCCCGAGCGCGCAGTCCGGGCACCACCCTACCCCGTAACTCACGCCGAGAGTCGGGCGACGCCAGTCGCCCGGCACCCGAAGCCAGGGAATCAGGTTCCAATCGCAGAGAAGGCAGCGAGTGCCCTCCGGGGAGGGCGCCTGCGACCGGCGATCAGGCTTCCGATTGGAGACGGTGATGCTGGGCTCCATGCACGGTGCTCATAGCAATCGACGTGCCAAGAACTGGCGCTCGAGGTCGCGCTAGGGCGTCGTCCTCTCGCATCCTGCGTCACAGATCGAGAAGCCCGGCGCTAGAGCGAAGCGGGCGAAGGCCTGGATCGGTCGGACCAGCGGCGATCGACCTCTCGGGCCACAGCCCCGGCCCGCGCAGCGACCTCGGATCGGGGGCGATACCCCCGAATCTCGTCCTCGAAATGCGCCGCCGCCTCACCCACGGCGGGGAAGTCGTAGTTCGCGGAGCCCCCCGTAGACGATGGGCGATGCGTCCCACCGCTTCGGAGTCGAGCCGATTGCACGCCTCCTGGATCCCGCGCGCCGTCGAGCCGAAGCGCTCGGCGTACTCGTCGACGAGCTTCGCCAGCGCCGGATCGGAAGTCAGATGGAGCCCCGTGGAGCCGCGGTTGACTTCCGCGCTACCGGCCGTGTCGACACGAGCCCGTTTCGACGACGTCGAGAGCGGTTTCTCTGCGCGGATCGGACGCGTCGCGGGGTTCTGAGACGGGCGGCTCCAGGCGACCGAACCCGAGACCGGCTCCTGTTCCCCAGGAGTCCCGCCCGGGCAGGGAACCGCCTCCAACGGCGATTCGGTTTCCCACAGGACGGTTTCGCCGATCGACGGCTACGGCCTCCAGTATCCGAATCGCTAGATCCGAAGCGCGCGCTTCTTGCTCGTGGCTACGTTACGAATCAGCGCAACCTCGGCCTCATCGTAG
>JAFDBP010000183.1 GCA_019313245.1 Deltaproteobacteria bacterium
CCTCCCGGGCGCTTCCCGCCGATCGCGTTCCTTGCGCTGGCCTGTGCGCTCTGCCCGGCGATCATTGGACCCCGTAGCCCAGGGCGCGCAGTTGGTTCAGCTGCATCTCGTCGATCTCGACGGTGGGCGCGTCGTCACCCCAGGGCGGGGGGCGACTCGCGAGATAGGCCTCTGCCTTCGCCACGAGGTCTTCGTAGACCTCCGGCCAATCGTCGGCGATGTTCTGCTGCTCGCGGGGGTCCTGCCACTTGTCGTAGAGCTCCGAGGTCTTCGGGGCGTGCGCGCGATAGATCAGGCGCCAGCGCCCTTCGGTGTAGGAGACCATCGGCCGCGGTTTCTGCTGTTCCCTGCCCCAGCTCTGGTCGAGGTGGGCGATCGCGATCCCCTCCGCGTCGGGTTCCGACGCGCCACCCGCCGCGGCGACGATGTCGGGCACGAGGGATTGTCCGTCCGTGTCGGGCAGCGGCGGTACGCCCACGAGTTCCAGCGCGGTCGGCCAGAGATCGACGTTTTCGGAGCGCGCCTCGACGACGATCCCCGGCTCCAGCCGAAAAGGGAAGCTCATGATCAGCGGGGTGGTGGTCACTTCGCCGTAGACGTTGCGCGCGTGTCCCTCTCCGTCGTGCTCGCCGAAGGCTTCGCCGTGATCCGAGCTGAATACGATCAGGGTGTTCTCGCGCAGGCCGCGCTGTTCGAGTTCGTCGAACAGATGCCCGAGCAGACTGTCCACCCAGCGGATCGAGTTGTCGTAGGAGTCCGAGTAGTTGGTGCCAAACAGCGCCGTGTCTTCCGAGTAGGCGTACTGGTGGACGTCCATCATGTGCAGGTAGAGGAACCAGCGCTCGTGCCCGTGAGCCCGCAGGAATTCGCGCGCGGAATCGATGATGTCGCCGTCGCTGCCCTCGAGCGCGATGTTCGGGCTGTCGATGCGCCTCATCTTGGCGCCGCGCGGCGAGAGTGGGCTCAGGTAGATCTCGAAGCCCTGGGAAAAACCGAAGTTCGGGGCGATCCAGCCGTTTCTCCAGACTGCGGCCGTTCGAAAACCCGCCTCCCGGAAGAGTTCGGCCGGTGTCGTCGCTTGCTCGGACAGCACGTCGTAGGCGCGCAGGCTGCGCGTGCGCGCCGGATACAGCCCGGTCCAGAGCGACGACATCGAACACTTCGTCCACGACGACTGCGAGACCTGTTGTGCGAAGCGAATGCCGCTCGCCGCGAGCGCATCGAGATTGGGGCTCGTGTCGCGCTCGTAGCCGTAGCAGCCGAGCCGGTCGGCGCGCAGCGTGTCGACGAGGATGAACAGCACGTTGACGTCGTCGCGATCGCGCAGCGCGAGCACGTCATCGATCGTGCCGATGGGCCTGGAGTCCCGGCGTTCGCCATCGCCGCTGAAGAAGAGTCCAATTCCCGCTGCGAGGAGCGCGATGGCGACGATCGCCGCCAATACCTCGAGCACCGGTCGGCGCTTTTTCACTCGGTGTTCGGGTTCGCTCATGCGGCCGGAAGCTAGGATGGTTGGGGGGAACGATCAAGGGCGCACCGAGGGGAGGCTCTCCTCGGTGCGCCCTTGAGAACACCTGCAGGTAGGTGCGTGCTGCGGTCAGGCTCGGATCATCGCCTCCGCATGCGGTACAGGCCCGCCAGGACCACGAGCCCCGAGGCCATCATCACCGCGCTCCCGGGCTCCGGCAGGAAGTAGAAGTCCATCTGCCAGGCGCCGGCCGACGCCCACGCCATCACGATCGGATCCTGCGGGTCGCGCGGGATCTGATAGGTGTGCACGAGGCGCGGGCGCACCATGGAGATCACACCGCTGAGCTGGAACCCGCCGCCCGTCGAGGGCGTGCGGTTGTCGTAGCCCGTGAGTGTGAACACTGTGTTGGTCGCGCCGTGCGGCTCCCAGGCGGTGACCATCCCCGTCGTGAACGGATTGACCTGGTAGAAGTACGGGACCCTACGCGAGTAGTAGCCGCCGGGCGAATTCGGCGTGCCGGTGGTCGTCCTGTAGTTGCCGTAGGTCGTCATCCGGTAGACGTTGAACGGGCCACCGTACTGGACGTCGCCGATCACCGTATTCGCATTCGGCGTCCGCACATCCATCTGGGGACCGTAGGCCTTGGAGATGTACGGATAGTTCGCGGTGATCTTCTGGTAGTAGGTGTGGTTCGCACCGTAGAAGAAGTGCATCGTGCCGCCGAAGCGATTCACGCCCGGTGTGATCATGATCGATCCGGCCCGACTGTGGTCGTAGTTGCCGCCCACGAACGAGATGGGATCGCCCGCCATGCGGCTGCCGAGGTCGTGGGCGAGGAAACCACAATTGGTGAGTCCACCACCCACACACGGCGTCGTGGTCGGAGTCACCGGGTTGCCCTGGTTGAGCGGCGGTGTGGGGTTGCCCATCGTCGTCGGGAAGACCACCGTGGTCGGCCCGGACGCGCCGCCGTATTGCGAGTTGTTCGGCCGGAAGCTTCCCCTCAGGTTCCAGTACGAGTACCACGCCTTCGATTCCGGATAGCCCGGGAAACAGGTTCCGGGCACGCACGCGCTGTACCAGGTGTAGTCCTTGATGAACTTACTCGGGGCCGTGAACCTCGGGGCGGGCGAGGTGGTGCCGACGTAGGCCGCCGCGGCGGGCGCCTTGTTCGGGCCCGTTGCGCGCGGATGGAAGTCCTTGCTGATGTACGGATCCGGCGTTTCGGTCGTGCCCGTGCCGCCCCACCAGGTCCGCTTCATCCGGAACAGTCCCGATGCGGCATCCGCCGATGTGGTGACTAGCAGCGGTGCGACTAAGATGGTGACGCTTAATAGTGCTGTAACGATTCTGTGAGACTTGAGAGTTGCCATTCGTTGCGGCCCCCTAATTTGCAGATCTTCAGATCGCACCTGCGCGACCCGAGGTTCCCAGGAACTTCGCCGTTGACTAACGGGGCGGTTTAGCAGAGGATTGCCCGCTGCAGTCAAGCGCCTGTGTACGCCACACTGGCAGAAAAACCTGCGAAGTGTCAAGGATTTTATCCCGTCGGGCGCGGTTTCGTCCCCCGGGGGCGACGCATCCGGTGGCGCGCATACAGCCGAGCATCCAACGCAGAGAGGAGGCGAGTTGAGTCCCCAAGTTGCCCATCTACCCGGCCGCGCGTGGCTTGCCGTCGCGCTCGTTGCGCTCGCGTGGACGGGCGGATGCAGTCCCGAGGCGCAACTCGAAGACCTTCGGAGTTTCCAGCAGAGCGGGCGGTTCGCGGAGACCATCGAGCCGCTGCGCGACCGGCTCGACGAGGCTCCGGACGATCCCGAACTCAACCATCTCTACGGCCTGGCTCTGCTGCAGACCGGCCAATCCTCACTCGCGATCTGGCCGCTGCGCAAGGCCGCGCAGGACCCCGATCGCGCGATCGAGGACGGAATCCTGCTCGTGCAGGCGATCCTCAACGGCGGCAGCGCCGAGGACGCGGTGCTCGCGGCGAGCGCGGTGCTCGAACTCGCGCCGGACCGCGTCGACGTGCTTCGGCTGCTGATCGCCGCGCGGCTGAAGGCGAAGCAGAACGAAGAGACCCTCGCCGACGTCGAGCGCCTGCTCGAGCTAAAGCCCGGCGACGCGAATGCGCTGATCTCGCGCCTGGTGGCGCTACTCAATCTCGATCGCGCCGAGGAGGCCGAGGCGGCGCTCGGCGAGATTGCCGAAGCGATCGAGAGCCGGGAGGGCGGATTCGATTGGGAGCCGCGGGTCTGCGGGGGCACGGCGACCTTCATGAAGGAGAAGGGAGACCCGGAGGCCGCCGAACTGCTCTGGGACGATTGCCTGGAGCAATTTCCCGCGGAGGAGATGATCGTATTCGCCGGGGTCGATTTCTTCATCGAGGTCGGCCAGCCGCGGCGCGCAACCGAGATCCTGCGCCGTGCCGTCGAGGCGGAGCCCACCCACCTGATCTTCATCGAAGCCCTCGCAAATCGACTCAGTCGGACCGGGGAGGAGGAGGAGGCCGAGCGGCTGCTGCGCGCCGCCACCGAGGATGGCGTGAACGATCAGCAGGCCTGGTTCATGCTCGCGAAGTACTACGAACAGCGGGACGAACTCATCGAGGCCGCGGATGCGATGGCGAAGGGGCTGGCGCTGATGGGTCAGAACCCCGCGTTGATGCTCGCCGAGTACGTCGATCTGCTGATCCGGGCGGGTTACTACGACAAGGCCGAGGAGATCGTTCCCGAATTCGACGGCGACCCGGTGATTGCGAACCTCTTGCGCGGACGCCTGCTGTTGGTTCGGGGAAAGCCCGCCGAGGCGGTCGAGGCGCTCGAGGCCGGCCTCAAGCTCTGGCCCGACAACAGCGCCGCGCGC
The DNA here is from genome assembly GCA_019313245.1 of Deltaproteobacteria bacterium. GTDB lineage: Bacteria > Myxococcota_A > UBA9160 > UBA9160 > SMWR01 > JACZVU01. The sequence goes on from JAFDBP010000183.1 coordinate 4,334, forward strand.
GAACTCGTCGCCGAGGCCTCGATGCAGCTCGGCCACTTCGAGCGCGCGGTGACCGAATACGGCGAGGCGTTGCGCGCCGATCCCAAGAACCGGGAGGCGCTTTTCGGACTGTTGCGGCTGCTCGAGGCGCTCGGCCTCGACAAGGAGGCGCCCCCCGTCCTCGAGCGCTATTGGCGCGAAGTGCCCCGCGACGCGGAGAGTTTCGTGGAGGGGATCCGATTCGCGAGTCGGGCCGGTCAGAAGGGGCGCGTCGAGTACGCGGCTCGACGTCTCGGCGAGATTCCCGGCCAGAGAGGGGTGGTGATCGCGGAGATCGCCGCGATTCGCGCGTCCCGCGGAGGCGCCGCGCGCGGGATCGATTTCATCCGAAAGTCGAACCTCGATCTCACGCAGCCGTTCAACGGTGCGGCACTTCGGGCGCTGGTCGACTACCTCGTCGCCGAGGGGAAGAGCGGCGAGGCGCTGAGTGCGGCCGATGCGGCGCTGGCCGCACACCCCGAACTGGCGCTGTTTTGCGAAGTGCGCGCCGACGCGCTGCGCGCGGGCGGCGAGTCGGAGCGCGCGCGCGAGGCGCTCGAGCGCGCGCTGACGCTCG